>DATDGX010000210.1:0-52713 GCA_036521875.1 Binataceae bacterium (SeqCode)
GAGAGCACCGGCACCGCCGACACGGGCGACGGGAACTCTCCTCCGACTACGCTCCAAAGTTGGTTGTCGGTCCCGGTCGTCTTCTGCGGATATGCGTCGAGGAGCGCTCCGGATGTCGTGTCGTCCCCCTTAATGTCCTGAATGTCGATCACGTTGCCATCCAGCTTGCTCTTGATGAAGTAGTAGGTGCCCATTTGATTTTTCGTCAGATGTAATGTTTGTCCGGAAGTCAGTTCAGCTCGATATGGTAGAGCCGGGCTGCGTTGTCGCACACGATTTTCTGCTTGACTGGCTCCGGCACGCCAGCGAAGTCCTTCTCGATCACTTCCAGCGAATGGGGCCAGGTCGAGTCGGTATGCGGAAAGTCCGATGCCCACATGAAGTTGTTCTCGCCGAAGAACTTCCAGGTCATCGGGCCGATAATGTCGTCCTGAAAGGTGACCCAGAGCTGGCGGCGGAGGTAGTCGCTCGGCTTCATGGTGAGCCCGACCTTGTCGGACATCGAGCCGAACTTCTCGTAGAAATGGTCGAGCCGGTACATGAAGTGCGCGACCCAGCCGCTGTCGTTCTCGGCCGACACGATACGCAGGCGCGGGAACTTCTCGAGCACGCCGCCGAAAAGCAGGCTCGAGAGCGTGCGCTGAATCGAATGAATCGGCGCCATGGTGCCCATCAGGATGCGCACCGAGCCGGGCAGCCGTGGGCCGGTGTGGACCCGCTCCTGATTGTCGCCGGCGCCCTGACCTTTCTCGGTTATGACGTGGAGCGAGAGCGGGACGTCATTAGCCTGCGCGGCGGCCCAGAACGGTTCGTAGCTCGGATCGTAATAAGGACGGTCATGCGGAGGCACGGCCCAGATCATCGCGCTCTTGAGCCCGATTTTGGCCGCGCGCTCGAGTTCCTTGACCGCCTCGCCGATGTCCTCGAGGGAGATCAGCGCGACCGGATGGAGCCGTTTGGGATCGTAGGAGCGGAACTCGGCGACCCAGTCGTTGTAAACGCGGAAGCATGCGCGCTGGAGCTCCGCGTCGTCGAGTCCGAACAGCGGCATCCCGAGCGTGGTGTAGATGACCTCGGCGGCGACGCCGTCGATGTCCTGGTCCTTGAGCCGCTCGGCCGGGTCCCATCCGCTCGGCCGCGCTGCCTCGTAACCTTTCTGCAAATGCTCCTTCAGCTCCTGGCCGCTCTTGCCGATTCCGAAGCCGGCGGAGACCGGGAACGGGCGCACGCCCGGCGCGACGAACGAGAAGCCGGGCTTGCCCTCGATTTTCATCACCCGCGGCGTGCGGTCGCCGAACTTGCGATCGAGCCGCTCCGTCCATAGGTCAGCCGGTTCCATCATGTGCGAGTCTGCCGAGATTACACGTGCCGCCATGTCATGTCCGTCCTACCGCATATTGGTTTTGTGAACTTCTCAAAATTCTACCGGGTGCCGCAAGAGGTTAGCAGATTAAGGCCGCCGCGTCCTCGCCGGCCTCACAGCCGATACAGCTCGCAGGCGGCGCGGCCAAGGATCCAGTCGCGGTCTTGATCGGAAAGCGAGCCGAGATGCTCGCGCAGCTCCAAGAGCGGATTCTTGTGCGCGTCGATATGCGGATAGTCAGTCGCCCACATCATGCGATTGGCGCCAATCCGCCGCGCCACGTCGGGAATCGAATCCTCGTCGACGTCCGACGACACCCAGCAGTTGCGCTTGAACGTCTCGCTCGGCTTGTGGCGCATCCCGGTGGTGAAGCCGAACAGCTCGTACTTGCCGTCGGCGCGCTCCATCCATCCGGGCACCCATCCGCATCCGATCTCGAGCACCACATAGCGAAGCTTCGGGAAGCGTTCGAAGACGCCGCCCTGGAATACGCAGTTGACTCCCAGAAGCGAGTCCTCGGGAAGCTGCATGAAGAAGAACCACGGGTTGCCCTGCGTGCCGAAGGCGACCTCGCTGCCGAAAAAGTTGGGGCGCACCTGCACGTGCGTCGAGACCGGCAGGCCTGCTGCTTCGCAAGCGCCCCAGAACGGATCGAAGCTTGAGTCGCCTTGCGGCCGTCCGCCGAGCGGATACGGCGTGGTGAAAATTCCTTTGACCTTCGACTTCACACGCTCGACCTCGGCGGCCGCAAGCTTCACGTCGCGAAGATTGACCTGCGCGATGGGAATGAGACGCCCCGGATGCTTCGAGCAGAAATCGATCAGGTAATTGTTGTATGCGCGGCAGTACGCTGCCGACAGTTCCGGGTCGGAGCACTCGGCTTCCCACAGGATGCCGATGGTCGGGTAGAGGATTGCGACGTCGATTCCCTGCTCGTCCATCTCGCGCACCCGCGCGTCAGGATCGATTGCGCCGGGAGTGCGCATGGCGGACTGCCAATAGGTGACTTTTCCGGGCGTGAGCAGCTCGCGGATGTCCTGGTATGCGCCGCCGAGCACGCCCAGGCTTCCGCCGCGAAACATCTGGCTCGGCTTGCGATCGATCTCGATGAACTCGCGTCCCTGCTCGTCTTCGCGGATGCGAATCGCGCGATCGCGCCATCGCGGCTCGAGATAATCGCTCCCACAAGTCGGCTGGTTCGAGGATGTGTCCGTCGGCGTCGACGACGACTGATTTCGCCATCCGAAACTGTCCTCCTTCGCGCGCGCGAGACTCGAGTTTCCTATCGCAGGAAATGCCCGCCACGCGCAAGCGCGCCCCCTACGGAGTCTTGATCCCGGGCCGCGCGCTAGGCAACCGCGCCGCGATAAGTTCCCGATTGCACGCACCGGCGGGCAAGGATTAGTTTCGTAGCAGGGACTGGTCGCATGGTTGGATAGTTTCGGAATTGTGCTTGCGCCCCGCGAAAAGCGGCGAGGAGAGATTCGCGATGCGAGTGGTCGTTGATCTGGAGCTGTGCGAGGGAAACACAAAGTGCATGGAGGCGGCGCCGGAGGTGTTCCAGGTGCGTGACGATGACAAGAGCCACCTGCTGATCGAACGGCCGCCCGAGTCGATGCGCGAGCGGGTGAAAAAAGCGGCCCGCATCTGCCCGCGCCAGGCCATCAAACTGATCGAGGACTAAAGACTAGCCGGCGCAGGCCGCGCGGCCCGCCGCACGCAGGTGCCTCGCGCAACGAGATCGCGCACAATCAATCCAATGGCAACGACACAAACTACCAATCAGGAGCTCTCGCTCGACACCCTCGACATCATCAGCGACGAGCACTACCAGCGTAACGGCTACCCGCATCGCGAATGGGCGTATCTGCGGCGCCACGCGCCGGTCTTCTGGTACGATCGGCCTAACGTCGATCCGTTCTGGGCGATCACCAAACACGCCGACATCATTTCGATCTCGACCCGGCCGCGAGTCTTTCTCAACGGCCCGCGGCTGCTGATTTTTCCCAAGCAGCCCGGCGAGGGCCCGCCGGCGGGTCCGGATCCGTTTCGCCATCTGCTCAACATGGATCCGCCGGAGCACGGACAGTACCGCGGCTTGATCAACACGCGCTTCACGCCGCGCTCGGTGCGCAAGCTCGAGCCCGAGATCGATCAGATCGCAAAGCGGGTGCTCGACGATGTGACCAGTCACGTGATGAACAAGGTCGCCGCGCGCGGCGAGTGCGACTTCGTGATCGACGTTTCCTCCAAGGTGCCGCTTGCCGTGATCGCGGAGCTGATCGGCGCGCCGCGCGAGGACTGGGACAATCTGTTCAAGTGGACGAATGAGACGATCGGCGGCTCCGACCCGGAATTCCAGCAGGGCGCAAGTACCGGCGAGACGCTCGATCGCGCGCGGATGGCGATGTTCCAGTACTTCGCGGAGCTGGTTTCACGGCGGCAGAAGGAACCGAAGGACGATCTCACCAGCGTCATCGCCAACGCCAAACTCGACGGCAAGCCGCTCGAGCCGTTCGAGCTGCTCTCCTATTTTTTCCTGCTCGTGGTGGCGGGCAACGAGACCACCCGCAACGCGACCAGCGGCGGCCTGCTCGCGTTCATCGAGAATCCGGACCAATGGGAGCGGCTCAGGAAAAATCCCGCGCTGATGAAAACGGCGGTCGAGGAAATCGTCCGCTGGACCACGCCGGTGATCCAGTTCGCGCGTACCGCATCAGAGGATGCCGAGGTCCGCGGCCAGAAGATTCGCGCCGGCGAATCCTGCGGCCTGTTCTACCCGTCGGGGAATCGCGATGAAGACGTGTTCCAGGACCCGTACCGCTTCGACATCGGACGCGATCCGAATCCGCACGTCGCGTTCGGTATCGGCGAGCACTTCTGCCTCGGCGCGAATCTCGCGCGTCTCGAGCTCGAGGTAATTTTTCGCCAGCTTGTGAAGCGCTTCGAGCACTTCGAGCTCGCGGGTCAAGTCGAACGGCTGCGCTCGAGCTTCGTCGGTGGCATCAAGCACATGCCGGTCCGCTTCGAGACGCGCCGCGCGCGTAACTGAGCAGATAAGAAAGCGCGAACGCCACGCGACGAATCGCCGACCATCTGACGCGACACGAATTTCGCGACGGTATTTTTCACCGCGACCGAGGGCGACCAGGTTGACAAACCGCACGTCCTCGATTTCGCCGGATGCGTCTTTTATATAACTTGACTGTTATATAACTTCAGTGTTAAGGTCGATGCTATGAGCGCCCTGGCTGCACTGGCCGATCCGGTCCGCGCCAGGATTGTCGAGATGCTCGCCGAGCGCGACCGTAGCGCGGGCGAAATCGGCGAGCATTTCCCGATCTCCCAACCGGCCATCTCGCGTCACTTGCGGGTGCTGCGCAACGTCCGGCTCGTCACCGCGCGTGGCGATGCGCAGCGGCGCGTCTACAGTCTCGATCCAACCGCGTTCGACGAGATCGATGAGTGGGTGACGCGTTGCCGCCGTATCTGGAATCGGCGCTTCGATTCTTTGGAGCGCCATCTCGATGCGGTCGCCGCGAAGAAGTCTCGCGGAGGAGAGAAATGAACGAAGACATGGTGATGGGCGAGTTCGTCGACCGCCGCAAGCTGCGGCTGGTGCGCCACTTTTCGCATCCGCCTCACCAGGTGTGGGAAGCGTTGACCGACGCCGCGCAGGTGACGGTCTGGTTTCTTCCGTGCACGCTTCTCGAGCCCCGCGCCGGCGGCCGCTATGCCTTCGAGTCAGATGGCAAGTCCTGGAGCGGAGTGATCGGCGATTTTGAGCCTCCGCATCTGATCGATTTCGGGGGCTGGCTTCGCTTCGAGCTGTCTGAAGCGGCGGGAGGCTGCCGCCTCGTTCTTACCCTGAAGCGGACGCGCGCGGGCTGGAGTCCGATGACGCTGGCCGGCTTCCATGGCTGGCTGGGAAGATTGCAGCGGCACGTCGACGGCATTGCGCCGGAGGAAGCAGACGACTGGGCGAGCAATCATTTTTCCTGGGACGGGCTTTTCCTCGCCTATGAGCGCCTGTTGCGCCGCGACGTAACCGGCGGCGCGAAGGTCGTATATCGGATTCATTTCGAATCGAATCTGGCGGACCTCAATTCCGACGCGAAACTGCAACTGGACGAACTCGCCGGCCTCATGCGGCATAGCCCCGACCTTCGCGTCTGCATCGACGGCTTCGGCGACGATCCGTGCTCGCCTGAACAGGGTCTAGAACTCTCGCGTACGAGAGTAGCTGCGGCATCTCAATATCTTCAGCGCGCGGGAATTCTTTCCGAGCGCATCGAGATGGGCTTCGCGCTCGGCAACTATCACTTCCTGGTGCCCAGCGACACCGAAGCCGGCCGCGCATTCAACCGGCGCGTGGAGCTGCGGCCCATCTACTGAGCCGGCCTGCAGAAAACACTTCGAACCTACCGTGGAGGTCCCGATGGGCGCAGGTAAATCGACAAATCCGGTCTGGAAATACGAGCGGCGCCTCGAGCTCGCTTTTCCCATCGCTCGCGCATGGACTCTCTTCACCGATCGCGCGGAGATGGGCGCCTGGCTATTGCCGTTTGAGGACAACCCCGATGGCGGCGGGGTCGCGACTATCGAGGGTCAACCGCCGATCACGATGGGAGTGGAACATTTCGAGCCGCCCAAATTGGTGCGCACCACGATGTCTGGCGGCACCATTCCGGGTCACGTCGAAACGACAACGGCACTCGAAGAAAACGGGGCGGGCACGACGGTCAAACTCACTCACCTGGGTTTTGGCGACGCGGCCGGTTGGGAGATTTTCGGCGGCTCGTTTTCGCTTGGCTGGGACGAGGCAGTAACCGACCTGATGGTCTACCTCCATTCGGGCTTGAAAATCCCGCGCCACATCGACGACCGGCGCGCGAGCATCGCGGCGTGGCCGGTCCGCCGCGAATGGGGAATCGAGCTGGTGAAAGTTTTCCCCGGCGGCTTTGCGGACCAGGCGGGCATGAAGGCCGGAGACCTCCTGCTAAAGCTCGACCGCGTGGGCATCTATCAAATCGCGGATGTGTGGGCTTTTACGCGCGCGCGTTCCGCAGGCGAAGAGGCGGTAGCCGAATATATTCGCGGGCGGGAATTACGCACCGGCAAAGGCCGCATCTCCCGCTTCGAGGATTTCGGCGAGTAAGCGGCCGACTCAATCCAGGCTTGGACCGTAAAGCAGATTCTCTGGTGAGCGTGTGTGCCCGAGCGGTAGCCGTTCTGCAGCGCTCGCTCGAGCCGGCTCAGGCGGCCGCGATTCCTCGAGGTCCGACTCCGGTCAACTCCGGCTTTGGGCCTCAAGCTTCAATGCGATCATCTCGATTCCGGCAGTTTGCCGCTGCGCTGGGAGCCAAAGCCAGCAATCCGCCATTAAATTTCTGACTTGCCCGAAAATCGCGGACGGCTATACTCATCGACAACCCGGACTCAGGAGCAGAGACAATGACTCAGAAAGGCGGATGCCATTGCGGAAAAATCGCGTTCGAAGTCGAAGGCGAAATCCCGGACGTGATGGAATGCAACTGTTCGATCTGCGCCAAGCGCGGCTACCTTCACTGGTTCGTGCCGAGCGGCCAGCTCCGCCTCAAAACGCCCGCAGCCAACGTCGCGAGCTACACCTTCATGACCGGCAAGTACCAGCATCAGTTCTGTCCCAACTGCGGATGCGCCCCGTTCGTCACCGCGACCGACGGGTCCGGCGTGGCCGTGAACGTGCGATGCCTGGAAGGGGTTGATACTTCCAAACTCAAAGTGAACCCATTCGACGGCCGCAGCCTCTAGTGTTCGGTGCCGAGGACGCGGGCACTCGGCGGGTACATCCAAACCAAGCGCGGAAGACTGCTCGCCTACGAGCTGCCGGCGAACGACTGTCCCGGTAACCAGCATAAGCGACGTGATCCAGGTAACTCAGAACCTGGGGACGATATCTGCGATCATCTGGCGCAACCAATTATTCGGCGCCCGCTTAGTCCGCAGGACGCGCGTGCCGACTGCTGCCTGATGTTTCCGAGCCTCCAGCCGGTTATGCGTGAGAGCGCTGCCGGACGATTGAGTCGCGCCGCTAAGATGCCCGCCTGAACAGGACTCGCAAGCGCGTGCGCAGGTCAACAGGTTGGCGCCGTAGCCGTAAACGTAGGAGCCGTCACCGATCAGCACTGCCGAATATTTGAGGAGAGGAAAGTTTGCCGCGAGGATCGGCGCTACCGTCTCGCGGTAACAACATCCGGTTGAGTTCCCGGCCTAGAATGAAGCGCGCGATGATTGCGAGTACAGACTTCGGTTTTTCTTTGTCCTGAACTGTTCAGGGTTACGCGCCCCGGTCCGGACGCGCGACAATCTCGCACGATGGGCCATCGGCAAAAGAGATCGCCAATGACGAGAGAACCGCGAGCAAAGCACGGAATGTCCCACTTTAGGGTAGTCAATACGAGGCGTAGTATAGGCGAACGTGACAGGCCGGTGAAATCTATGATAGAAAAAACGACTCAATTGGAGCAAACAATTGTTGGGTGTACGATTGAGGCAGCCGGCGTCGACGACAACAATGACGGGAGAAACGATATGCAATCCGCCAATCACTTGCTTCAGCAAGGGCTGAAAGATAACCCAGAAGTGGCGATGGTTCTTGAGATTGCCGCTCGCGCCCGCGAGGTGGAAGCCCGAGAACTGCCAAAGGACATCGGCTTCTCGACCGAGGTAACCGCAACGCCCGCTAAATCACAGGCTGCCGTATAGTCATGGCATGTCCTGAGTAACTAGGGATACCTGATTGCCAGACTCGAACAGTTTGGTTTTTATGTGCGGGGGCTGAAGCGGAATGTTCATTTGTATTTCGCATCTGATGTAGTAGTCCCAAATCAGATTCCAAAGCGCATCGTTTTTGTCGAGAAGCTCAACTTCCAAGCCGAGCGCCTTAGCGGTCGTTCCATCGATGTAGTGACCGTGCACTGGAAACAGTTGCTTTGAAAGCAGCTTTTCTGCGATTGCGCTGGCTTTCTGGGAGCGGGTATTTACATCAGGAATCTTGGGTAAGAGCATATACTTTTCGAGTAGGGTCGTAGCAGTCTTCTTCGCGAAGCCGATTTGGTTCTCCATTTCATCCGTAAAGGGGATGTTGAGGTTGGCGAGTTGTTGGAGAAGTCCTACCGTTGGTTGTTTCTTGTTGATCGCATCTGTGATTGAGGCCATGAGCTTGTCTCTGGCCTCGACGAACGCAAACGCAGAAATAATTTGAGTAACACCGGATACTGCGATCGGTACCTGCGGATCTATTGGACCTAGCTCAGAGCAGTAGCCCATCAATATTTCGTCGGCTCCAAGTGCAAGCACGGTCGCTGCGCTCTTCGCGACATTCGGCACAATCACGCGCAGTTTGCGATTTCCACCAGATAAGTGCGCCCGGCACATCTCCACCATTTTTTCGACAATTGTTCCATCACCACCGGGGCTGTGCAGAAGCACGTTTATTTGATCTGCAGAGGAGAGTGAGTCCAGAACCGTCTTGAGGAGTGGAACGTCGGCGATGTGCATGCTGGTCCGGGCGTGCCCAAACCGTAAGACATAGCTAATCAAACGGTTCGCGGCTCCGTAACGAGCGGTTAGCGCCGCTTCGATTTCTTTGATCAACCGCTGTCGCTTTTGGAGCTGGTCGCTGTTGACGTTCAGTTCATTCATCACCGCCATGAACACGGGCGTCTGCTGGATTTTTGCGCTCGGATCGGGTGGATTTGCTGGAGGCGTCGCCGCCATAATTTTGCTCTCCATAACTTTAGCTTGGCGAATTTTCATCGTGTTCGATCAGTGGCAATTCAGCCTGCCGTGCGGGGAAAGCACGGTTGAACATCCTCTCGAAAACCGTCCAATTCGGAGCCGCCCGCATCAGCGTAGTAACCGCAACAAGCTGGTTTGCCAAGTGCGGATTACCGATATCAGGCGTTAAAAATTGATGGTGACGATGGCGGCGTTGGCCCTTCTGATCGGGCGGATTCCGCCGCCGCAATTCGTCAAGCACTCCAGGTGGGAGCTTCTCATAAACCAATGCGTTCGTTAACTTACCGACATAGCGAGGTCCACGAAGCGACGGCTCGTAGGTCCAGCCACGAAGACGAAAAAGTTCCTTGAAATAGTCTTCGGGAAACCGCTTCGTCCAAGGCAAGAGTTCGGGGTTGATATAAGCTTCCAGAATTTTTCGCAGCGCATCACGATCCCTTTCGTATTGGAAACCGGTTGCTTCGTCGATAAGCGCGATGATTCCGACACCGGCCAGACCGCGCAGCAATCGATCGCACTTCTCCGCGATACGCATCTGTGCCTGAGATAATTCGCCCTTGTCGCGAGCCTCGACGAATACCTTGCAGACTTCTGGCAAGAGCGGAGCCTTGAAGCCAAGTCCATAACCACGTCCACCTTTCCCGCCTGCTTCGGTCTGCCGTCCGCCTCCCTTCAAAGGCCGGAAAAGGACCGGATTTGCCGATCGTCTTAAATCCTCGGAAATAAAGGAAATTAGACTCGGAGAGGCTAAGAAAATGGGCAATCCGCCGATCGTCGCTTTTTCTGCTTCCCCACCACGCGGACGCGATCGTCCAATGGCTTGGAGAAAGGTTTTCTGCGTGAGAACACGGGTCCCATCTTCTAAAACCGCGCAACCTAGTTCAGTGTCACCAATCTTGAGAGTTGCCTGTCGGATTGCTCTCGGAATCTTGTTGTCGTTCATACCCAGCCCCTACGCTAGTGTAATCTCGAAAGCGTTCGCAAACTCGCGGTTGTTGTACCTGCAGCAGAACTCGTCGAGGTAACTCGGCAGGTATCGCTTACTGACTCGATGGTACTGGCTCATGACTCCACGCTTGAGCAGTGCCCAGAGTGATTCGAGCGAATTTGTGTGAATGTTGCCCGACACGTATTCAACTTGATGGTTGACGCTTTCAGGGCGAATGAAAGCGGACAGACACCAATAGACCGCGAACTTGTCGGTCATGATGGTTGTTACCTTCCGCCTGAACGTGCTCGCGGATGAACGCGCGCAAAGGTCTTGGCTTTGACGTTCTTTACTGCGCGCGTCACGAACTTACCGCCGCGTTCGACTGCGCCGACAATTGGCACTTTCTTCGTTTCGCGTCCGCGCTTGTTATGCGGGGCTTCGTCGTCGCGTCGGTTTTGTTTGCTAGGTTTTCCGCCAACATCTGTTTCGTCAACCTCAACGATTCCGTGCAGCAACGCTCTTTGCTCCGGATGTTCCTTCATCGCGCGCCGGATGCGCATTGCCATGAACCATGCGGTGTCTTTGTTGACCTCGAGGTCGCGCCCTAGCTGGCGCGCAGCGATTCCCTTCTTTGCGTTCAGGATCTGCGAGATTGCGACGAACCATTTTTGCAATGGCAGATGAGCGTGATGAAAAATCGTGTTGACGGTTGCGCTGAAACTCGTCTTGCAATTATTGCAGTGATGGCGGGATTCCTTCGGCATAGGCGTGGAACGATCAGAGCCGCAGTAGGGGCAGAGCGGTTTCCCTTGCCAGCGGACTCGCTCAATGTGCAAGATGCAGTCGGCCTCGGTTGGGAACAATCTGTATACTTGGACTATGTTCATCGCCAGTACCTCGCTACCTCATACTGGGATGATGGCAGAATCAACCCGTTGTGGCAACTACCGTAAACTGGGACATTATGCTTGGGGTCAATTTAGGTCGCACCGCGGTATCGACGCAAAGCCCGACTCAGGCGGCCAGTCAGGTTGTTAGAAGCTTTTTTTGATAAGTGCGGCTGGTTGTCGGACGATCTCATCCAGCGAGACAGAGCCTCGCGATCCCAAGCGCAAGGTGAACCCGTTCGACGGCCGCAGCCTCTAGTGTTTGGTGCCGCGGACGCGGGCGCTCGGCGGCTACATCCAAACCAAGCGCGGAAGACTGCTCGCCTACGAGCTGCCGGTGAACGACGTCCAGGTAACCAGCATAAGCGACCTGATCCAGGTAACTCAGGACCTGGGGACGATCTCGGCTACCATCTGGCGCGACTTAACACCCGGCGCACGCGTCGCGCGGAGTAAGCGGACGCCGGATCAGTAAACGGACTATTCCGAGCCTCCAGATAGCCATGAGGTGATAGCGCGCGGCGGATCATTGGTCGCGCTACCGTAGCTTTTTTCGCAAACTGTTCGCTACCATTTTCCGCAATCCGATTCGCCTCTTTGGCGTTGGTTAGGGCGCGATCGAATGTCGTCACCTATCATTACGACAACACGCGGACCGGATGGTGACAGCGTCCTGACCGCCGCGATGCTCGACGCGTCCTAGACCACTCCATCATCATCAGCATCAATGGAGAAAGTTATCGGCTCAAGGACAAGCGCACATGGTGTTCTTTTTGGAGACCGATCGTGCGAGCCGATCATTCGGCCACTAGTCAACGATCACGGTGAGGGCGCGAGATGACTCAAGATAAGAATGATTTTCCGGCCGTCAGAACATCGGCCACGGACGGACAATTCGGGAAAGCGGTTGACCCAGAGAGCAAGACGGGCAACCTTCGAAAGGTGAATCAGTCAATTGCCGAAGCGCTACGTCTCATTTCCGAGGGAATACAGCATCTCAAAGGGGCTTTTCCGAACCGGAAGTTTACGATCGATGGCCGATTGGTGGGAGATATAGGAGAGATAATCGCGGCACTCGAATATGACGTTAACTTGCACGAGGTGTCTCAGCCAAAGCACGACGGGCAAACGTCTGACGGTCGGAATGTCCAGATCAAAGCTACCTTCAAGGATTCTCTCACGTTCGGAACAATTCCGGACTACTATCTCGGCTTCAAGCTAAATGAAAACGGACAATTTGAAGAGGTCTTTAACGGTCCCGGCAAGCTCATCTATGAGCACTTTCGGAATCGCAAACACTTAGGGACCAAATTGCTATCTCTGCCGACGGCCAAGCTGCGTGAGTTATCGCGGACCGTTCAGAGAAGCGATCGGATTCCTAGGCGCGAAGAGGTGTAGCTTATTCATGAGGTTCGCTCCGCAGCAAGCCAAGACTTCTTAGTTGCGTTCGGCCGGTACCGGTGCGAGTATCGATCAGATTCAAAATAGAAATTCGGCGAACCGATGGCCGAAGAAAAGAAACTGAGCGGGCCCGACTTTGCGGAGGGAGTCTCCATCACCGAGTTCGCCGACGGCGGCATGGTGCAGGGCCACGCCAACGGCGAGGCTATCCTGGTCGCTCGGCGCGGCGATGCCTACTTCGCCATCGGCGCGTCCTGTACCCACTATGGCGGTCCATTGGCCGAAGGCCTTATAGCCGGCGATACCGTCCGCTGCCCATGGCATCACGCCTGTTTCAGTCTTCGCACCGGCGAGGCGCTACGCGCTCCGGCTCTTGACCCGGTCAGCTCCTGGAAGGTTGAAACGAGCGGCGCCAAGCTCTTTGTCCGCGAAAAGCAGCTCGAGAGTAAACGGCCGGCCGTTTCGGCGAAGGCGCCGGAAAACGTCATCATCGTGGGCGGCGGCGCTGCTGGCAACGCTGCGGCGGAGATGCTGCGGCGTGAGGGATATTCCGGCGGCGTCACGATGATAAGCGCGGATGACGCCGTTCCGTACGACCGGCCGAATCTGTCGAAAGATTTTCTTGCCGGTACTGCGAGCGAGGAATGGATCCCGCTGCGCTCGATGGACTTCTATCGCGAGCACCAAATCGAACTGCTCCTGAACACGCGGGTCGCGGCGATCGATCCGCAGAAAAAAAGCGTCCAGCTCGCCGATGGCAACAATCGCAAATTTGATGCGTTGCTCCTAGCGACGGGCGCGGAGCCGGTGAAGCTGAGGATTCCTGGCGGGGACTCGCCGCAGGTTTGTTACTTGCGCTCGCTGAGCGATTGCCGCGCGATCATTGGCAAGGCCGCCAAGGCCAGGCGCGTCGTGCTGGTAGGCGCGAGCTTCATTGCGATGGAGATTGCGGCTTCTTTGATTCACAGAAAGCTGCAGGTCCACGTCGTCGCGCCGGAGGCGGTGCCGATGGAGAGAATTCTCGGACCGCAGGTGGGCGAACATCTGCGTCGTCTGCACGAACGCAACGGCGTGATGTTCCATCTGCAGCAGAGCGTCGCCGCAATTGACGAGCGAACGGTCACGCTCAAGGACGGCAACGCGATCGAGGCCGACCTGGTCGTGATCGGAATCGGCGTCAGGCCGCTGATTGATCTTGCCGAGCGAGCTGGCATCAAGACCGACAAGGGCGTGTTGGTGAACGAGTACCTCGAGACCAGCATTCCTCAGATCTACGCAGCCGGAGATATCGCGCGCTGGCCCGATCCGCTGACCGGGGGCCATATTCGCGTCGAGCACTGGGTGGTGGCTGAACGCCAGGGACAGACGGCGGCGCGAAACATGCTCGGCCGCCGCGAGCGGTTCGATCGGGTGCCGTTCTTCTGGACGACTCAATACGATTTTACCCTCAACTACGTTGGTCACGCTGAGACTTGGGACAGACTGGATCTGGAAGGCAGTATCGAGAAGCACGACTGCAAGCTCTCATTCCGACGCGGCGGGAAGACACTCGCCGTGGCCACTATCGGACGCGACCGCGAGAGCCTGGAAAGCGAACTCGCAATGGAGAGAGCTGTCCAGGCTGGTTGAGCCCACCGACTGAGGCACATCAGGTATCCAGGAAGGAGGTCCACTATGTCGGGATCTGCCGCATCACCAGACGTTGTTGCTCAACTCGTGGAGACCATGCGGACGCTAGCCGGCCCGCATCCGGGGTTTCGTCCCGTTCACGCCAAGGGAATCGTCTGTTCGGGTACATTTCGCGCTTCAGCAGGGGCGCGCGCCGTGAGCCGGGCGCTGCATCTACAAGGGCAAGCCGTCCCAACCGTAATGCGTTTCTCCAATTCGAGCGGGGATCCTGACGTGCACGATGGTATCCCCAACGCCCTCGCGCTGGCGGTGAAATTCCAGTTGCCCGATGGCAAAAACGCCGACATCCTGGCGCTCCACATCGAAGGGTTTCCCGCGCGTACGCCTGACGAGTTTCTCGCGTTCCTGCGTGCGCAGCTTCCCGACCCGGCTACCGGCGAGGCTGCACCCGACGCGGTCCCTCGCTTTCTGGACAGTCATCCTGCCACACGCGCCTTCATTGAGCGTCTGATGCAGAAACCGGTGCCGGCCAGTTACGGGCGGGCCAGCTATTATGCGGAGCATGCTTTTAAATTCACTGCCGCGGATGGCACCAGCCGATTCGGCCGCTATCGCTGGACGCCTGAGGCGGGAGAGGTCTATCTATCGCCGAACGATGCGAGCAAGCACAGTGCGAATTTTTTGCGCGAGGAATTGGAGAGCCGCCTGCGAAACGGTCCAGTCGCGTTCCGCCTCCTCCTGCAATTGGCTGGCGAGAGCGATCCGACAGACGACGCCACCGCCTTGTGGCCGGCGGACCGGCCCCTGGTCGAGCTGGGACGGCTGGAGGTGACCCGAATCTCCCCGACCGGCGCGGCCGATGAGCGCCGTCTCGTGTTCGACCCGACCAACGTAACGGACGGTATCGGTCTCTCGGCCGATCCGATTCTGCTGGCGCGGTCAGCCGCTTACTCCATCTCATACGATCACCGCAGCAAGGAAGAGTGAGCGTCCGACGTCCGCGAATCAAGTCGGCGCAACGCAGCATCAATGATTGGTTCTAGGTGCCGCGTTGGCTGGCATCGCCATTGCTCGTAGAGGTTTGATGAATCGACTCGGAATGTGATTTCCACGGAGGTAAGGGTTTTATGAGTGATACCGACGGCCTTCGCTATACAAAGATACCGCTTAACAACGGCTCCGATGAAATTCCAGCGCTTGGCTTTGGCACGCTGATTCCTGACCCGATCGCAACAAAAGACGCAACTAAGGCCGCGCTGGAGGTGGGCTTTCGTCAATTCGATTGCGCCGAACGCTACCGAAATGAAGAACAAGTGGGCGAAGCGATGCGGGATGTCTTCCAGGAGGGCAAGGCAAAGCGGGAGGACGTTTTTGTCGGTACGAAGCTCTGGAACACCAATCATCGTCCCGAACGCGTCAGACCCGCCTTCGAGGCAAGTGTGAGAAGACTGCAACTAGACTATGTCGATCTATACTGCATCCATACCCCATTTGCTTTCAAACCCGGGGACGACCAGGACCCGAGGGACGAGAATGGCAACGTGATTTATGATGATGCGACGACCCTGACGGATACGTGGAAGGCTTTGGAGAGCCTCGTGGACGAACGCCGGTGCAAGGTTATCGGATTATCGAACGTCAGCCTGGGACAGCTGAAAGAGGTCTTCGAATCCGCACGGGTAAAGCCTGCTGTTCTTCAAGTCGAATCCCATCCATATCTCCCTCAATGGGAACTGCTCGACTATTGCAAGAGGAATGGCATCGTGATGCAGGCCTTCGCGGCGTTGGGTCATGGTATCCAACCGAGGTTACTCGACGATCCTGTCATCACGGGCATCGCCAAGCGCGTCCATAAAACACCGGCTCAAGTTCTACTGGCATGGGCTGTACAACGCATCACCGCTCCTCTAACCACAGCTACAAGCACCCTCCACATCAGGGAAAATTTTCATATCTCGACTCTTCCCGATGACGCCATCAAGGAAATTAGTGAAGGTATCAGTATCCGAGTCAGGCTCAATCCGGTTGTGGACACGGGCATCCCTGGGTTCATTCCAAGGAGAAGCTGAAGAAGGTGTTGACCCTTCCAAACTCAAGGTGAACCCGTTCGACGGCCGCAGCCTCTAGTGTCTGGTGCTGAGGACGCGGGCGCTCGGCGGGTACATCCAAACCAAGCGCGGAAGACTGCTCGCCTACTAGCTGCCGGTGAACGACGTCCCGGTAACCAGCATAAGCGACCTGATCAAGGTAACTCAGGACCTGGGCACGATCTCGGGCATCATCTGGCGCGATTACTGATTCGGCGCCCGCCTGGTCGGCGAGACGTGTGAGCGTGACAGGCTGTCAACGGCGGTTGAATGTTGACCCGCTTTCGCTGGAGGTCGCCGAAATAAACTGACCCACTTGGGCGCGCGGTGAACAGGGGAGCGCGAGGGTGACCGTCCCCCTCGCCGCTCTGTCTAATGCTTCGCGATCTTGCCCGGAGCACTCTCGCTGCAGGTCCGGGTGCCAACGCTGCGACAAGGGCGGCGGGCCTGGTGGTTCGAGCCCTGACCAACTGATGCAGCTAGTACATTGCATACGCAGTGAGTTCGACGCATTGACTTGATGTTCTCGGCGCGACAGTCTCGCGCTGAAATCTATCCACTCCTCACGTGGGCCGGTTGGCCGCTTCGATGAAACAATCGCGATGAAACGACGCCCGCTACTTGCGTTCTTCGCATTGACGTTTGGCCTCACGTGGGGCTTGGGCGCTTGCTTTGCGATGTTTCCAGCTCAGTTGACTGCCGTCTTCGGAAAGCTGTCCGTGACAAATCCGTTGTTCATCCTGGCAGTGTATGCGCCCAGTATTTCGGCCATTATCGTGAGCGGATTAATCGATGGGCCTGCCGGAGTCAGGCGGCTGCTTGGCGGATTTCTACGCTGGCGAATCGGCATCCAATGGTACGTTGCGATCTTCGTCGGAATCCCGATGCTGAGTGCGATCGCGATGCTGCTCAGCGCGGCGCTGGCGCGGACGCCGCTCATTATCGATCGCTGGTACGAACTTTTTCTGCTCGGACCCACTGGCCACCAGATCATGCGAGCAGCCGGCGCCGGCGGACTATGGAGCGTGATTCCCGCCCTCCTCGGATCGTTTCTGGCTGATCCGGGACCACTCGGAGAAGAACTGGGATGGCGGGGATTCGCACTGCCACGGCTGCTCAAGGATCGGAGCGCACTTTCGGCCGGCGTCATCCTCGGCGTTATCTGGGGCGTGTGGCATCTGCCTGCGTTCATCCTTGCCGGCACACCGCAGAACAATATGTCTTTTCCGCTTTTCATGATCGGTATCGTCGCGCTCTCGGTTCTCATGACTTGGGCCTTCAAAGGCACCAGCGGCAGCGTTCTGGCTGCGGTCCTGATTCATTGGACCTTCAACACCTGCACCGATATGACGCGGATGCCGCTCGCGCTGTTCTCGGTCGGAGTTCTCGTGATCACCACAGTGGTAGTGGTCGCAGTCACGGGTCCGGGACTTTCTGGTCAAGGGAATACGAAAGCAGCTCTCTCCCCGGCAGCAAGCATGTGATCGTGCCCCCACCAGCAACGACGCTCTATTCTGCGGCTCCGAATGGCTCGGCTACATCTCAGCATCAAAGCGCCACCTATTGAAAAACGAGAGACTTCCTAAAAAGCCGAGAGTCAGTTGAGCGTACTCGGCGGTCATGGCTTATTCCCCACGGTTAAAAATATTGGTGGCATTGGATTGAAGGCCGGTGTCATTCCAGACATTTGCTGTCGCGCTATCGGACCGAACACCATCACGCCTTCGTCTTTCAACGCGGAGAACAATGTGCTGGCTGCTGGTCTGTTTCTGTCATTGGCAGCAATAGCAGTTTCTAGATTCTTTTCAATTCGTCATCGGCAATCGCGTCGCAGATCGCCTTCACAAATCGCCGCTCCGGGAGCGCGGCAAGGCGCGCTGGTAAGGACGGCATCGGCTGCGCAACCGTCCGACGGGAGCATTTGTCTAAACTGTTTGACATAGCGCTTAAAATGCCTAATTGATGCTATGTGATGCACTGCCGTTGGGTCGCGAATGGTGGTGCGGCAAATCGTAAAACTGTGAAACAAGGCGGGGTTGCAACGATCGGCTAAAAAATAAGCGGGAGGGGACAGATCATGGCAGCAATCAATGTCCTGGTCGTCGGGGACGGCCCTTTTTTCACGCAAACCCCCCACCCGATGGATGGGATCAGTTTCGCTCCCGCCCAGGACGCGACTGATGACACATTCACGGTTTCAGAATTCGTATTCCTGCTCAAAAACAGCGTGGTGCCGAGCATCTCGGTCGACACCGCGCACCGGCGCCAGGACCCGAACGCCAAATTTCAGAATTTCAATTTCGCCACCGCGGATCTTTCTCCTTACGACGTCATCTGGATGTTCGGCTATGAAGGCTACAACAGCCGCTACTACGGGAGCGCGATAGGAGAGGACGAGCTACTCGCGATCGCCAAATTCATGGACGGCGGCGGCGGCGTGTTCGCAACCGGCGATCATTGGGGAATGGGTTCGTACATGTGCGGATTGATTCCGCGCGTCCGCACCATGCGCAAGTGGTTCGGTCAGGACACCGACCTTCCGGCCGGATATCCGACCACCGCAGTCGACTACAGCGGGGCGACCGTCACCTCGGTCAACTGGCCGGGCGTATCGAGCTTGACGGCGGGCCGCGCCGACACTCTGCAAAGGAACCCTTCGGACAGCAAGGCTCAGTTCCAATTCGACGACCAGTCCGACGCGATTCCGCAACAACTGAGTTTTCCCGGCGGATCGGTTCATTCAATTCTGCTGGGACCAAACGGACCAATCACCGGCTATCCAGACCATATGCACGAAGGCGAGGTCGTCACCCCGTCGAGTTTGAGCGCGGTTCTGACGATCAAAGGACAGTCGTTCACCGAATATCCTACCGTCGGCGGCTTCCAACCCGCGCCGAGTGTCATTGCTACGAGCAAAATCGTTGCCGGTCACACCACCATTGTCGAAGGGACAATGTGTGAACAAAACAATTTCACTTCTGACATCACGCAGACGGTTGCCAATACCATTGGCGCCATTTGTGCTTACGATGGGCGAGGCGTTGGCGTTGGACGCGTGGTGACGGACTCGTCGTTTCATCACTTTCTCGACCTGAACCTGATCGGCGATCCGTGCGGATCGTCGCCGGACCGGACGCAGGGTTTCGGAGCTGGCTATACAACTCCGGCCAGCGGAAGCGTCCTGGCCGATCTCCAGGCCTTCTACGTCAATACGGTAGTCTGGCTCGCCCGGTTCAATCCGAATTTTTATTTCGCAGTCGACAAAAGCACCTTTGGCGTTGACGAAGCTTCCGACAATAGTACGTTCCCGGCTTTTCCGGATTCGTTCTGGCTAGTGGTCAATGGCTATTCGCCGAATACCGTGCAGAGCGCTTTGCCGACGCTGCACCTGGCCGGCCCGTTCGACAACATCAGCGGCATCACGCTGGCGCCAGGGACGCTGCAGCCGGAACTCATGGGCAAACCCAACCAGGTGCAGCGGGTGCTCATTCCCTTCAGCGTGCAGTTTTCGGGCGCATCGATCGGCAAGTTTCCGAAGGCCGGCAAGCCTGCGATCCAAACGCCGTTGCAGGCAACCATGACCTTCGGGACAACGGGCTACGCCGCGGAAACCACCTTTGAATTGGGCTCCGGCCAGGATCCCTATTTCCAGAACATCAATCCGAACGCCAACAACGTCTTTTATCTGAGCCAGGACCTCTGCATATTCACGCTGACGCCGGGTATGAATCCTTCAGTGGCGGGCATTCCGGTGTCGTTTGCGACCATCGATCCCACCGCCCAGGAACCCACCCAGGCATCGGATTTCATCACTAAATTGCTCGCGCATATGAACGGAGATACGACCTTCACCGTCCCGGGGTCCACCGATCCCTTCGCTTCTTTTCCCAGCCAGTTCGTCAGCGACGGCGATTCTTCGGTCACCCCGACCACGCTCTCCGGCGGTCAAAAGTTCATCAACTATAATTTCGTCATCGCGCGCGTGCGTCTGAATGGTCCGCTGAGTTCCAAGGCGAAGAACGTCAAAGTGTTTTTTCGGCTCTTCATTACCCAGACTAACGATACTGACTATTCACCCAACGACGCGTATCTCAGTACCCTCGATGCGAGCAATCTGCCGAAGGAACCACTGCAGCCGGCTGATGGTGAAACGATGCCGTTCTTCGCCAGCGCCTCGAGTGCGACTGACTATGCGACGGGCGGTCCCAACAATCAAAATATAATTATCAACAACAGCGCCGGCGCCTGGGCTTACTTCGGATGCTTTCTGAACCTCTACGATTCTTCGTACAACTCCCAGATGATGGGGTCGCATCACTGTATCGTTGCGCAGATCGCCTACGATGACGCGCCGATCGTCAACAGCAATGGAGTGACACAGGGTCCGGAGAACTCCGACAAGCTCGCCCAGCGCAATCTGCAAGTGACGCCCTCGTCCAATCCGGGCTCGCCGGCCTCACATCGGATACCGCAAACTTTCGATCTGCGTCCGAGCCCCACGGTAAGCCCGGTCACCGGCGAGTTGCTCGATTACCCGGACGAATTGATGATCGATTGGGGCAACACTCCGCTCGGGAGCACCGCGAGTATCTATTGGCCGCAGGTGCAAGTGGCGGATGTGGTCAGGCTGGCAAGCCAGCTCTACTCGACCGATCAGCTCTCGTTGTCCGATCCCAACACGCTGCAATGCGAGGTGACTGGCGGGCGCACCTACGTGCCGATTCCGAGCGGCACCGGACAGAGATTTGCGGGATTGTTCACGATCGATTTGCCGCCCACGGTCGTCAAGGGACAGGAGTTCAACATCGTGGTGCGGCGAATCTCGTCGCGGCAAATGTCGTCGCGGCAAGTAGGTAATCAGAATGTCGGCGCAGCAGTGGCGTCGCGGCCGGCGGCCACCACGCCGGGGCGCGCCAACCTCCAGCGGAACTGGCGCTACGTGGTCGGAACCTTTCAGGTCAAGATTCCGGTCGCTACCGACAAAGTTCTCCTGCTGGCGGAGGAAAACACTTACGCGATTCTGCTGTGGCGGCTCGGGCTGCTGTCGCCGAGCAGCCGCTGGTACCCGGTGCTGCAACGCTATCTGTCGTATATCGGCGCGCGCGTCGACGGCTTTGGCGGCAACTCCAGCGGCATCACGCCCTCGCCGACCGGAGTCGGCGGCGCAGGCGGCGGAGTGCAACCGGGGCCGTGGCCAATCGGCGTCGGGATGGATGAATTCACCGGCAAGGTCGCGGGGCTCGTCTACGATCGGTTCGGTGATTTCGAAGGGTTCCTCTTGATCACCGAGGCAGGGCACGAGCGCGCCTTCCATGCGAGCGAAGCCGAGATCGAAGCGCTGGTCCGTTTCGCCTGGATCGACCGCGTCGTCATTTCGGTGCTAGTCCGCGAAGGTCATCCGGAGCACCCGGTCTCGATCATCCTGCGCCGAGCGCCGTGGGGGAGGCCGGAGCACTGACGCTGGCGGAATGAACGCGGGGCGAGAATCGCGCCATAATAGTGACGGTCGAAGACAATCGAACAATCTAGTCGGACGGAATCGGCGTCGACTCGCGAGCGCTCGATTGGTAGCAGGCCTCGACCAGCGCCATGGTGCGGAACGCGTCCTCGACGCCAGAAACCAGCGCGCTATCTTCGCCAGCGGCGAAGCGCTGCAGGTTCGACATCGGTCCCTCGAACGCCTCGAGGAACCAGGAGCCGCGCAGCGCGATCGGCGCCCAGTCAGAATCCTTGGTCGCGATCTCGAGCGTGTCGGGCTCGCCATGAGGATAGTTGAGGTTGACGCCCATCCTGGCGATCGCGGCGCCCCTGGTGCCCTCGATCTTGAGCTGCGACATCGCGTGGCGAGCGCCAAAGGTATGCGCGTGATTCTGCGTGAGGCTCGCGCGAATCGCGTCGCCATAGTCGAGGATGATCGAGCTGCGCACATCGGCATAGTCGGGCAGCTCGGGATGGCGCAGCGTGCGGCACCATACGCCGCGCGGCTCGCCGACTATCGAGCGGATGAGATCGAGATAGTGAATCGAGTGCATCACGATCTCGAGACGCGGCACGCCCTTGAGAAACGCCCAATATCCCCACGGGGTATGAAGGTTGATGCGCACCTCGAGGTCGGTCGCCTCGCCGAGGATGCCGCGCGCGAGCGCGTCCTTGAGCGCGAGCATGTTGGGCGCGAAGCGAAGCTGAAAATTAATCGCGGCCAGCAGCCGGCGCTCGCGGCAAATCGCGCGGATGCGGCGCGCGTCGGCGAGGTCGCGGCCCATCGGTTTCTGGATCAGCACCGCGGAGCCGGGCGGCATCCGCTCGATGATTCCCGCGATCTGAACGGGCGGCACCGCGACGTCGAATACGACGCCGGGCGCCCGCAGCGCGGCGTCGAGCGTGTCGAAAACGCGCGCGATGCCGAATGCCGCCGCGCGCTCGCGCGCCGCGTCGGGATTCACATCGAATATTCCCGCGACCGGAAAACCGAGCCGCCGGTAGTTCGGCAGATGAGCGTCGCGCACGATACTGCCCGCGCCAATCACGACGATCGGCTTGGGCGCCGACGGCCGCGGCCACGCCTGTGTAAGGTCGGCGAGCGATTTTGCAGCGGGAGTCGTCATCGACGGTCGTCGAGCCGCGATGCTACCATGCGGCGCGGAGGAAGCGATCATGCCGCGCACGATCAAGTCCCTCTCGGTCCGTGACATCCGCACACCGACGTCGCGCACGCTCGCCGGCTCCGACGCCGTGCATACCGACCCCGATTACTCCGCGACCTACGTGGTGCTCGAGACTGACGCGCACGACGATCTGCGCGGACACGGCATCACCTTCACCATCGGACGCGGCAACGAGGTCTGCGTCGCGGCGGTCAACGCGCTGGCGCCGCTGGTGGTGGGCCGCGCGCTCGAAACAATCACGGCCGACATGGGCAGCTTCTGGCGGAGTCTCGTCAACGAAAGCCAACTGCGCTGGATCGGTCCCGAGAAGGGCGCGATCCATCTTGCGACGGCGGCGATCGTAAACGCGGTCTGGGACTTGTGGGCGAAGGTCGAGGGCAAGCCGGTCTGGAAGCTGGTCGCCGGCATGACGCCGGAGCAGATCGTCGCGTGCGTCGACTTCCGCTACCTGACTGACGCGATCACGCCCGACGAGGCGCTGCAGATTCTGCGCCGCAACGCATCGACGCGCGCGGCGCGCGAAGCCGAGATGCGCGCGGACGGCTATCCCGCGTACATCACCTCCGCGGGCTGGATGGGTTACTCCGATGAAAAAGTGCGCGCGCTATGCCGCGAGGCGCTCGCCGAGGGATGGACCCGGTTCAAGATCAAAGTCGGACGCGACGCCGAGCAGAACGTGCATCGCGCGGCGCTGGTGCGCGAAATGATCGGCCCTGAGTGCGCGCTGATGATGGACGCGAACCAGGCGTGGGACGTCGGCGAGGCGATCGAGCACATGCGCCCGCTCGCGCGCTTCAACCCGCTGTGGATCGAGGAGCCGACCAGCCCCGACGATATTCTCGGCCACGCCGCGATTCGCCGCGCGATTCGGCCGATCGGCGTCGCGACCGGAGAGCATTGCCCGAACCGCGTGATGTTCAAGCAACTGATGCAGGCGAATGCGATCGACTTCTGCCAGTTCGACAACTGCCGCCTCGGCGGGCTGAGCGAAGCGCTTGCCGTGCTGCTCCTCGCCGCGAAGTTCGGCGTCCCGGTCTGCCCGCATGCCGGAGGTCTGGGACTGTGCGAGTACGCGCAGCATGTGTCGCTGATCGATTACATCTGCGTGAGCGCGAGCCTCGAGAATCGCGCCACCGAATTCGCCGACCATCTGCACGAGCACTTTGTGAATCCGGTGGTGGTGCGGCGCGGCCGCTACATTCCGCCGACGGCGCCGGGATTCAGTATCGAGATGCGGCCCGAGTCGCTCGCACAGTTCGAGTATCCGGGCGGCGCCGAGTGGCGAAAATCGAAATAGGCAGCGCTACGAATCCGCCGGCGCTCAGCGCGGCTTGAGCGAATAGACCAGCTTCATATCAGCCCACCATTCGCCCGCCTTGGCCTCGGCGATCGGCTCCTGCAACGTCGCCATCAACTCCTGCCAATGGCGAACTTTCGGGCTGCTCGCTTCGAAGCGCGCGAAGTCGCGCTTGGGGTCGAATCCGTCGACCGTCTCCAGCGACATGAAGAGGCTGCGGCCGTGGAGAAATATCAGCATCCGTTTGATCCCGATCGCCCGCAGCCCGCGCTCGACCTCGGGCCACACGCGCCGATGATATTTGACGTAACGCCGGATGAGTTCCGGATCGTCCTTCAGATTCAGGGTGCGGCCGTATTGTTTCACCGCGATGGAATCCTTGCGGCGCTAGAAGACCAGCACGCCGCCGTCGATCGGATAAGCCTGGCCGGTGATGAACGACGCCTCGTCGGAGCAGAGGTATACCGCAAGCGCGGCGACTTCCTCGGGGGTGCCCATCCTGCCGAGCGGCTGGTACTCGGAAAGCTCGCGGAACATTTCCTTTTCTCGGCCGGGGTACGTCGTACTCAGGTAACCGTCGACGAACGGCGTGTGGACGCGCGCCGGGCAGATGCAGTTGCAGCGGATGCCGCGCTTGACGTAGTCGACGGCGATCGAACGCGTCATCGTGAGCACCGCGCCCTTACTCATGGAATAGGCGAAGCGATCGGTCAGTCCGATCAGCGACGCGATCGAGGCGAGGTTGAGAATTACGCCGCCGCCCTGCTGCAACATGCGGCTCACGCCTGCCTGCGAGCACAGATAAACGCCCTTCACGTTGACTGCGTAAATTCGATCGAGGTCCGCTTCGCTGGTGTTCTCGACGGTGCCGATGTGCGCGATGCCGGCGTTGTTCACGAGGATGTCGATGCGGCTCGCGTCGCCGTCGATGCGCTCGAATGCGGCGGCCACCGACGCGGCCCGCGCGACATCGCATTCGACCGCGGTCGCGACGCCGCCCGAGTCGCGGACTCGCGCGACCGTCTCGTTGCCGGCGGGAATGTCACGTTCGAGCACGAACACGCGCGCGCCCTGCGCCGCGAACGCCACCGCGATGGCGCGGCCGATTCCCGATCCCGCGCCGGTGACGAGCGCGATTTTTTGGTCGAGTCGAAACATCAGCCGCGCTTCAGCATAAGACTAAAGCGCCGCGATTGGCTACCGTTGTGCCGCGGCAAGCAACTTCGCCAGATCGTAATCGAGCAATTCACCGATTCGCTCGATAGTCACATCGGGCGCTGGATACTTCGCGACTTCTTTTGCGTCGTGCGCGTAGTGACCCTGGCGCGGGAAAACCGTCGTCACGTGTTTGCCCCAGGCCTTCTTCACCGCGGCGAGAATCCGCACCTTGTCGTCGACCAGAATGTAGTGGTCGGCTGGATAGCGCGTTTTCACGTCCGCGAGTTCGGACTCTTTGTGAATATAGATGAGGACGCGGTTGTCGACCGCCTCGCGAAGCCCCGAGCGCTCAGTCTTAAGGGGCTGAAAGACGACGTCGCCGTCGGAGAGCAAAATCGCGAGGCCCATCTGCTTGCAGCGATCGATCACATCGAGCGAAGCAGGGAAGAGGCGGTTCGCGAAGGGGTAATTAATCAGGAACGAGGACACCGCGAGGATGTTGAAATCGCGCGGGTACTCGATCCGATAGCGCTGCAGCGCGCCCAGGTAATCGGCGTAGCCGAGTTCCGCACGCAGGTCTTCGAAGTACGTCCAGTAGCGCGCCTGGCGCTCGTGGCCGACCTCGCGCTCGAGATGGGCCATCAGGTTGGCGACGATCCGATCATTGTCAATCAGGGTGTTGTCGACGTCGAACAAGAATACGACTGAATTCGAAGCCATGAAGCGGCGCCTCCGGTGCGCGCCCGCGCGCGCTACTCCGGCGAGGATATCAGCGCGCACAACCTGATGTGACTATCGTGCCGCGCGCCGCGCGAGCGCGATCATGCAGTCATCGCCATCATCTCGGCGAAGTTGCGCGAATAGAAGCGCTCCTTCGCGGCTTCACTGATCCCGCCGAGCGTCGACTCGAAGCGGCGGATCGGATCGCGGCCGCCCTCGGGATGCGGATAGTCGGTCGAGAACAAAAACAACTCCTCGCCCGCCTGCTCGATGATCCAGCCGACCGGCTCGGTCGGAAACGGCGTGAACTTGACCTGGCGGCGGATGTACTCCGAGGCTCGCAGCGGCATCTTCAGCGCCGGTTCGGTTTTCTGGAAAGTGTCCTGCGCGATGTCGAGCCGGCGCAACATCGTGACTACCCACATCGCGCCCTGTTCGATACATCCGCCGCGCAGCCGCGGAAACTGCTCGAAGATGCCGTCGAGCGCCATGCAGCCGAGGAAAATCTCTGGCGCGTTGTGAATCACCAGGTAGTCCTTGGAGCGGATATTCTCGCCGCCGCCGAGGAAGTCGGTGGTCGGCGCCTTGCCGTTCTTGTGAAATGCGGACGGCAGCGTGCGACCACCGCCGCCGACGTGCAGCATGAACGGCACGCCGGTTTCCTCGAGCAGCGCCCATAGCGGATGAAAATCAGGATGAGTCGGCGACTTGCCGCGCGGCGGCGCCGACGGCACCAGGATCGCGCCGCATCCGAGCCGGATGGCTTCGCGCGCCTCGGTCAGCACGCGCTCAGGATCGCCCCACGGGATGAAGGCGACCGCGATGAGGCGCTTGTCGTGCGAACAGAATTCCGCAATCGCGCGATTGTGCGCGCGCGTGCCTCCGAACAGAAGTTCCGGATCGTCGCCGGCAAACTGCGTCGCTGCGAAGGTGCTGAACACGAGCTGCCGATCCACGCCGAGCAAGTCGACCGCGCGGCTGCGTTCCGCCGGATCGAAGGCGCCCAGCGCCGCCCATCCCTTGGCGTTCATCAGGTTAGCTTCGAGCGCTCGCGCCGCTTCGGGATTATTCCGCCGCCGCTCGGCTTCCGTGATCGCCTGATCGGCGAGCTTACCCGCGCCGCCCAAATACATCGGCCGGATCTTTTCGCGAATGCCCGGATCCGCGTATTTTGGCAGCCACTCGTTGAGCTCCATGATGTGGCTGTCGGCGTCGTAGTAAGTGCGGCCTTCTGCGTACGGCATCGCGGCTCCTCCACTGAATTCGGATCGATCAAGCGTCGCTGCGTACTGTTTTTAGTTCAACCGCGCTACGAATGCGAGCCGCCGATCGAGCCGCGAGCCTCGCGACCGATTCGCGGGCTAGCGGACTTGCGGAATTACCTCTTCGGCGAAGCTCTGCAGATCGTCGAGATAAAAGGGGCTGAACAGCATGAAGATGAAGTGTGTGATGCCGGCCTTGGTGTAGCGCTCGATGGTGTCGAGGCATTCATTGCGGCTGCCGATCATCGCCTGCTTGCGCGCCAGCTCGGGCGTGGTCTGGCCGATCGCCGCGAGCAGTTGTGCGACGTTTTCCTCGCGCTCTTTCGGAGCGCGGTAGCACAGCGCCATCATTATGGTGTTCTCGATCTCGTCGGTGTCGCGGCCGACGATATCGCCGTGGCGCCGGATCACGCCGAGCAGGTGAGTTAACTGCTCTGTGTTGACGCCGGTGATGTTCCACATATCGGCATGCTTCGCGACGAGCTTGAGCAGAATTTTTTCACCGCGCCCTCCGATCATGATCGGTGGGTGCGGCTTCTGGAGCGGCTTCGGACAGCATATCGCGTCGACGACTGAGTAATGCTTGCCGCTGAGCGTCGTCTTCTCCTGGGTGAACATTCCCTTGATGATCTGGCAGGACTCGTCGAGCGCCTGGAGGCGGCCCGGGATAGTCTTGAAGTCGATACCGAAGCTGCGGTGTTCGAGCTCGAACCATCCGGCGCCGATTCCGAGATTGAGCCGGCCGCCGCTCACGTTGTCCAGCGTCGCCGCCATCTTGGCCGTGATGCATGGGTTGCGGTAGGTGTTGCCGTTGACCAGCGCGCCGATCCGCGCGCGCTTGGTGTGCTGGCTGAGAGCGGTGAGCGTGGTCCATCCCTCGAGGCACGGCCCGGTCGGATCGGGAACGAAGATTGGATAAAAGTGGTCGAAGGTCCACAGCGAGTCGTAACCCCACTCGTCGGCTTTCTGCCAGGTGTCGCGAAGCTCACTCCATTCGACGGACTGCTGGCCGGTCTGGATTCCAAAACGTAACGGATGCTTGCTCACTTGATTTCCTCCACGCGGTTCGGCGACGCCAATACTATCGAAGTCGCGGCGCCAGAGGTAAGGAGCGGGTTGCTACTCGAGGCGGCGTCCGCTGGCGGAGTCGAAGAAGTGAAGATGGACGGGATCGACAAAGATGGTTCTGCGCTCTCCACGCGCCGGTTTCTCTTCGAACAGTGCATGCAGAACGATCGAGCCCGCGCGGCATCGGACCAGGAAACCGCTGCCGGTGAATTCAGAATCTTCGACTTCGACTGCTATCGCGATTAGATTCGGCGCGTCGGCGACGGCGATGTCGATCGGACGAAAGCCGACGGTGACTTCGTCGCCGGCGCCGCGCGGCACCGGCGCGGGCAGCGAAATTCCATCTGCGATGAGCGATTCCTTCTCGGCAGCGCGGCGCGCGCGAAAAAGATTCATCGGAGGCGAGCCGACGAAGCCGGCGACGAATGCGGTTGCGGGCCGCTGGTAGATTTCCTCCGGCGAGCCTACTTGTTCGATACGACCGTCGCACATTACTGCGATTCGATCCGCCAATCCGAATGCCTCCGCCTGGTCGTGGGTCACGTAGACGATCGTGCGCCGGACCTTGCGCTGGAACTCCTTCAACTCGAGTCTCAGCGCGCCACGCAACCTGGCGTCAAGGCTGGAGAGCGGCTCGTCCATCAGGATCACCGCCGGCTCACGCACCAGCGCGCGCGCGAGCGCGACTCGCTGGCGTTCGCCTCCGGAGAGCTCGGCCGGATAGCGCCGTAGCTCGATTTTCAAGCCCGCAGTGTCGGCCGCTAGCGCGACGCGCGCTTCGATCTCATCGCGCGGCGTGCGTCGGAGCCGCAGAGGGAACGCGATATTCTCGAACGCGGTCATGTGCGGATAGAGCGCGAAGTTCTGAAACACCATCGCAATCGCGCGACGCCCTCCATCGCCGGGTCCGCCGCTCGCGAATTCGATCGTGCCGCTGTCGGGTTGTTCCAATCCCGCGATCAGGCGCAGCAGCGTGCTCTTGCCGCATCCGGATGGCCCGAGCAGCACCATGAATTCGCCGGTCGCCACGGTCAGCGATATGTCGCTGATACCGCCGCCGGAAGCGAATCGGCGGGTCAGGTTGCGGGCGGCCAACTCAGCCATCGCACACCGACGGTCTCATCGGAGGCCTCCGCCGAGCAGCGAACCGCTCAGCACCGGTCGGAGCGCTACCACGACCACAACCGCCGGCACCATCATCAAAAGCGCGAGCGCGCTTGCGGGCCCGACGTTTCCGAATACCGTGTAGTAGTATAACAGCGGCGGCAAAGTGCGATTACTCACTTGAATGAGTAACGCGAAACCGAACTCGTCCCAACTGAGTATGAAGCACAGGATGAACGCGGCGGCGAGCGCGCCGCGCGCCTGCGGCAGATCGATCGAAAAGAACACCCGCATCGGCGACGCGCCGTCGAGCCATGCCGCCTCCTCCAGCTCGAACGGAATCGCGGCGAACGCGCTGTACGCGGTGAGCGCCGCGGTCGGGAGCGCGAGTGCGGCGTGCACCAGCGCGAGTCCCGCGCCGCTCGGTGAGTCGTAGAGGCCGAGAGCGACGAGCCACACAGCGAGCGGAATTGCGACGGCGATCATGGGCAGCAGCCGCGCGCCGGAGACCGCAGCAAATCCGAGGCTGCGGCTGGTGCGGCCGCGCGCCATCGCATACGCGAGCATCGCGCCCATCGCGGTCGCGACCGCGGCGGAGACGATCGCGACCGCGAAGCTGCGGATTACCGCCGAGCGCAGTTCCGATACGGCGAACACGGAGGTGAAGTGCGCGAGGGTCAGGTCGTGCGGCAGCCAGCGCGGCGGCCATGCGAAGCTCTCGAGTTCCGGCGTCAGCGCCTGCTTGGCAAGCAGATAAAGCGGGATCGCGGCGCCCGCGATCACCAACGCGCACACACCGAGACGGGCGAGTGCGAGGCTTCCGCGCTCCAGCCCCGAACTTCCGTAGTTACTCGTCACGCGATTGCTTCCTTGCCGGGCGCTTCGGCCGACCATCGCCGCCCGAGCGCAAGGCCCGCGAGGCCGAGAACCGTGACCAGGATCGCCAGCACCATCGCCGCCGCCATCGCCTCGCGCGGCTCGCGCGCATCGCTCCAGAGCTGATACGCGTACGTCGAAAGCACCGGCACGCCTTCCGCTCCAGTGAGCACCAGGGTGGTAGAAAAGATTCTCAGCGCGTCGACGCCGCGCAGCACCACCGCTCCGACCATCGCGGGCGCGAGCATCGGCAGGGTGACGTACCAGAACGTCGCGATCGTACCGGCGCCGTCCAACTGCGCGGCCTCGTAGAGTTCTTCGGGAATCGTCTGCAGACCCGCAATCAGAATCAGCATCACCACCGGCGTCACGTGCCACGCGTCGACCACGATGACCGTGAGCAGCGAGAGAAGACTGCCCGGAGTGAGCCAGCCGAGCGCGTGGATGCCGGCCAGACCGAGCGCGGCGTTCATATATCCGCGCGGCATAAAGACATAGCGGGCGAGAGTGAGAATGACGATCTCAGGAATCGCGAACGGAAGTATCGCGGCCACCTGGACGGCGGCACCCGGGCGCCTGCGCGCCGAGAGTGTCAGCGCGAGCGCCAATCCTGAAACCAGCTCGATGGCGAGGCTGCCAAGTGGAACGATCAGATTGTTGATGAGCGCGCGCCAGAACATTCGATCCGCCGCCAGCGCGCGATAGTTGTGAAGCGAAGGGCCGTGCGAATCGAATGAGAGGACCAGTCCTCCGAGCGCCGGCAACACCAGCGCCGCCGCCATAAACGCGGTCGAAAGAATTACGAAGAGCGCGCGGAGCCGGTGCGCGGCGCGGTTCATGGCGGCACCGATGCGCATCCGCAGCGCTCATTCAAATTGTCGGAGCGCGCATCCGATTTCACTTCGAGCTGCGCGGCGAGTCCGGCGAGCGCAGCCGCGGCGGGTTGATGATCGATCATCACCGCGCGAATCGTGCTCTGCCATCGATTACTCAGTTGCGTGTAGCAATCCACCGCGGGACGCGCGCGCACGTAAGGCCGCATCGCGGTGTAGCCGGCGTACAGCTGCGCCTCCTCGCTACCAGGCTCGGGCGCAACCGAGCCGTACCATCCGAGGTCGTGACTCAAGCGCCGCTGAGTTTCGGGATTGAGAAGATACTTTATAAATTTCGCGGCGAGCGCGGGATGCGGCGCGGAAATCGGGATGCCGAGATAGCCGCCACCCAGAGGAGTCGCCATGCCGTCGGGTCCCGCCGGAAGCGGCGCGCTCATATCGACGGAGGGAGCGAGGCCTTTTGACTGCAGGTATCCGATCGCGAAGGGCCAGTTGAAATGAATCCACACCGAGCCGCGCGCCTGCGCCTCGAGCACCGACGCCTCGCGGAACACGGCCGATTCGGGATTCAGAAATGGCGCGAGGCCGCCGAGAAAATCCATCGCGCGCACCGAGCCGGCATCGTCGGGCGAGCACAACCCGCCGCCCGCGGACCACACGAACGGCATCACATCGCAGATCGCACCTTCGTAGCGCGCGGCCTTGAGCACGAACTTTCCCGGATGCGCGCGCGCGAAGAGCGCAAGTTCATTCCAGGTAGCCGGGGGATGCGGCACTTCGATCCGGTTGTAGATCATCGCCTGCCACATCAGGCGATGCGGCACGAAGCGGAGCTTGCCACCGGCGCTGCCGGCCTGCCAAGCCGCGGCGGGAAACAACCGCCGCGCCTGGGGCGGAACAATCGCATCCAGCGGCGCGACGTCGCCCATCGACACGCCGAGCATCGCGAGATCCAGTTCCACCAGGTCAAGGCCGCCGCCGCGAGCGCGCGCCTGAACTTTGAGGACCTGCAGGATGTCGTTATAGGTCTGCGCGATAATCCGCACCTGCACGTGTTCGCGCGCCTCAAAGTCGGATGCGAACGATCGGTAGCGCTCCGCCTCGGAAGGATAGATCGCCAGCGCGATCGTCAGCTCATCGTTCGAGCTGGAGGTGCGATTGCATCCCGCGAGCATCGCGGCAAGCGCCAGTAGCATGGCGAGTGGCCACGCTATCATTGTAATTGGCTCGGTCCGCGATCTGCTGTGACGAGCGCGGCACACTAGCCTACTCGGCATTGGCGCCGGCAGTCTCCACTTCGGCGACTGGCATCGCGCCGCGGACTTTGAATTCGACGGTGTCGACCGTGCGCCCGGACTCGTTCACCAGCGACAGGGTATGAGCGCCGGGGGCAGGCGGCCAGAGAGTCACGCCGCGTGCGGGTCCGAGGTCCTTGCGATCGAGGTTCCAACGCAGCGCGTCCGATCCCGGCCCGGCCTCGAACGCGATTCGCTGCAGCTCGCGCGGAATATCCGGATCGATCGCAACCGTCATCGCGGGCGCCGGCGACAGAATAGTTGGATTGCTGTCGTCGAGGCTCGCCATTGGAGAGTCGGGCTCGGTGCCGGCGACAAACCACTCGCGGCGCGGAGACTCGATCGATTTTGGAAATGAAACGTTGCGGGCGACTACGCCCTCGGGAGGTGCAATCTCGCCGCTGCCGAAGCGCTCGTGCAGATAGTTCATCACATCGAGCCAGATCGGTGCGGCGCCAGTGATTCCACTGACGTCGCGCATCGGCGCTCCGGAAAAATTGCCGACCCACACGCCGACCGTGAATCGGTCGGTGAAGCCGATGCACCAGTTGTCGCGCATGTCCTTGCTGGTGCCGGTTTTGACCGCGCTCCAGAAACGAGTCGCGAGGCTGTTCTCGAGTCCAAAGGTCACCGAGCGGCTCGCGCGATCCGCCAGGATGTCCGACACGAGGAACGCGGTTGCCGGGTCGTAGATTCGGCGCGCGGCGGGCGCGCGATCTCCGGCCGGCGCGATTTGCGGCTCCGACCACACGCCGCGGTTGGCGAGCGCGCGATATGCGGCGACGATTTGCCACAGGCTCACGTCGGCGTCGCCGAGCGCCAGCGCTGCACCATAGTAATCGCCGCTCTCGACGATCCCGTCGAACTTCAATGTCCGCAAGTGGCGCGCAAACGATTCGGCGCCAATCATGTCGGCAGTTCTCACCGCGGGAATGTTGAGCGACGAGGCGAGCGCGGTGCGCATCGAGACGAGGCCGCGGAACTGGCGATCGTAATCGAGCGGCCGATAGAGTCCGCGCTCTTCCGGCAGCTCGAGCGGCGTGTCCTCGAGAATCGAAGCGGGAGTCAGCAGGCGGCTTTGAATCGCGAGTGCGTAGAGGAACGGCTTGAGCGCGGAGCCGGGCTGGCGCATCGCGAGCACGCCGTCGACGAATTGTGCACTCGAGAGGTCGCCGGTCCCGCCGACGTAGGCCCATACTTCGCCGGTCGCGTTCTCGACCACCAGCACCGCGCCGTCGTCGACGTGGCGGTCGCGGACTTCGGCCACGTGGCGGCGCAGCGCCTCGGCGGTGAAGCGCTGCAGTCCCGCATCGAGAGTGCATCGCGCGGAGTACTGCGGCGCGTGCAGCATCCGGCTCGCCAGATGCGGCGCGAGCGCGACGCGGGCGAACCCGCGCGAGCGCACGCCGAGCGCGCGGCCCACGGCGCGTTGGACTTCGGCAGATTCGGAAGTCGCGGGACGCATCGCGGCGCTGAGAGCGAGCGCGCGGCGCGTAAGGGCGGCGGCGCGCGCGTTGGGCGATCGGACCAGCGCGGCGAGGACCACCGCCTCGGCGCGGTCCACGCCGTGAGGAGCTTTGCCGAACATCACGCGCGAGGCCGCGGCGATGCCTTGGAGCTCGCCGCGGAAGGCGACCAGGTTGACATACGCTTCGAGGATCTGGTCTTTCGACCACTGGCGCTCGATCGCGAACGCTGTTTGAATCTGCCTAAGCTTGCGGAATATCGAGCGTTTTCCGCCGCTGCGTCCCAGCGACCCGTCGAGCATCGGCGCGACTTGCATCGTGATCGTGCTCGCGCCGCGAAAGCGACGGCCCTCAAGTCCGCCCGCGATCGCTCCGGCGAGCGCGCGCAGATCGACTCCGTGATGCGTCGCGAAGCGGTGGTCCTCCGATGCGATGATCGCATCGCGAACAGCGGGCGAAACTTCGTCGAGCGGAGTCCATGCGAGCCTGCGGCCATGAACGTCGATGCGCAGCTCATCGATCGGATCGCCGTGGCGGTCGAGCAGTTGCGCGTCCGACGGACGCCATCGCGCGCGCACCTCCACGAACGCGGGAAGTTTGGGCGGCGTGCTCGCGAACCACGCGCCGAGAAGGGCCGCGCAGGCAAGCGCCGATGCGGCGATCAGACGGCGAATCATGGCGCGACCTCGAACGTTGCGTTGGGTGACTCGCCAAACATCTCGGGCTCGTAGAGCGCTTCGACGCGCGTCGGCGGCAGGCCGAAGGTGCCCGCCTGGTTGAGGCGAATCGTGTACTCCGTCTCGAAGGTGCCCTTCCCCACGTATTCGTAGTACGCGCGATACGCATCGAATGGACGCTCGACGAACAGCGGCCACGCACCCTGATCGTAACTGGTCTGCTCGCCCGAAGTCGCGATCGCGGAGTCGCGCTTGAGTCCGGTGCCCAGATGCGACGCGCCGGCGGGAATCGGATCGTCGATCACCACCCAGGTCATATCGGTCTGCGCTTCGATTTTGAGATGCACGCGAACCAGGTCGCCCTGCTTCCACCCACCGGCATGCGCTTTCACGTTCTCTACCGGAGTAATCGTCTTGGTAATTCGGTAGCCGCTCGAGAAGGGCGTCTTGAGCGGGAGCGCAGCGCGCGCGCGAATCTCGGCCCACGGATGTCCGTTGCCGTTGTGATTGATATTGAGATCGGCCGGCGCTGCCGGCCAATCGAAACTCAAGCTGCCGCCCTTGGGGTCGTGACTCCAGTCGAGATGCTGCGTCGTCGCCGCGAGCGTGGCGCTGGTCGTGCCGGCTATCGACGTTGCTTCGAACTGTTGCACGAATTTGTCGATCGCGAGAGTGCCCCACGCGTTCGCGATCGTGGTGGGCCACGCGCCGTGCGCTTGCATCATCAATGCTCCGCGTATCAGGCGCGGCAGGTCGTCGTGCCAGAGCTTGGCGTCGAGCGCCACCAGCGCAAGGCGATTCATGTTCAGCTCCGGCGAAGTCATCAGCCACCACATGTTATCGCGCTGATCGGATGCGAGGTGGAGCGCGGTGCCTTGCGCGTTGAGTCTCGCGCGGAGGATTTGCTCCGCCTGGGTGAGCTGCTGGTCGCGGCCCGGAATCGCCGGCGTGCGCAGCAGGATGCTCCACCAGTCGATCACGGTCGCGGCGGGCCACAGGTTGGGTTCGATCGTCACGCTGCCGAGCATCGCGTAGTCGGCGAGGCCGGCGTGGGAAAGCGCCTCGATCGCGGCGATTTTCCGCAGCGACAGATCCGGCGCCGGCACCGCTTCATTCACGCTTATCTTTCCTGCGATGAAGGCTTTGAGTCCGTCTTCGATTTTCGTTTCCGACGATTCGGGGATCGCGAGGCCCGCTTCGTGCGCGATCGCGAAGACGTACGAGGTCAGCATGTCGCTGCCATTGGTCTGGATCGCGAAATATTTGAGCAGGCCGTCCGAGTCGGTGTAGGACGGGAGGTCCGCGATGATTCCCGCCCACAGCTTCGGGTCGCCAAGCGAAACCGCCCGCGACACCCGCTGCTCGAGGCAGGTGAACGGATAATCGCGCATCCAATCGCGCACCCCGTCGAGACCGGCGGCTAGCGACGGGCTGAGATTGACCTGCACGCCGCCTTGTCCCTTGAGTGCGTCGGCCGGTATCGCGACCGGCTGCGTGATCGGTTTTTCGATTTGCTGCAAGGTTGCCTGCAGCGTCTCGACCGGGACTGCGGGCAGGACCGCCTGGGTGCTGAGCAGATGGTCGGATGCTCCCTGCGTCGCAGTCGCATCGACGTGATATTTGAGTTCGCTCACGCCCAATGGCACGGCGACGTTCCAGTCGATCGCTTTGCCCTCGCCGGCGCCGAGCTGGAGCTTTTGTGGCGGCGGCGTGGCGGCGATGCCGTCGATTTTGCTCGCGACCGTCACGTCGAGCGGACCCTCGCTGGCGTTGCGCACGGTGAACTCGGCGGCGAACGAATCACCGATTCGGATAATCGGCGACACGCCCGAAAACAGCATCAGGTCCTGGGTGGATCGGATCATACCCGAGCCGGTGCCGAACTGACCCGCGCCGACGCCCGCTACCGCGACGATCTTGAAGCTGGTGAGTGAGTCGTTGAGCGGCACCTCCACGCTCGCGTCGCCATTGGCGTCGAGCGGCACGTCGGCCTTCCACAAGAGGAGGGTGTTGAAGAGTTCGCGGGTGACGTGCTGGCCGCCGCCACCGCCGGGCGGAATCGCCTTGAGTCCGTAGTGGCGCTTGCCGACGACTTGCATCTCGGCGGCCGAAGTCTCGACCTGGTAGGGACGCTGGCCCATCATCGCGTCGAGCAACTTCCAGCTTTCGTTGGGCTTGAGCTCGAGCAGTCCTTCGTCGACCGCGGCGAGCGCGAAGCTGCTGCCTGCGGGTGGCGCTTTGCCGTCCGAGGTTCGCACCTCGACTTTGACGCGCGCCTTTTCGCGCACGTGATAGACCTCGTGCTCGGGCGTCACAGTGACCTTGAGCTGATGGTCGCGCCACCCGACGCGAATTTGCGCGATGCCGAGTTTGAACGCGGGCTTGCCGAGATCGACCATCGCAGTCGGCTGCACCGCGCCGACCCTGCCGCGCACCGCGAGCACGGAGACGAACACGTTGGGCGCGTAATCTCGAACCGGGATCGCGATCACCGGGTCCTTGCTGCTGAGCCTGAGGATCGAGGCGCCGATGACTCCTTCGCGCTCGACCGTCACCAAGGCGGTCGCCTCCGCAAACGGCATCCGGACCTGAAAGCGCGCGGTGTCGCCGGGCTCATACTGCGGCTTCTCGGGAATCACGTCGATGCGATCTTCGTCGTGCGCGTCGAACCATTCGCGATGTTGGCCGGGGACGAAGACCTCCGTGTGGGCGGTGCATGAGTTACCCGCATCGTCGGTGACGCTCGCCTGCACGATTACCTGGCCGGTGACCGGAGACTTGCCCGAGCAGAACAGCAGGCCGCGCGAGTCGGTAGTACCGCTGCAGAGGTCGCCGGCGCGGCGCGTTTCCTCGGTGCTCTGGTACGAGTAGAAGCCGCCGACCAGGCGGGTGCGGTAGGTGTAATATTTCTGGGTGAACAGGGCGACCTGCACCGGCGCGTTTGCGAGCGGCTTTCCGGAGTCGTCAACCACCGCGATACGCATGCGAAGCGAGTCCGACGAGACCCATCCGTCGGTCTGAATACCGACCAGCCGCCGCGCAGGAAAAACCGTGGTGGTGTTGGAGACCGTCTGGCTCTCGCCGGTCGGGTCGCGGTACTCGAGTTCGGCGCGCACCTGGAGCGGAATCGGTTCGCGCGGGATGTCGGTAATTTCGCTGCGCGCGCCACCGGCCGCGTCAAGTGTCAGGTCGACTCGCTGATGGACTCCGGGGTTTTCCTGGGTCTCCTCGGTTTCCTCGTACGACTTCGATTGAACGATTCCTTCCTTGACCGCGCCGTTGGCGAAAACGAAATCATCGAAGTCGGCGAATTGGGGCTGGAAGTTTTTGGTGATCTGGCTGCGCAGCGTGACTGGAAGATCTTTCGCGGCGCCGCCCGAGAGATACTCGGCGCTGAGATCGACTGGTATCGACGTGACGGCGACCTGCGGCTGGGACGGCATCCGGACTGCGGCGCGCATCAGCGGCACGCGGAATTCCTCGACCTGGAAATCGCCTGACTGCCATTCCGGCGTGGCGACATAGCCGCCGTCGGGAGTCGGCGTGGGACCGCTGGTTTTGCGCCGCACCATCACGACCTGGTACTGGCCGAGCTTGGCCGCCTTGGGAATAGTCCAGTCGGTTACGGCGGTGCCCGCGGCACTCCAGCTCAGATCGGAATCGTAATGCTGATCGCTCGCGAGAAAACGAATCGACAAGGTGTCAGGCAAGGTGTCGGGCCCCGGGACCGCGAAGCCGTCGAGCGTTTTCTCGCGGATGAAATGTTCCATGTGAACCGTCTCGCCCGCGCGCAGCAGGGTGCGATCGAACACGGTGTGCGCCGCGATCGGCGACGGCTGATACTCCTGCGGCAGATGAAACCGCCACGGCTCGATCCCGTTCTGCCAACTGGTGTGGACGAAGCTGAAATCGTCGCCGGAGCTCGCGGTGACGAGCAGGCCCGAATCGAGATTGCTGATCGCCGTGGACTGCCCGGAGTCGTAGTCGTTCCCGGTGTCGTCGTCACTCCGCTGTGGACGTTGGCAGCTCGGAAGATTGTCGAATGTATCGAGGTGCGGGACCATCGCGAGCCCGCGCGAGTCGGTGGCGCCGCTCCACAGCTCGACCCCGTTGCAGTCGGCGATCGCAACCGCGGCCCCATCGACCGGCTTCGCGCTTTCGAGCTCCGTCACCCAGACCAAAGAATTGGCGGCTCCGCGCTTGAAATGCACCGCCAGATTGGTGACCAGCGCCGCGGTCGGGACGTACATCGGCTTGGGCGCGCCGAGCAGCACGGTGCCGAGCCGTTCGCTCTTGAGCTCGACGATGTAGAGTCCGGGACGCTTGAGCGGGATCCCCATGACCTCGAACGCGTTGGGGCCGTTGGGTTTCGGTATCGTGTAGTTGAGCACCCCTTGCGCATCGGCGCCGAAGACCGAGCTGGTGCGGCGCGCATCGGCGACCTTGTGCAGCCAGGGGAGAATCGTGTTCGCGCCCGGCGCGGGCACTCGAAACAGGCTCGCTTCGACACGCGTCAGCAGCCCGCCAAGTCCGCTGCCGGTTGCCGCCGGCTGCGCGGCGACGTCGAGCTGTGATGTGGCGATCCGCGGCTCGAGGTTGCGCACCGTTACCGGCAGCACCGGATCGGCGCTCTCGATAATCCCGAAGCGCGAGGAAAACTTTGCCAGCGGCGGGAATGCGTCGGTGGTAATCGTCATCGGAAAGCGCGAGGCGTTGGAGAGAGTGCGGCCCGCATCGTCGGCAATGTTCGGTGGAAGCTCGATCCGATACTGCGACGATTCCTTGAACGCTCCCTTGAAGGTGAGGCGCGAGACTTCCGGCTCGTCTTTTTTGATCTCGGGACTGAGCCGGGTCCCGTTGGCAGCGATCATCGCGACTTGTTTGGCGAGCTGCGCTTTGATCGGCGCCGTGAATATCACCGTCATGTCGAGCAGCGGGATACATCCCGCTTTCGCATTCTCGCGATCGCACTGGAACTTCACCTGGAAAGCCTTGCGCGTCGTGTACTTCAGGAGCTGATCCTGGCTGGTCGCGACGCCGGTCGATGATTCGATTCCAGCGCCCCACACCAGGCTGACGTTGGCGTGGTCGGGGAAGCGTTGTTTGGCCTGCAGGATGATGACGGCCCGCTTGTCGATCATCCTTTTGAAGCGGGCGAGGATCGTTGCGCGATCGGATGCGGAGAGGAACTTCGCGCCGATCCGTTGGGGCATCCCTTCGACCGCGAATCCAACGTGCGGCAGAATCGAGCTTTCCTTCACCGCCGTGTCGGGGATCAGGACGAACGCCTGCTCTGCGTCGATCTCTCCATCTCCGTCGTAGGGCCGCTCCTCGACGATCGCGGGGCCGCCGGTGTCGAAGGTGAACTTTTGAGTGCCGGCGACCGCAGCGCCATTCAACGCCTTGAGTCCGGCGCGGACCGTGAACGTGCAGCGCACGCCGCCGGGAAGATCCTTGTCGAAGTCGTATGCCCAGTTCCTGCTGTCGAGCCATCGGCCGGAGCCGTGCGCGGCGCAATCGATGTCAAAGGGCGGCGGGCCGCCGCGCGGATCGCCGAGCGGCACCATCGGATCGGAGAATCGCGCGGTGACCTGGCGCACCTGCTTGACGGTGCCAGTCGGCGAGAACTGGACAATCGAGACGTCGCCGCCAGCGGCGAGCACCGAATTGCTCGCGATCAAAATGATCGCGAGCAGGATCGCGGCACGAGCGACTATGGATCGAGTCATCGACAGACCCCTCTTTCTCGCACGGCGGAAGAAGCCGTCAGATGATGTTATGAGGCGCAACGTTAGGGGTCAGAATGGACAAGGCGCGGCGACATCGCAAGCGGCGGCGGGGACGCGGGAACGGAGCGAGCGAACTTGCGAAACCCCTCACGGGTTTCGCGCTTCCTGTTGGGTGCAGGGCAGCCCCTGCACCCAATGGGCACGTAGGAAGCCAGCTCCGTTGTCGCTGGCAGAACACGTTTGCACCCTCAGTTCCAAGGATGACGCCGAAGCGGTCGCGGGTCCTGCGCCGATGGCAAGGGCGGCGTCATCGTTTCACGGGCGATGTGATCGTGGCGGCTAGCCGCGGATGCCGCTGACTGCTGATGGCGCGGCGCTGGCGGGCGGGGTCACTGATTGAATCGCGGTGGCGATTTGGCGCGTCATGGTTTCAAGCGCGCGGCTGAGCGCGGCTGCTTCGGCGCCGGGCTCGTCCTTCTTCATCGGTTCGGCCAGATTGGTGTCGGACGAATAGAGCAGCTTGCCGTCGGCGCCGTCGAAAATTTCCCAATGCGCGCTCAGTTCCGCATTGCCGCTCTCAGTCGCTTCGAAGCGGTACAGGCTCAGCTTGATTTGCCGATCGATATGGTCGGACCGATACCACGGAAAGAAGTGAATCTCGCGGGTCCCGAGCAGCGCCGACAGATCCTGCGCCATCGCCTGTCCGAAGCTGGCGCCGAGAGGCTCAGCCCATCGATCGGTCTCGGAGAGCTCGATGCGATTAGCCGAGCTGCGCGTCACCATCTGCGAGCGATCCAGGTAGCCGGGAATGTGGATCGGACCAAGGCCGATGCTGAGATTGCCGGTGGCGCCGGAAGTCGTTTCCGCGATGCCGCTGGTGGCAGGATCCGAGATCGGGGTCAGCACGTAGAACCGGGTCGGATCCGGCTTTGGCGCCGGGATGATCGAGCATCCGGCCGCGAGCCACAGAGCGGCGCCGGCCGCGATGGTTGTCAGCGCGAGCGCTCGCTTCATCGATGGTCTCCCGACTCGTACTTGCCGCGCACCAGCGAGCTCGGGTTGCGCTCGAGGTAGTCAGCCAGTTCCTTGACCGAGCGCGCCGCGGCGGCGGTCTCCGCCAGGGTCTGATCGAGCTGGTAGCTGAACGGCGAGCCCGGCGCGAGCGTCACCTGTACGCTTTTGAGCGTCGAGCGGGCCTGGTCGAGCATCGCGCGACTGTCGTTGGCGGTTTCATGCAGGTCCTTCCCGATCGGCTTGATTTCGGAATTGAGGGTCTCCGATACGTTCCTGATTCCCACCGACGCACTGTCGAGGCTCTTTGCCGCCTTGTCGAGCGAGGCGAGAGTCCTCTGCAGCTTCGGCGAATCGGCGAGCCGATCGATCGACTCGGCGGCATTGGTGATCGAATTGACCATCGCGGCGAAGTTGACCTGGTCCAGCTCTGCCAGCAGCCGCGTCAACGAGACCTGCGCGCGCTCCAACGGGGTTGGCATGGTGGGAATCTCCTGGTACGGCGAATTCGCCTGGAGCTCAAACTTCGGCTTGGTCGGATGGAAATCCAGATCGATGTACAAGAGGCCGGTGACGAAGCTCTCGCTCAGGAGTTGTGCGCGCAAGCCGTTCTGGATCGCGATCCTCATTTGCTCCGGATTGTTGAGGTCGACGCCCTCGCCGCCGCGGCTCAGGATTCTTTCGGGGTCGAGCTCGATAAGGACCGGGATGCGGACCTGGCCGGTGGTCTGCGCGGCGATCCGCGCCGACCCGCCGAGGCTGAGCAAGACCTTCTGGACCGCTCCGATTTCGACTCCGCGGAACTTGACCGAGGCGCCGGCGCGCAAGCCATTGACGCTGCTGTTGAAGTAGACGACGTAGATCTGCGTCTTCCGGAACAGGCTGCCCGAGCCGAAGATAACCACCGCAGTGACGATCAGTCCCAAGGCTGCAAGTACGAACGCCCCGACGATCGCCGGATTGACCTTTTTACCCATGTTTCTCCCTCGCGTCGTCCACCTTGTCCCCGCGGGTCAGGAACTGATGCACCACCGGATCCTTTGTGTGAGCAAGCAACTCCTTGGGATTACCGCTGGCGGTCATGGTCCTGGTTTCGCCGTCGAGGAAGATGCTGTTGTCGCCGATCGTAAAGATACTCGGAAGCTCGTGAGTCACGACCACTATGGTCGCGCCCAGACTTTCGCGCAGTTCCAGAATCAGGTTGTCGAGCAGGCGCGAGCTAATCGGATCGAGCCCGGCTGACGGCTCGTCGAAAAACAGAATTTCCGGATCGAGCGCGATCGCGCGCGCGAGCCCGGCCCGCTTCTGCATCCCGCCGCTTATCTGGCTGGGAAAATAGTTTTCGAAGCCCTTGAGACCGACCAGCGCGAGCTTCAGCGATGCGATCTCGCGAATCTCCGCGGGTTTGAGTTGGGTGAACTCTTCGAGCGGCAGCCCGACGTTTTCCGCAAGCGTCATCGAGCTCCACAGCGCGCCGCCCTGGTACAGGACGCCGAACCGGCGCAGCATCGCCTCGCGATGCTCGGGGTCGGCCTTGGTGAAGCTGACGCCGTCGTACAGGACCTCTCCGGCAGCCGGTTCGATGAGTCCGATCATGTGGCGCAGCAGCGTGCTCTTGCCGCATCCGCTGCCGCCCATGATGATGAACACTTCGCCGTGCTTCACCGTGAAGTTGAGATCGCGCATCACGATGAAGTCGCCAAACGCCATCGTCAGGTGGCGCACTTCGATATGCGGGCCTTTGCGTTTCGCGGCGTCGGCGCCGCGATCGGCACTCGTGGCGACGCCATCGGCGTTCGCGGCCGGCGGCGCAGTGCGCTCAGCCGTCCCGGGATTATTTGTCGCGTCGTCTGGCGAGTTTGCCATCGGGATTGCGCTCAGCGCCGAACGCCTCAGAAGCCCAGGATGTTGAAGACGAAGGCGAAGACGCCGCAGGCGATCACTATATAGATGATACCGGTGACGACCGCGGAAGTCGCCGCGTCGCCGACCGCGGATGAACTGTTGCCGCACTGAAAGCCGCGCAGACAACCGGAAATCGCGATGATGATGCCGTAGGTGGCACTCTTGAACAGGCCGCCCATCACGCCGCCCAGGGCAAGCGCGTGATAGGTCTCGCGCATGTAAGTGCCGAACGACAGGTTCAGCATCGTGACGCCGACGGTGGCGCCGCCGAGGATCCCCACGAAGTCCGCGAACGCGCACAGCAGCGGCATCATCAGGATGAGCGCGATGACGCGCGGCAGCACCAAGAACTCCATCGGCGAGATGCCCATGGTGGTCAGCGCGTCGATCTCCTGCGTCACTTTCATGGTGCCGAGCGCGGCGGCGAATGCGGCGCCGGTGCGGCCCGCCATGATGATCGCGGTCATCATCGCACCCATGTCGCGCACCATCGCGATTCCCACCAGGTCCGCGACGTAGATAGCGGCGCCGAACTGCTGCAGTTGCACCGCGCCCATGAACGCCAGGATGATGCCGACCAGGAAACTTATCAGCGTGACGATCGGGAAGGCGTCGGCGCCGCACTGCTGGATATGCAAGGCGAGATCGGAAAAGCGAAAGCGCGCGCGGCCAGTCAGGAAGCGCGCCATCGCGATAGTCACTTCGCCGAGGAAGTCGAGGAACTGGTAGCCGCCTTCGGCGACCTCGATCGCCTCGTCGCCAACCTCGACCAGCAGGCCCTCCTCGATAACTTCGGTGCGCGCGCCCTTTCGCTCCGGAACCGCCTCGGCCAGTTTGATCAAGCGATCGACGCCGGAAGGCAGTCCGGAAGTATCGACCTTGGCGCCGCGCCTGGCGCATAGATCCACCGCTGCGCTCACGAACGCGACCAGACTCGAGTCCCATTCGCGCATGTCGTGCGCGTCGAATACGACTTTGGTGGGATGAGGTGCGGCGGCGAGTTCGTGCTCGACGGGCGCGACGGGGACGAGCCCGCGATGCAATCGCCATTCGCCTGACAGGTGGATTACGAGAGTGGAGTCGTCGCGGCGCTCGAAGGAAAGGCGGGACGCCTCGGGCAGTTCGTGGCCGCCTCGCACGCCTCGAAGCTCGGAGGTCATTTGCGCGAGCATATCACGCGTCGCCACGCGCGTTCGATTGGGGGCGTCGCGTATTTGCGCTGGGCGCCGCCCTATGAGGCTTTACGTTTGACGTCGACCGGGGGCGTCGTCTCGCTCATCGTGCGCAGCACTTCCTCGTCGGACATGGTCCAGATCTTTTCACGGCCCGGAGGGTAGTGCATCAGGGGCTTGTTGGGATCGGGCGCCGGCTGCGCGACTTTTCCGCCTCGTGATTCGAACGGCGCCGGATGCTTGAAGCGCTCCAGCTCGCTCGGGCTGATCCGGGTCCGCTTGATGATCTCGGGATCGATCCACGCTTCGGCATCGATAGGGACGCCCTCGGACGTCGCGAACTCGAGCATGATTCCTTCCGGCGCGGCCAGATAGATCGATTTGCAGAGCCCGTGATCGATCGGCCCCATCACCCAGTGACCGTGGGAGCGGATGCGATCGCGAATCGCGAGCAGGTCTGCCTCGGTATCGACGTTGAATGCGATGTGCTGCATCACGCCGGCCGCGACCGGCGCGGCAGTCCAGGGCGCGTGCGACACGCCAAGCTGCGGCTGAATCTCGCCGATCTCGGGCGCCTCGACGAACGCGATTGACGAGGTGTCGCCGAGCTTCAAAAATCCGTGATAGGTGTTCTTGACCCCGTGCATCCAGTAGAGCGCGACCAGCTCCATCCCGATGACCTGGGTGTAGAACTCGATCTGCCCTTTGATGTCCTTGGTGCAGATGGCGATGTGGTGAAGTCCGTTCGGAAGACCCATGGCGGAACCTCCTGTGATGTGGTCAGAGCTTAGGGCGCGTGGCTCAAGACAAGATCGACTCGCGTCCTTCAGCCTGCCTCGCTACCGAGTATTTCAAAGTTCGCGCCGAAAGTCATGCGGTGTGGCCTAGCGCGATTCGATTAGCACGGTCAGCCGGCTCGCGAGAACGCAGCGAAATTCCATCGATGCCCCCGACACCGGATGGCGAAGCTTCAGCTCGTACGAATGCAGCGCCAGCCGCCGGGCGGGGTCAGTGCTCGCGCCGTACTTTCGATCGCCGACGATCGGATGGCCCATGCCAGCCATCTGCACGCGGATCTGATTCTTGCGTCCGGTTTCCAGCGTAAGCTCGAGCAGGGATCTGTTCTGGTGTGTGCGCAGAACCCGATAGTGCGTGATTGCCAAGTCCCCTCCGCGTTCGACGCGATGCACTTTGAGTGACTTGCTCTCGACCAGATTGTCGCGGAGCGTCCCCTGCGCATTCGAAGGCACGCCCTCCACGATCGCAAGGTATCGCTTGGTGACGTTTTTCCAATCCCGCTGTAGCGCCGCCTGGGTCGGCCGATTTCTGGCGAACATCATCAAGCCCGAGGTCTCGCGATCGAGCCGATGCACGATGAAGGCCTGTTGCAGCGGCGATTTCGTGATCGCTTTCAGATGTTCGTTGAGTATCCGATGCGCGGTTCTCTCCTTCTCGTCCTCCGATCCCATCGAAAGCAGCCCGGCTGGTTTGTCAATCACGACGATCGCATCGTCCAGATGAATGATTTTGAGTCCCTGACGATCAAGCGGCGCGGCGGGCATTTGCTTCATTACTGCAATAGCCACAACGTCGCCCGGCTCCAACTGAGTATCATGCCGCACGCTAGTCAGTCGCTTTACCGTCACCGTCTGGAAGCGCAGAAGATCTTTCGCCCGTTTGCGCGACAGTCCGAGCGGCAGGCTGATCAGATACGGCAGGAGTTCGCAACGCGAGGAGACGCGAAATTGTTGCGCACGGGTCACCATGGGACGGGAGCTATCGGCGCGAATCCCCACAGGGCTGGGCAGATTCCACAACCGTACTATTTGCCCGGGCGCAGGAGCTCTCGAGCGTTACGACTCAGAATTTTTTCTTCGTCTTCGCCGTCGAGTCCAAGCGCTTTGACTTCCTCAACAGGATGGGCCAACCCGGCCGGCAACGGATAGTCGCTGCCGACGACGAAACGACTTGCCCCATAGGTCTTCACCAGGTAGCCGAGCATTTCACGGTTATGCGCGATGATGTCAAAATGAAATTGCGACACGTAGGTCGACGGCGCGCGCGGAATTGCGCTGCGGCACTCCGGCACCAGCCGGTATCCCATGTCGAGACGTCCTACCAGCGACGGCAGCGCACCGCCGCCGTGATACAGGACGACGCGCAGATTCGGATGGCGCTCGAGAACGCCGCCATAGATCAATAGTGCCGCAGCCAGCCCGGTATCGTAGAGATTCCCGACCAGGTTGCCGAGAAAGTAGCGTGCAAGTGCTCCGCTCGGCGCTGCTTCAAACGGATGTATGCAAACCACCATCCGGAGCGACTCAGCCGCCTGCCAGAAGACCTCGAAATCCGGTTCGTCAAGCTGGCGCTCAACGACTTTCGGCGGAATCTCAACTCCACGAAGACCCAGCTTGGCGACGCGTTGCAGCTCGGCGGCCGCTGCCGCGGGATTCTGGATCGGGACGGAAGCCAACGGCACGAAATGATCGGGGTCGCTCGCCGCGAGTGTTGCCATCGCATCATTGTTGACTCGCGCGATCGCGAGGCCGAGGTCGGCGGCGACATCTGGATACATCAGGAACGGGACACATGAGACGGCCTGGGTGGTGATGCCTTCGCGGTCCATGTCCGCAATACGGGCGCGGACATTTGAAATGGGGCCATCGATAGGTCTAAGCGCGCTCTCCTGGATCAGAAAAAATCTGCGGCCATCGCGCTCGACGATCCGGGTCGCGTAGTGACTTCCTTCACGCGCAAGGAAATCCACCACCTCGGGCGCGATGAAATGATTGTGCATGTCGATAGCGTCCATGCGCCCTCGATTAAACCAATCTTCTCTTAAAGGATGAAACTGATCTTGCCGTGCGGACGAAGTGCCTCGTTATCAAGGATGGCCCTTCGTTCCCGTATTTTCAGAACGTTCCCTTTGCGTACGAGCTTGTAGTCGTAGTGTCCGACGTAAGTGTCGACCGATTCATAGCGCATCCGATGCACCGCAAAATTGGCGGTAACCAGAATGCCCTCGCCTTCCACACCGAGAACCCGCACATTGGTTATCAGCCGGCGGGTGCGCGAATGAGGATTTTCCGCCCACGCGGATTTGCCGAGCAGTTGCTTTACACGGGAGCGAATCCGCGGCGCATCGTCGGAGATGATGAACAGAGTATTTCGCGCATCTCCTTCGGGAACGTCGGTTGGCGGGACTTGATAGATAGCGTCTTCGGTCAGAAGCTCCAGCCACTCATCGAGGCGCCATCCGTCGAGCAGCGCGGCCTCCTGGTAGAGAAGGTCTTCCACTTCCTGGCGGCTGGGAAGTTCGGCGGTACTCATGCGGCTTGCCTCAATTGAACTCTTTTGATTCGCGATCCGATCCGCGACTTGTGAAGTCAGGACAGGAATCTGATCACCTCACTCGAAGTGATTTCGCGCTGCTCGATCTGGGGCACATGCCCGGCGTTCTCGATAAGATGAACGCGGGCATTTGGAATGAGTCGCGCGAAGTCGCCGGCATAGACCGGTGGAGTGAGCGAATCCTGCGCGCCCCAAATTATCAGTGTCTCCGCCTTGATTCGGCGCAGCCGTCTCGCCAGGCCTCGCTCGGGAATGGGATGGATAAAATGCGCGGTGCTTGCCAACGCGCCGAACCGTCGCAGAATGGCTTCGTTCATTGCCGCCGTTTCCTTCGGCATCGCGAGCTTGGCAACGACTTCGGGCTTAAGCGGATCCTTAAACAGCAGCTTCACGAGCTTTTGGGGCGACACCAGCAGGTGATCTTCCACTGGAGCGTCGTCACGCCATAGTCCCATCGCGTCGATCAGCACCAGCTTGCGCACCCGCTCGCGGAAAGTGGCCGCGTACTCGGCGGCGACCATGCCGCCGAACGAGTGACCGATTAGATCGATGCGATCCAGTCCAAGGCTGTCGAACAAATCGTCGTAATACAGAATGAGATCCGACAGCGTATCCAGATGCTCGAGGTCGTCCATCTCTTCGGAGCCGGCATGCGCCGGCGCATAGACGCGGCGATGCTCCGCGAGGTCGTCAAGGAAGCCGTCCCACTCCTGACCGAAGGTACCGTGAAGGTAGACGGCGGGCGCACCTGCACCCTTGACAATCACCGGGTTGGCCGCGAAGCCACCGGGCAGTTCAACGTTTCGTGATGTCGCGGCGTTCACGCGGGAGCCTTTGCCTCTGCGTTAGGTGTCTGAACTCCGGACTGCGTATGCTGAGTTCGATTGCGAGTCGCGCCCTGCGGCCACCAGCGATCGACATAGCCTTCCTTGTCCCAAATTTTCTGGATCTTCGGCAGTACCTTGTTCGCGAACAGACCGCTGCTGTACGCAGTCAGTTCCGGATCCATCGACTGAATCTGAAGGATAACCATCAGGTGACCAACCCGGATATTTCGGACCGCCTCATCGATTTGGTCAGCCACGGTAGCTGGGCTGCCACCAATTACCATTCGAGAGTCTTCGACGAGTTGTTTCCAGGTCGCCTCGTGCGGCTTGAAATCGAAACTGAAAGCGCTGGCTCCACGATGGCTCAGCTGAAATGCGAGGCTGCGTTTGGTCATGAAGCCGGGAACGTTGCCGAAGTGCGGCGCGACATACAAAGACTTGGAATAGAAGTTCCGCAGATGCTTCAGGTAGATTCGCTCGGCCTCGGCATCGGTATCGGCGACGACTACCAACTGTGCGAAACCCGCGCGGTATGGATTGTCATCCATGCCGGCCTTTTCAACCGAGTCCCAATAGCCATCCATCAGGACTTTCGCATACTTATGACCCAGGAAGCTGAGGTAGCTATAGGTGTAGTCGTTGTCGGTCGCGAACTTCCAGGTCTCAACCGATCCTCCACCTGCGAGCCAGATCGGCGGATGCGGCTTCTGGAGAGGCTTCGGCCATGGATTGACGTAACGCAGCTTGGTGAAGCGTCCGTTGAACGTAAACGGTCCCGGCCTTGTCCACGCCTGTTTGATCAGATCGTGCGCCTCGTAATAGCGCGGCCGTACCTGGGTCGGAGGAATTCCGTAGCATCCGGTGGTGTCCATCGGAGATCCGACTGGAAACCCGGCGACCAACCGTCCGCCGCTCAGGCAATCGAGCAGCGCAAACTCCTCAGCGACGCGAATCGGGGGATTGTAGAGCGGTAGGGTGTTGCCGAGTATCACCAGCGCCGCGTCTGACTTACGACGCGCAAGCACCGTCGCGATCATATTCGGCGAGATGGGAAACCCGTAACCGTTCTGGTGATGCTCGTTCAGGCCGAGGCCGTCGAAACCCAGATCATCCGCCATCTCGAGTTCGTCGATATTCCAATGCAGATACTTCGCTACCTCCTGCGAATGGCAAAGCTCGTCGTTCGGAGGCGTGACCCAGATGCTCTCGTAGCGATCACGGAAATCGTCGGGCAGGTCGCGATATCCCTGCATGTGAAACCAGATCGTCTTCATCGAGCGCTCTCCTCTGCGACTTGTCGAGCAATCATGCCGCTTTCCGCGCCCGGCGAATCTGCGGTTCCGTGATGAGCTGGTTCCAGCGCCGCCAGAACGCGCGCATCTGTAATTCGTCGGTGAGCGAGGGATGTTCGCGTTTCATGCCGCGCGAGATGTCCGACCAGCCGACTTCGCGATTGGCAAAGCCGCGCTGACATGATTCCAGCATCTCGACGTCATCCGGCGTGGCGAATCCTCCGGGACCCAGGAAAGTCAGGAAATTGTCGAGCCGCAGCTTGGAGTCCTCGGCGCTCTCTTCCGCGGGCGCCAACGCCCACGCATTCACCTCCATGTAGTCGGGCGCAACCGGATAGAAGCTGCGTATCGTGATCGCCATGATGTCGTTGATTACCAGATTGGGAAAAATTCCCAGGTTGCGGCTGGTCTCGCAGATGCGCCGCGCCCGCTCCGGACCAAACCGATCCTCGAAGCGGCGCCGCAACTGTGCAAAATGTTCCTTGCGATGTTCTCCGAATGGCGCGACCCAGTGCGCGATCGGGCGTCCCCACGCGCTCTGATACTCGATGACCGCGTGACCGTTTCCGAGATCAACGACCTTCTGGTGCGAGGGAGTCGCGACATCTCTGCCTTTCATGTCGACGCCGATGTCACTGAGAAAGGTGAAATAGCGCTGATGCGTCGGCATGCCGTGGTAACCGTCGTAACTGTTCTCGACCAGCAGCTTCCAGTTCGCGCGCGCGCTGTAGGACTGTTGCCCGGCGACGACTTTCATGCCGAGTTCGGATTGATCGACTACTAAGTCGATATACTCTCTGGCGCCAGCCAGATAGTCATAGAGGCTCTGGGCGGCGGAGTCGAAGCAGGCGAAAACGAATCCCCGATAACTATCCACTTGCGCCGGAGCAGCCAGCCCCATTTCCACGCGCAAGAACGCCGGGCTGTAAGAGTCTTCCCCCGGCACCCCGACTAACTGACCGCGCGAGTTGTAAGTCCACGCGTGATAGGGACATTGAAATGTCTTCGCGTTGCCGGATTTCTGGCGACACACCAAAGATCCGCGATGGGTGCATGTATTCAGAAGAACCCGCACCACACTGTCATCGCCGCGCACGAGAATCATCGGCCGCCCAGCTACCGTGCGCGAGCGATAGTCACCGGCGTGCGGCACCTCGGACTCGTGGCCGATATAGAGCCAGCACTTGTCGAAGATGCGCCGACGCTCATCTTCAAGGCATTGAGGATCGGTGAAGGCCTTGCGATTGACCCGGAACAGTCCCGCGGCCTGATCATCGATGATGTAGCTCTCGGTGGCTTGGTCCATGATGCCTCTCCTCGTGTCTATCTCTATGCGAGTTGGAACATCGTCAGCGCTCTTTGGGCGACGGATCCCACGCCCAATACTGTGCAATCGCGCCTGCGTCCACGCGCAGATCCGTCCCGGTGATCATTTCAGCGTCGTCCGACGCGAGAAAGACCGCAGCCCGGCCGTAGTCCCGCGGACTCGGCAGTTTCTGCATCGCGACGCGGGTGCGAAACGGCGTGAACGCCTGCTTGAGCTGATCGACATTGCGGACGCTACGGCCCCATCGCGCGGCGCGCTCGAGGGACTCCGACGGATCGGTCGCGGTCGGCGTAAGACTGTTGACGCGGATGCCGTGCGCAATCAGTTCCATCGCGGCCGAGCGGGTAAAGTTCAACAGGCCGCTCTTGCCGGTGCAGTACGCGATGTTGTTGGGTTCGCCCTGATGGCCCGCGGTCGAGATGATATTGATGATGTTGCCTTTCCGGCCTTGTTCGATCATCGACTGCGCGACGTGCTTGGTGAACAGGAACGTGCCGTTGAGAATGACCGCGAGCTGGCGCTGCCATTCCTCGAGCGGCATATCGATTACGCCCTTCTTGTTGAAGATGGCGGCGCAGTTCACCAGGATGTCGATGCCGCCGAAAGTTTCCCGCGCCGCGGCGACTGCGGCTGTCACCTGGCGCTCATCGGTGACGTCGCAGGTGACGGCAGTGGCGCGAGCGTTGGTGCTCTTGATGTAGCGCGCGCAGTCGGCGGCGTTTTCGGCGCGCGAGTCAACGCAGACGAGCGCGGCGCCCTCCGCGGCCAGGCATTCGGCGATGCCGCCGCCGATGTTTGTGCTGGTACCGGTAACCAACGCCACTTTTCCGCTCAATCTCATCTCGTTACCCGCCAATAGCTTCAGGTCAATTTCAATGCGGCGGCGGCGCCATCAGGAAACACTTCGAGGAATTGAAAATCCACGTATCGATGAATTCGGTTTCCGCCGGCTTGCGGTGCAGCTCGGCGAGCGCGCCTGCCAGGCACATCCAGTTCAATATCTCCTGTTGGCCGCTCTCTTCCACCGATGCGGCCGGGTAATTTCTCCACGCGTCGTAGTTGCACGTGCGGAGCGCCTCGAACAACTTCCGATCCGCGGGCGTGTCCGGATACAGGTAATGATTCTTCTGGGTCAGGAACGCATGCGACCATCCCGATGACGCCATCAGCACGACGCGCCAGGGACTCGCGGCAAAGATCCGCGCGGTGGCAGCGCCCAGATCGAACAGGCGGCGCGGTGTCGGGGCAGGCGGGTCAAGCTGCGCATCGGACGGCGGATTGTCGAATGCGGGAAGCCCGCCGCGCTGGGAGATCACGCGCCGGCCGTAGCAATTGATGGCAAACGGAATGATCGAATAGGGAAATCCTTTGCGATCGTAGTCGAGGTAGAGCACTGCGTTCGCGAACGCATGGCCGAGCGGGTGATGCAGCGGCTTGTAAGAATACGCAGTGTCGAAACCAGCCTCGATCAGCCCGCTCGCCAGGTATTTCGCGGCGGCTACGTTGCCTGGCGCGCGGAACTTTTTCTCGGCGGGCTCACTCCAGACGTTGTTCGCCGAGGTTCCGAACTCGAATGATTCGTGCGCGTAGATGCAGTA
>DATDGX010000211.1:0-107241 GCA_036521875.1 Binataceae bacterium (SeqCode)
GACCTATATCTTTGGATCGCTGTACTCATTGGGGGCGCGATCCTAGCGTGGTTGACTCGGAGTTGGAGACCCCTGCTCCTTCTCGCGCTAGGCATGCTTGGCGCGGTGTCGCTCAACCACCTTATCAAGCTTGCGGTTGCCCGAACGCGACCAGCTTCACTGTTTTGGGCGATACCGGCATCCGATTGGTCTTTCCCTTCTGGTCACGCCACAGAGTCATCGGCTGTCTACCGGACTCTCGCACATATGTTTGCTGACACTCAGAAGAGATCAGGCGTCAAAATCATGACCTATGCGATAGGATTCGCAGCGCCGTGTCTGATCGGTATTTCGCGCGTGTATCTGGGAGTGCACTGGCCTACGGACGTCATCGGTGGTTGGGCGCTAGGATGCGCGTGGTCGGCGATCGTGCTCGGCTCGAGCTCTACCCGCTCAATAGATTCGTAGGAAATCGCCTGGCATGCATAGCCGCGGAATGACCAGCGCGAGTGACACCCGTCCACATGCGTGATGGTCTGCGCCAGGAAGCCCGCGTCTCAAATTGGTGCGCCGGGCGAGGCGAGTCACTTGACCGTGCGCAGTGCCGAAGTAGTCTCCGCCTTTGAGATGATGGTCTTCCGTTCCCTACTTGATGCCGAGGTCCATCCGCTGCATCGGGGGAGGCTCGACGCGCGATTTCTTGCGGTTGCGCCGGTAATGTTTGCGCGATAGTGCAGAGGTTGGCCGGTTCTCGAAGTGCATCGGTAATATTCTCATCAACATCAACGCAGAAGGAGAAACCGCGATGGCAGTGAAAGCAGTTCCCGACGGTTATCACACCGTCACCCCGTTCCTGAACGTGAAAGGTACCGCGAAGCTGATCGACTTCCTGAAGTCGGCGTTCGGCGCCGAGGAAGTCATGCGAATGCCCGGCCCGGGGGGCGTAGTGATGCATGCGGAAGTGAGCATCGGGAATTCGCGGCTGATGCTGAGCGAGGCGATGCAGAACCGCGCGACCTCGTCGAGCTTTTTCTACTTGTACGTGAATGACGTGGATGCGCTGTACAAACGGGCGGTCGGCGCGGGAGCCACTCCGGAAAGCCCGCCGGCCGACATGTTCTGGGGAGACAGGATGGGCACCGTCAAGGACTCGTTCGGAAACACCTGGTCGCTGGCGACGCACAAAGAGGATCCATCGCCTGAGGAGATAGCCAAGCGGATGGCAGCGGCGACCCGCTAGCGTGATGCGGGCGCGCCGCATGCGCAGGCGTCGCCCGCACTTCTCTGACGGCGTGCCGAGGCGCCTCAGCGCTTGCGGAGCGCTTCCAGTTCGTCGAGCGTGCGCGGCCAGTCTTCGTGGAGCAGGCGCGAAAAAGCGCGATCGGCGAGCAGGCGTCCGCCGGTCTGGCATCGCGCGCAATAGTTAGTCTCGTTGCTGGCGTAGCGGATGCGCTGGACCCTGGCGCCGCATCGCGGGCATGGCTGTCGGTAGCGGCCGTGGACCGCCATGCCGGGGCGAAACGCGGTGACCTTCTCGGGAAACGCGCCGGCCGCTTCGGCGCGCAAACGCTCGGTCCATTCGAGCAGCGTCGCGCGGGTGGCATCGTAGAGCCGCTCGATTTCATCCGCGGTCAGCTTCTGCGTCATCGCGATCGGCGAGAGCTGTCCGCGATGCAGAATCTCGTCGGAGAACGCATTGCCGATGCCGCTGAAAATGTGCGGGTCGGTGAGCGAGCGCTTCAGCGTGTGATTCGACGAGCGCAGCGCGGCGGTGAATTCCGCGACGCTCGCATCGAGCGGCTCGATACCACCGGCGCTCAGCGATTGCAGACCCGCCTCGCCCGCGACCACGTGGAGCGAGGCGCGATGCTGCGTGCCCGCCTCGGTTAGCCACAACCATCCGTTGTCGAACTCGAACGCGGCCAGAGTGTTTCTGCCGCCCAGTTTGGGCGCGGTCGTACTCCAATGAAGCCGGCCCGCGATTTTGAGATGAATCACAAGCCACAAATCGGACGCGACGCCGATGGCGATTTGCTTGCCCAGTCGCCGAACGTCGTGGACCGTCATGCCCTGGGTCGCGCTCAGAGGAGGGTCGGTGGAGCGCAGCAGAAACGGCGATCGGATTATCGCGCGGACAAGCTGATGGCCGATGACGCGCGTTCGGATCGCTTCGACGTAGACCGTGACATCAGGAAGTTCCGGCATTAGAGTTCTTGGCGCGCCAGGCCGCCAGGGCCGGCGGCATCTTTGTCGATGTTAGATTTAACCCGAGTCGCGACTAAACTAAAAAGGATGCGTCCATGAATTATTTCCTCGCCAAGACCGAACCGGGCACTTATTCGATCGACGATCTCGAGCGCGAGCATCGCACCGCCTGGGAGGGGGTGACCAATGCGCAAGCGGTGCGCGCCATCCGCGAAATGCGGCCGGGCGACCGGGTGTTCATCTATCATAGCGGCGGTGCTTCGAGTGTGGTCGGGATGGCGGTGGTGCGATCGATGCCGCGCGACGATCCGAAGAGTCCGAAGTCGGCGGTGGTCGATCTGGAATTCGTCGGGCGACTGGAGCCGCCGGTGACGTTGTCAGAGATCAAACAATCGAAGAAATTCGACGACTGGGCGCTGGTGCGTCAGGGACGCCTCTCGACGATGGCGGCGCCGGAGAAATTCGCGGCCTGGATGCGCGCGCGGTATCCAAACGCCGATATCTAGTACAGTAGCAAGTCAGCCGACTCAAGTGAGTGACTATACGAATGGTCTCAATAGTCACTTGCCGGCGAAGCGGCCGGGACGCCGCTCGGCAACCGCTTTGACACCTTCGCGGTGATCCTCGGTGCGCATCAGCCACGACTGCTCGGTGAACTCGAGATCGGTCTGCGCCTTGACGGCGGCCGCGATGCCGCGGCGCATCGTGGCGCGCGTGGATACGACAGCAAGCGGCGCGTTCTCCGCGATCTCGGCGGCGAGCTCGGTGGCGGCCTCGCGCAGCCGCGCGGATTCCACCATGACGTCGGCAAGTCCCCACGCGACCGCCTCGTCAGCCGCGATACGGCGTCCCGTGTAAAACATCATCGCCGCCTTCTGCGCTCCGATCAGGCGCGGCAGCGTGTAAGTCAGACCGAAGCCCGGATGGATTCCGATTTTCACGAAGTTCGCCGCGAAGCGCGCCTCGGGCGACGCGACCCGGAAATCGGCGACCAGTGCGAGCCCCAGGCCGCCGCCGATCGCCGCGCCTTGAATCGCCGCGACCACCGGCTTCTTGCAGGAGAACAGCCGCACGCCTTCCGAGTAGAGCGGATTGCCGCTGCCCGGTGCGGGCGCGGCGCCGCTGCTCGCGGGACGATTGGTGAAATTGGCGCCGGCGCAAAATGACTTGCCCTCCGACGACAGGACCAGCGCGCGGCAGTCGGGCTCGGCGTCGAGCGCATTGAAGGCGTCGGCGAGATCGCGGATGAGTTGGACGTCGAAGAAGTTATGCGGCGGGCGGCGAATCTCGAGCTGCGCCACGTGGTTTGCCAGCGCGACGGCGACGTCGCCATATTTTTGTTCAATCATTATTTCGCTCCGCGCATCATTCAGCTCTGCGCATGATTTAGTTCCGCGCGTCTACGGCATTCGTACCGGCCGCGACTGCTTAGTTCTTCAGGACCGATGAACGCTCTCATACGAGTTTGAATCGGGTGCCTGCGATCATGATGAGATCGTCGCCGACCCGGCGGTTGCGTCGCTCGGCGGCGTCGAGCGCGCGCTTGCGGTCGACCACGGCCAGATCGACTCCGCCGAGTCCTTCGCCGCGACCGTCCGCATCAGCGACGAAGCGCAGTGTCGCATTGTCGAGAGCGATGCTCGGATTGCCGCGCGCGTCGGTCTTCAATTGCAACTCGAGAATTTCCGCCCAGCGCTTCGCGAGAGCGTCGCGATCCGGCGACTGGATCTCCGCGGCCGCGATGGCGCGTACGACCTCGGTGCGGACTGCGGGCTTCCAGTTGCGGCCCGCGGGCATCCAGGGGCCGTCCGGAGCTTCGCCGCCAGTCTGAAAATCAATTTCGAGAAACGTGCCGCCGCTGTCACGCGGATGAAGTTGCATGGTGCAGTACTCCGAAGTGTCGTGCTCGAGCACCTTGCGGATGTTCAGCTCCGACACGCGGCGCTTGCGCGGCGGGTGATCGTCGCACTGCAAAATCACCATGTAGCCGCCGTCGCCTTTGCGTCGTTCCAGGTAACGGCCACCCGCCGTGCCTTGCTGAATCGGCGCGACCACTTCCAGGAACTGACTACCGACCGGCAGCAAGGCGTTCTCCAACCCGAACGTTTTTACGCCGGGATCGCGATGGCCGACTTCGAGTCCGAACACGGCATGAAAATCTTCGACGACCGGCGCGAGCTCACGAGCCACCAGCGCTATTTGACGTAGTCGCAGCCACATATGGAAATCCTCCTCTAGCGGCCCCGGAAGCGGGGCTTGCGCTTCTCGACCTTGGCGGCGAACGCTTCGCGCGTGTCCTCGGTGGTGAACATCGGCAGATGGCGCTCGGTCTCGAGCGCTACATAGCTCGCAAAGTCCATTCGCTCTGCCTCGATGAAGTTCGACTTCATCGTTCTGAGCGCGATCGGCGCCGACTCCGCGAGCCGCGCCACGATCGCGCCAACTTCTTCGCGAAATTGTTCGTCAGGGAAAACGCGCGAGACCAGGCCGATACGCAGCGCCTCTTCCGCGTCGAACCTGCCGGGCAGGAAATAAAGTTCGCGGGCTCGCGCCGCGCCGATAATCCGTGGCAGCGACCACGGGCCGCCCATGTCACCCGCGACGCCGACATCGAGGAAGGCAGTGTTGAAGCGGGCCGAGCTTGCGGCGAAACGCAGATCGCAGGCGCATGCCCAGCCGAATCCCGCTCCCGCGCACGCTCCGTTGACGGCAGCGACGGTGACCGCCGACATGTTGTGCAGCAGGACCGGGATGCGGAAGTCGAACGTGGGCGAGCGAATCGCGCGATCGCCGGCGCCGCGCTCGCCGGAGACTATCGTCTGCAAGTCCGCGCCAGCGCAAAAACCCCGGCCCGCGCCGGTGAGCACCAGCACGCGGAGCTCGTGGTCCTCGGCGGCCGCGGCGAGCGTATCGCTCAGCTCGCTCATCATGGGGCCGGCGATCGCATTGAGACGGTCGGGCCGGTTCATGGTGAGCGTCGCGACGCCTCCCGACTTTTCATAGCGGATCGTTTCCAGTTGCGCGCCACTCATATTTTTTCTCCGGTCCAGCGCTTGAAACGCGGTGCGCGCCGCTCGAGGAAGGAAGCCACACCCTCGGCGGCATCCGGATGCGCCAGCGCCTGGTTCATCATCTGCTCGGACTCGCGGATGGCGGGCGCCATCTCCTGCGACAGGTGCCGATAGATTTGCTCTTTGATCACGGCCAGCGAGCGCGGCGAGACGTTCGCGGCTAGATCGCGGAGGTACGTGCACGCCTCGTCGACCACCCGGTCGCCGCCGACCACGCGATCGACGAATCCCAGGCGCATCGCTTCGGTGGCGTCGAATCGGCGCGAGCTCCACAGCAAGTCGAGCGCGCGACTGACGCCGACCAGGCGCGGCAGAATCCAGCTCGTGCCGTGCTCCGCGATAAGTCCGCGTTTCGAGAATGCAGTGGTGAAGCTCGCGCCCTCGGCGGCGAAACGAAGATCGCACATCATCGCGAGCACGAAGCCACCTCCCGCGGCGACGCCGTTGACGGCCGCGATTACCGGTTTCGGGATCTGCAGCAGGTAACTGAAGAGCGCGGGCAATTCGCCGTCAGGAGCTCGATCCGGCGATCTCTCCGCTGACGTGGCTGTCTTGGATGCGGATCCCGGCCGCGCACCGGCGGCGGAGAGCGCGAGGTCACTGGTGTCGAGGCCGGCGCTGAAAGCGCGGCCGGTACCGGTCACGACAATGCCGACCACGCTCTCATCGCACGCGGCGCGCTCCACGGCTTCCCGAATTTCTGCGATCATGCGAAAGGTGAAAGCGTTGAGCTTTTGCGGCCGGTCGAGGCGCACCACCGCAACCGAGTCGGATACTTCGAGGAGGACATTGGCCGGGTCAGAGTTCACGCAGAGGTTCTTCCGAATTGCGGACGCGCAATAGATGGCCGACTATCTTGTTCTCGATCTCGATATAGCAGAGATAAAAAATATCGGCCATCAGTATGAGCGCTCGCGCCGACGCGCTCGGGCAAACGCAATACCTTCCCGAAATTCGCGGCGTCAGCCTTCGTTTCGCCGCGAAGCCTTGGAGACGAAAAAAAATGGCATTACCCGCATCGAGCCGCTTCCAGTTCACTCCCGATCTCGCCATCTGCCGCATCCTGAATGGCATGTGGCAGGTTTCCGGCGCCCATGGCCGCATCGAACCCGTGCGCGCGGTCGCCGAGATGTTCGCCTATCACGACGCGGGTTTTACTACCTGGGATCTCGCGGACCATTACGGTCCCGCCGAGGACTTTATCGGAGACTTCCGCCGCCAGTTCGCGGCCCGGCATGGAGTCGAGCGGCTTTCGGAGATCCAGGCTTTTACGAAATGGGTGCCGAGTCCGGGCCGGATGACCCGGCGCGTCGTCGAAGACGCGATCGGAATCTCGCTTTCAAGAATGGGTGTGGAATGTCTCGATCTGTTGCAGTTCCATTGGTGGGACTACCACGACAAGAGCTACCTCGACGCGCTCAAGCATCTCGCCGACCTGCAGCACGAAGGCAAGATCCGGCATCTCGCGCTCACCAACTTCGACACCGAGCGTATTCGCATCATCACCGAGCACGATATCCGCATCGTCTCTAACCAGGTGCAATACTCGCTCGTCGATCGCAGGCCCGAGGCTCGGATGGCGGCGTTGTGCCGCGATCATGGGATCACGCTCCTCACCTATGGCACCGTGCTGGGAGGATTGCTCGCGGAGAAGTATCTCGGCCGGCCGGAGCCACGCCGCGACGAGCTAAATACCGCCTCGCTGCAGAAGTACAAGAACATGATCGACGCTTGGGGCGGATGGGCTCTGTTCCAGGAACTGCTCACTGCGCTAAACCCGATCGCCGACAAGCATCAGGCGAGTATCGCGAATGTCGGCGTCCGCTACATTCTCGATCGTCCGGCGGTGGCTGGGGTAATCGTCGGCACCCGGCTCGGCGTCGCGCAACATATTACTGATAGTGCGCGCGTGTTTGATTTCGCGCTCGACGCCGACGATCGCGCGGCCATCGAGGCGGTGCTCACGAAATCGCGCGACCTGATGAAGCTCATCGGCGACTGCGGCGACGAATACCGTTGACGAGGCGCCGCGGAGTGTGGCGATAGTCAGGTCGCGGCAGAGGGCGACCAGGTTGACTGACTGCCGCGAAACAAAAGCGAATCGAGGTTAAAACCATGAAGACGACTGATGAACTGGTGATGGAGCTTGCCGATCGTGAAGCGATTCGTGATCTGCCTGTGCGTTACTGCGATTGCGTCTGGCAGAACGATCTCAAGACCATGGTCGAGCTGTTCGCCGAGGATGGGACGTTCGTCGTGAAGGGACGCGCGCGCGAGGCGACCACCAAGGGACGCGTCGCACTTCGCAAGATGTACGAACAGGCGCTCGGTGACGTGTCGCCGCGCCCATACATCCACAACCATGTCGTGAATCTGCAGAGCAAGACCAAGGCGACCGGCAGATGCTACGTCGAACTGCGCAGCGCCGCGCGCGATATGGAGTGGATTGGAACCGGCTATTACGACGACGAGTACGTGAAGGTTGGCGAGCAGTGGAAGTTCGCGACGCGGCGCTTCACGAGCATCAGGATGCCGGCGCCGGCCGCTCCGAGCGCGAGCAAAGCCTAGGTCGGCGAGGCCGCGATGGATCTGCGCAGGTTGGGCGTTTTTGCGATCACCGAATCGATGGCCGGATCGCAGATCAGCGGATTCGCCCGCAAGGTCGAAAAGCTCGGCTACAGCGTGTTGTGGTTCCCCGAGGCGTTCGGCCGCGATCCGTTCGCGCTCGCCGCGCACATCCTGACTTCGACCGACCGCCTGGTGGTCGGCACCGGCATCGCGAACGTGTGGAAACGTGAAGCCGTCACGATGATCGGTGCGGCGCGGACCCTCGCCGAGCTGTTCCCCGATCGTTTCATTCTCGGCATCGGCGTCAGCCACGCGCCGATGATGGCGCAGCTCGGAATCAAATACGCGAAGCCGCTCACTTACATGCGCGATTATCTCGCCGCTATTCGATCCGCACCGTATACCGCGCCGCGACCGAAGGCCGACCCGCCGATAGTCATTGCGGCGCTGATGCCAAAGATGGTCCAGCTTGCGGCGTCGGAAACCAACGGGACCTTCCCGGTTTACATCACCCCGGAGCAGACGGCGCGGATGCGCGCGGCAATCGGGCCGGAAAAATGGATCTGCGTGCAGCAGGTCGCGATGCTGGAAACCGATCCTTCAAAAGCGCGCCGCGCCGCGCGCACGATCATCGCCTTCTACCTCGGTCTGCCTAACTATCTGCAGAGCTTGCGGAGCCTTGGGTTCGACGACGCGGACTTTGGCGCTGGCGGGAGCGATCGATTGGTCGACGCGATGATCGCGTGGGGTGACGAGTCGCGCCTGCGCGAGCGCATCGCGGCGCATCACAAGGCCGGCGCCACGCATGTGTGCGTGACGCTGGTGAAATCGGAAGGGAGCGCGCGCGAACGCGCGATGCCTGACGAGCGCGCGCTCGAGGCGCTCGCGCCAGGCTGAAATCCAAGCGACAGGCATGATCGCGCGCCGGCGCAGGCCGCGCGGATTTCCGCAGCAGACCGGGTCCGCGCGGCTTGTGGTATGGTGGGGCGAATTGCGCGTCGTCTGATCTGTGATCCGAATCCGGTCACCTGGCCGCGCCATCTGGAGGAGAACCATGGGAGTGTTGTCAGGCTATCGCGTCGTCGAACTTGCGGGAATTGGGCCGGGGCCGATGTGCGCGATGCTGCTGTCGGACATGGGCGCCGACGTGCTTCGCATCGATCGGATGGCGGACGCGGGATTGGGCATCGGCATGGAAACCAAATACGGCCTGCTCAATCGCGGGCGGCGCTCGGTCGCGCTCGACCTCAAACGTCCCGAAGCGATCGAGGCGCTGCTGCGGATGGTCGAGCGCGCGGACGCGTTGATCGAAGGCTTCCGCCCCGGCGTCACCGAACGCCTGGGTCTCGGCCCCGACCAGTGCCTCGCACGCAATCCGCGCCTGGTCTACGGACGCATGACCGGATGGGGGCAGGAGGGTCCGCTCGCACATGCCGCGGGCCACGACATCAACTACATCGCGCTGTCCGGCGCGCTGCACAGTATCGGCCGCAAGGGCGACGCGCCCGTGCCGCCGCTTAACCTGGTTGGCGATTTCGGCGGCGGCGCTCTTTACCTGGCGCTGGGCGTGGTCGCGGGACTGCTCGAGGCGCAGAAATCCGGCAAGGGCCAGGTGGTCGATGCCGCGATGGTCGATGGAGCAGCGTCGTTGATGACCGCCATCTACGGGATGCACGGTTCTGGAATGTGGACCGATCAGCGCGGCGAAAATATTCTCGACACCGGCGCGCACTACTACGAAGTCTACGAAACCAGGGACGGCAAGCACGTCGCGATCGGATCGATCGAAGCAAAGTTCTACGACGAGCTGCTGCGGCTCTCCGGCCTCAAGGGGCAGGAGCTGCCGCGCCAGCAGGATCGCAAATCCTGGCCCGCGATGAAGCAGCGCCTGAAAGCGTTGTTCCTGACCAAGACGCGCGACGAATGGTGCGCCATCATGGAGGGCAGCGACATCTGCTTTGCTCCCGTCCTCAGCATGAGCGAGGCGCCAAAGCATCCGCACAATCGTCATCGCGCGACGTTCGTCGAACGAGACGGAGTGACCCAGCCCGCGCCGGCGCCCCGATTCAGCCGCACTCCCAGCGCGATCCAGCGGCCGCCGGCGAGACCGGGCGAGCATACCGAAGAGGCGTTGCGCGATTGGGGTTTCGGCAATTCGGATTTGGAGCAACTGCGCAAGTGCGGCGCGATCAGTTCGTCGAAACCGACCGCTTCGAAAGCGGACGCATCGAAAGGCGCGGGCGCGCCAAAAGCGAGCGCATCCGGAGACTGAGCGGCCGCCGAAGGCTCCACAAGACGCGGACCGCTTCACAGGACGCGGAACGCTTCAAGGAGAAACTACGATGTCCGAGTTGGTCCTTCGCGAAGACAACCACGGCCTGGCGACGCTCACACTCAATCGCCCCGACAAGCTCAACGCGCTGAACGTGGAGCTGTTCGTCGAGCTGCGCGCGCAGATCGATCAAATCGCACAGGATGTCGATCGCACGGGCTTGGTGGTGGTGCGCGGCGCGGGCAAATGTTTTTCCGCGGGACACGACCTCGCGGATATCGCCAAGGGTGAGCGGCCGCCGCGCCCGAATTTTCAGGCCGACACTATCGAACGGCTCGCCAACCTGCCGCAGCCGGTGATCTCGGCCGTCGTTGGGCATTGCTACACCGGCGGACTCGAACTTGCGCTGGCCGGCGATCTGATCTTTGCCGCGCACTCCGCGAAGTTCGCGGATACTCACGCGCGATGGGCGCTGACTCCCGCTTGGGGCATGAGCCAGCGCTTGCCGCGCCGGGTCGGCTTGCCGAAAGCGCGCGAGATGATGCTGACCTGCCGGACTTATTCGGGCGCCGAGGCGCTCGCGATGGGGCTCGTCAACTTCTGCGTCGCGGACGAAGCGTTCGACGCTGAGCTGCGGGCGCTCGCCGATACTATTCTCGCCAATTCGTGGTTCAGCCATCGAGTGAACAAGCGCCTGCTGATCGAGACGGACGGCTTGCCACTTGGAGCGGGCCTGTCGCATGAGGTGCATCGAAACGCGGGCGCCGGTCCCGACATGCGCGAGCGTATCGCCGGTTTCGCGAACCGGACGCGCCGCGCTTGAGTGGAGAAGAAAGTGGCATTCCAGCGCTGATAGGTAAAAAGCGCACACTCGTCCTTTAGTTTGGAAATAACAACTCGGTAAGTATTGACGAAAGCTGCGCGGAACAATGGCACAGAAGATGCTCCCTTCCACGCTGAGTACGCTGAGCGATGCCGCTGCACGCTCGCAAGGAAGGGAACCGTATGAAAAAGAACCAGCCAGCTTTCGTCGTCCTGAGTCTTGCCGCTATCTCCGCGCTGAGCGTCGCGGGATGCTTCAGCTATAGTCACACCACGACCCCGGACCCGTCGGAGGTGGTCGTGTCACCGCCGACTGCGGAATCGCAGACCACCACGACTACTACGGACAACGGCGCGGTCCACAAGCAGTCCACGACTACCTATTCGAACTAGTAGCCGGCCGCTTGGTCGCGGTTACTCAATTAGAGGATCGAATATCCTCTCGGTGTGGCACCTTCCGCACCGAGGGGATATCATTTTCGTCGCCGTATCGTGCGAGTGAGTATCCGTACTGCGAGTGACTAACTGCAGTGAGCATCTGCACGAGTGAATATCGGGCGTGGCTACGAGTGAGTATTTAAATTTAGCAGCAGTCCGGTATCAGCGATGACCGCCGCCGGAGTGCCCGCCGCCTGAGTGTCCGCCGCCGAAGTGCCCTCCGCCGCCGAAACCGCCTCCCATTCCTCCACCACCGCCTCCATGATGATGGCCACCGCCCGGAACGCCGCCGATCGGCACACGTCCGCCGCCTCCGCCGTACGCGAGCGCTCCCCCTGCCACGAAGAAAATCGGGGTTGGAAAGAAGGTGGGACTGAGAAGGTTCAGCGAAGCGGCTTCCTCTTGCTGTGATTGAGCTTCGTATTCCGCGATGTCATTTTTCTGCTGCGTGAGCCCCTGGTATTGCTCATAGGCTTTTTCGTCGCCGACCATGACGCACTGGCATTCGCCGGGATCGTAATACCAGTACACGTCACCGTCTTGTGCCGGATAGTGCCGCAACTCGTAAGTCGGCAAACTGCGGGCGGTCTCGAGCTGCTCTGGAGTTTCGACCTCGAGCTGGCCGAAGCCGGCCTGCTTCAGAAATGCTTCGGTCTGCGCAACCTCGGAGGGTCGCGATGCCTCCGCGTGCCGAAATGTTGAGCAGGCCGGAAAAGTGAAAACCGCCGCCAGAATGAGAACCGCGAAAGCAACCGGCGGGAGAATTGCGGATCGCATCGAGGAGTTCACCACTAGCATTTTATCGATGGTACTTCAGGCGCGACCGAGCGCATCGCGATCGGCTCCAATATATCCGCCGCGCACGCGAGTCAGAACAGGGAAAATGAAGCAGGCCGCCGTATCGCGATGCTGACGGCGTGGCCTCGCGCAACGGCCGAGATCCGCAGCCTGCCCTGAGCCTGCCGAATGGGACTCCGGCAGCTACGCTCAGAGGTTGTGAGTTTTTAAAAATGAAAACGAATTTGGCTTGGAGCGATGCTCGGAACGGAACCGGAACCACTGTCGTCCCGCTGAGCGATAAGAAAAGGGTGTCATCCTGAGAGTCTGTGAGTTTTTTAAAAAGTAAAAGTGAAAACGAAAACGCTGCCCGGGTCGCGAACGCTGGGAAACCACCGCCGTCCGCTAGGTTAGCAGAGAAGCGTCGTCATCCTGAGCGCAGGCTGCCGGAGTCGAAGGATCGCAGCCGTTGCTGGGTGCCAGGCCGTTCGCATGGTTCATAGCGAATCTCACGCAGGACTAGTCTTCGCGCAACCACTCGGCGCTCAAGTCAGTAAATTTCGGATTAGCAGATCGGATTAGTTCGAGTTTCCGTCCCCGCCGCCAACCTTTGAGTTGCTTCTCCCTTTCAATTGCGGTCCGCGCGCGATCGAACCGTTCGAAGTACACCAGCCGTGTTACGGCGTAGCGGGCCGTGAAGCCCGCGACCGTCTGGTTCCGATGCTCAAAGATTCTTCGGTGCAGATCATTGGTGATGCCTACGTACAAGGTGCCGCTATCACTGGAGAGGATGTACACCTAAAAGTTGGCGACCGTAGTGGCATTTGAGCATCGCGAAGAGCGCTTACCGCTCACAGCCAGCGTGCGTCATTCCTGGGTCGCCATGCGCACGGCTGGCCATCGATGCAACCGCTGCGATCCGGAGCCTGTCCTGAGCCTGCCGAAGGGACTCCGGCAGCCTGCGCTCAGGATGACGTCCGTTTTTTTCCGGCTCAGTGGACGACGGTGGTTCCTCAGCGTTCGCGATCCGGGCAGCATTTTCATTTTTTCTATTTTAAAAAAAACAGATTCTCAGGATGACCTCCTTTTTTTCTGCTCATTGAAACGACAGAGGTTCTCTGCTTTCTGGTTTGCGCAGAGTTCTTTGATTCAAAAGCTCGGACCCTCGGGGATGACGCCCATTTTTTGGGATCAGGGCGGGGCGGAGTGGAAAAAGTCTAGTACCGATTCCTTGAAGTGATTGTCGGTGGGCGCGTTCAGATGGTCGCGGCCCTCGAGCATCACGAGCCGGCTTCCGGGAATCATCGCCGCGAGCGGTTTTGGATCGCCGATCATGTTGTCGCGGGTGCCGACGACGATCATCACCGGCATCCGCACCGCGGCGAATTTGGCGGGCGGGGCGAGCGTCCGCTCGCCTTCCATCAGGGCAGCCAGCGCCTCCAAATCATTGCCCTGCGCCTCGGCGAACTGGCGGTATCCGCGCGCGAGCGGACTGGTCACTTGCGCAATGTCGCGGGCGCGATACGCGTCGACGATCAGTTGCCGATCCGCCGGGTCATCGAGCCCGTCGTCATAAGCGATTCCGCCGAGGACAATGGCGCGCAGCCGCTCTGGATGCGACAGCATCAGCGAGATCGCGATGCTCCCGCCCATCGAGTAGCCCATCAGCAGCGCGCGGCGAATCCCAAGATGGTCGAGCAGGCGAATCGCGTCGGCGCCCATGCCGGAATATCCGTACGCGTCGCGGGTATGCGGCCGGTCGCTCTGGCCATGCCCGCGAACGTCAGGCGCCAGCACCCGGTAGCGCTCGGCGAGCAGATCGATCCAGCCGGTGTCGCGCCAATTGTGCCGGGCGGTGGACGCGAAGCCATGCACCAGCACGACCGCGTCGCCCCCGCCCTGGTCCTCGTAACAAATTCGGACTCCGTCTGAATCAAAAAAAGGCACTTTTCTTTGCGCCTTTGGCCTCCGCGCGCGTGACTAGCTATTGGGCGTGACTAGCGCGCTTGAAAGCGCGCGATCGACTGGACGATTAGTTCGCACGCGGCGTTGCGATCCACCCATCCGTTGAGCTTCACCCATTTGCCTTTTTCCAGGTCTTTGTAATGGCGGAAGAAATGCTCGATCTGGTCGCGCATGATCTGCGGCAGGTCGGCGTAGTCATTGATCTCATCGAAATAGGGATTCAGCTCATCGACCGGCACCGCGAGAATTTTCTCATCGATGCCATGCTCGTCTTCCATCAGGAGCGCGCCGATCGGACGGCATCGGATGACCGCCAGCGGAGCGACCGGCACCTGCGACAACGCCATCGCGTCAGCGGCGTCTCCATCTTCGGACAAGGTGTTCGGGATGAATCCGTAATTGGCCGGATAGTACATCGCGGTGTGGAGGAAGCGATTGACGAACAGCGCGCCGGAGTCCTTGTCGAGTTCGTACTTGACCGGGACGCCGCCCTGCGGAATTTCGATCACGACGTGAATTTCATCGGGAGGGTTGCGGCCGGCCGAAATCTTGCTCACATCCATTTCGCTATGTGCCTCCGGCCGGAAGTAGAGCATGCGACCACATTTCAGGCCACCGGCAGGGGCTGACCCCTGCACCCAGTAACACGCAAGACCGGCTCCGTTGTCGACGGGGATAGAAGTGTAGTTGGCGCGTCCGGAAGGTTTTTTTAAACCAAACCCTCGGATCGGAAGTCCGATGCTCTGTGTCATTCACGCCGCGTAGTCGGGAGGCGGTGGCGGCTGCTAAGCTGCGGCGCGATGCGAGACGGACGAGCGCGATTTCTGTTGGTCGTGTTTGGACTGACGGTTGGATTGATAAATGCGGAGATCGCCTTTCGGATCGCCGGGACGGCGCCGCTCAGTCAGAGCGCATGGGATTCTTCGCGGGGATGGCAGCTTCAGCCGGGCGCCTCGGGATGGCAGCGCAGCGAAGGGCACGCGTACGTCACTATCAATCGCGACGGCCTGCGCGGGCCGGAAGTGCCGATGGCGAAACCGCCCGGCACGGTCAGGATCGCGGTGCTCGGTGATTCCTTCACCGAGGCGCTGCACGTCCCGTACGAGCAGAGCTTTTGTGCGGTGGCTGAGCGCGAGCTCAACCATTGCAGCGCGCTCGGCAACCGCCGCGCCCAGGTGATCGATTTCGGCGTGAGTGGCTACGGCACGGCGCAGGAACTGCTCACGCTGCGCGAAAAGGTCTGGCGCTATTCGCCGGATATCGTGGTGCTCGCGATGTGCACCGGCAATGACGTCAGCGACAATTCGTCGGCGCTCGACACCGACTCGTGGCTCAACGGAGAGCGCTGCCGCCCCTACTTCGCGCATCGCGGTGGAGAGCTGGTCGAGACCACCGAGTTTCGCGATTCGATCCTGCCGCATCTGTGGTGCAGGTCGAATTTTGCGCTGCGCGAGTCGGCCATCGTGAGAGTGATCGGCGATCCGATCGTGCTGATGTATTCGTCGGTAAGCGACCGCTTCGGCTCGCGCGCACCGAGCCCGGTCGCGGGACATGAGCCCGGCCTCGACGATGAAGTCTACGCGCCCCCGCCGACGCCGGGATGGAACGAGGCGTGGAGCGTCACCGACGATTTGATTGCCGAGACCAATTGCGAGGTCGTCGCGCACGGCGCCCGCTTCCTCGCAGTGACACTGAGTAATCCGGTTCAGGACTATCCCGATGCCGGGTACCGCGCCAATTATCTGAAAGCGGTCGGCGGCACTGACATTTTTTACCCCGAGCATCGCATCAGCGCGCTAGGCTCGCGCGACGGCTTCCCGGTGCTGAACCTGGCGCCGCAGCTACAATCGTATGCCGACACATATCACGCTTTTCTGCACGGGTTTTCGAATACCAAAATGGGAGAAGGGCATTTCAACGCGCAGGGTCACAAGATCGCGGGCGAACTGATCGCGGCGCGACTCTGCGAATTGATCGGCGCGCCAGGCACGTCACAAGCTGTGCGGAAGCCGCCGGCGTATTGCGCGCGGCCGCGCGGCGAACCGGGCCGCTGATCGCTTCGGGCGCTTATCGTACTGTGATATTGGTCAGATGGTCCCGGACAGCGAGCGCGACATCGGCGGGAGGCGTCCGAATCGTGATCAAAATAGAGCGCGAGATTCCAATCCGGATCGAGCCGAGTGAGAATCCGTTCCTGAATGGAATCTTCGCGCCGATCGGGCGCGAAATCACCGCCGAGGAGCTCAAGGTCGAAGGCGAGATTCCTCGCGACCTCAACGGAATTTATTTGCGCAATGGACCGAACCCGGTGTTGCAGCCGCGCGGCCGTTACCATTGGTTCGACGGCGACGGGATGATTCACGCGCTCGAGTTCCGCGACGGAAAGGCGACCTACCGCAATCGCTGGATCCGCACCGAGGGTTTTCGTGCGGAGCAGGAGGCGGGTCATGCGATCTGGCCGGGGCTGATGGATCGGCCGGACCCGTCGGTGCCGAAGGGCGCGGGCTCCGACGGATGGCTCAAGGACAACGCCAACACCGACATCCTGTTTCACAACGGCGCCGCGCTCGCGCTTTTCTACCAGTGCGGAATGCCGTACAAGCTCAACGCGCGCACGCTCGAGACGCTCGGCATCGAGGACTTCCGCGGCGCTCTCAAGCGCACCGTGTCCGCGCATGCCAAGGTCGATCCCGTGACGGGCGAGCTGCTGTTTTTCGATTACTCGACCAAGCCGCCGTTCCTGACTTACAACGTGGTCTCGGCGGCCGGCGAGCTGATCCATCACGCGCCGATCGAGGTTCCCGGTCCGCGGCTCCCGCACGACATGGCGATCACCGAGTGTTACTCGATCCTGATGGACCTGCCGCTGTTCTGGGATCCGGCGCTGCTGCCGCGCGGGGTTCACAAGGTCACTTATTTTCCCGAGCTGCCGAGCCGCTTCGCGATCCTGCCGCGCTACGGCACCAACGCCGAGGTGCGATGGTTCGAGGCGTCGCCCTGCTACATCTACCATGTCGTGAATGCGTGGGAGGACGGCGACGAAGTCGTGATGGATGCGTGCCGCGTCGTCCAGCCGGAGCCGGGCAGCTCGCGCGGCGAGGGCGAGCTCGCGCGGATGCGCGCGTTCCTGCGCCTGGAGGCGCAGATGTTCCGCTGGCGCTTCAACCTCGCGACCGGCGCGGTGAAGGAAGAGCAGCTTGATGATGCGAAGACCGAATGGCCGACGATCAACCGGCAGCGGCTGGGCCGGCGCTCGCGCTACTCGTACAACTCGTGCGTGCCGCATCTCGAGGGCCTGGTGAAGTACGACGTGCAAACCGGCAAGCAGGAGAAATATTTGTTCGGCGCAGGACGCACCTCGAACGAGGCGCCGTTTGCGCCGCGCGTCGCCGCGCTCGAGGAAGACGACGGCTACGTGATCACCTTTGTCGCGGACAAGAACGCGAGCGCGCATGGCGAAGCGATCGTGCTCGAGGCGAAGAACATCGCCGCCGGGCCGATCGCGCGGATCGAGATTCCGCAGCGCGTCCCGGTTGGGTTTCACACCACCTGGGTCCCCGGCGAACAGGTCTGGGGACGCTGAGCGCGACGGCGCATCCGACGATGCCTGACAATTTCCTGTTCGAGAAAAGCGGCGCGATCGCGACCATCACGTTCAATCGTCCGGAGCGCCGCAACTGTCTCGACGAGCAGGTGGTCCTCGAGTTCGAGGGGCTGCTGCACCAGGTGCGCGACGACGCCGCGACGCGCGTGCTGATCGTGACCGGCACCGGCACCAGCTTCTGCGCGGGCGCGGACACGTCGGCGCTCAAAGGGGTCACCGACGTCGCGGAGCAGCGGCGAATCTTCGCCCAGCGTGGGCGCCGGATCCCGCGGCTGATCGGACGCGCATTCGAAGTGCTGGCGCGGCTCGACGCGCTGACCATCGGGGCGATCAACGGCTACGCGGTGGGCGGCGGATGGTCGATCGCGCTGGCATTCGATTTCGCGATCGCGGTCGCGGGTGCGGAGTTCTGGGTGCCGGAAGTCGACCTCGACGTTCCCTACCGCGGCGCGCCGGCCAAGATGCTCGCGGCGCGGGTGGGACCGTGGCTGGCCAAGGAGATCATCATCGGATGCCGGCACTTCCGCGCGGAGGAACTGCTGACGATGGGTCTTCTCAACCGGGTAGTAGCGCCGGCGGAACTGATGCCCGCGGCGAGAGAGCTTGCCGAGACGCTCGCGAAAAAACCGCCGGGCGCAGTCGCGCCGTCGAAGCGCGACATCAACGCGGTGTTCCTGGGCCCGCGCGATTTCTGATCGCGCGGCCGCGTCGCGAACCTCCCAAAATAGAGAGGGCGGTTCATGGAACCGCCCCTCTGAATCGGCGTGATTCGATTACTGCGCGTCAGTTCGCGGACGGCGACGGCACCCGGCGGCGCACGTCGATCTTGAACATCCGCGCCGCGTTGAGCCCGAGGATCTTGGCGCGCTGCTCGTCGTTGAGATGACCCATCTCGCGCTCGATGGCCTCGGCCGAGTGCGGCCACGAGCCCTCGTGATGCGGATAGTCGTTGGCCCACATGAAGTTGTCGATCAGGTTGTAGCGCACCGCGTCATCGAGGCCGACCGGATCCTCCTGGAAAGAGGAAAAGCCGGACTGATGGTAATATTCGCTCGGCAGCATCTTGAGCTTCGGATACGCCCACATGTGATGCTTCTTGTACGCCTCGTCCATCGCGTTGAGCGCCCACGCCACCCAGCCGATTCCCGCCTCGATCGATCCGAAGCGCAGCCTGGGGAAGCGCTCGAGCACGCCGGAAGCGCACATGTTCGCGATCGGCTCGATGGTCGGCGAGAGCGAATGCGCTACGTAGTTGATGACCGCGCCGCCGTCCTTGCGCGCCGCGCGCGGGTCGCGTCCGGTCGAGACGTGAAAGGTGATGGCGAAGTCGGCGTCCTGAATCGCCTCCCACATCGGATCGAAGATTTTGAAGTTGTAGTTCGGATGACGCGGGTCATGCGCGCCGAAGATCGGCTTGCAGGGCAGGGTCACGCCCTTGAAGAAACCCAGCTTCGCGATGCGCTTGATTTCCGCCACCGAGCCCTCGAGGTCGCCGGTTGCGAGCGCGGCCATCGGCAGCATGCGATCTTTGTACGGCGCCAGCGCTTCGTAGAGCCAGTCGTTGTAGACCCGGCATTGCGCCTGCGCGAACGCGGAGTCCGGCGTCGCCCACATCATGAGACCGCGATTGGGAAAAATGACTTCTACGTCGACGCCGTCGCGGTCGTGGTCCTTGAGCCGCTGGACCGGATCGCTGCCGGCCTTGGAGCGCGTCAAATCCTCGCCGTCAAACTGGAAGTCGAGGAGGCGCGACCGCGACCATCCCTCGGAGACCATCCACTTCACGCCGTTCTCATCGGTCTCGATCTTGGGGAGGCGGTCCTTGTACTTTTTGTCGAGGCGCTCGGCCCACAGAGTCGCGGGCTCGAGGATGTGGCAATCGGCGGAGACCATGAAGTACTTGTTCGGGTCTTCAGGCCGCGCAGTGCGCGTCCATCCCTGGTGGCCGGGAGTCTCGAGTCGCCACCGGTTCGGCGCGTCGACCGTCTGATTAACTTGCTCGCTCATGATTTCCCCTCAGGCAGTGTGCTGCCCAACGTGTGGTTCAGGTTTAAGGCTATCCTAGTTGCGACGCTGATGCCCGTAAAGGGTAGCCCGCTGTACACGGGAATAGTCCGGTCAGACGATGTCGCCGCCCGTCAGCATTCGATGCGCCGGCTCGAGCATCGTCGCGATCTTCAAGCCGTGCGGGCAGGCGTTCGCGCATGGCTTGGCGGTGCAGCTCAAGCAGGCGGACGCCCCGGCACCCAGCATCGCGTATTCGCTGCGCGCCATGCGCATATCGCGATAGTCGACGGCGTACATCCGCGTGCGCATCACGTCGGCGATCGGTACGTCGTAGGGACACGAGCTCTCGCAGGCGTTGCAGGCGTGCTTGCAGTACGACGCGCCATTGAGGCGCGCATAGCGCTGCAGCAGCGGGATGTCCTCGCGCTGGGTGGATTGCCATCCCGACGCGCCGAGGAACTCGTCGACCATTTCCGGATTCGTCATCGAGACGATCAGCGCATCGACCTCGCCGTTCGACAGTACCCAGCGGAAGGCGGACTGCGAGAACGTCGCGCCGCCCTTTTCGTACGGGCGCATGTCGTTGAGCCGCGCGCCCATCAGCGTTTTCATCACCACCACGCCCATGCCTTTCGACTTCGCCTTATGGATCACGCGCGGCAGGTTGGGCTGAATCGCGACCATGTCGAAGTTCTGGAAGAACTTCTGGTAGAAGCGCGGGTCCTGGCCGAAGTTATACGCGCAGAGGATCACGTCAAAGTGGCCGGTGTCGATCGCGTAATCGAGGCATTCGATCAGCCGGCCAGCGTGTCCCGACATCCCGGTGAACCGGATCTTTCCCTGCTGCTTGGCGCGGTCGGCAAATTCAAACCACTCGGGATTCTTGAGCCGCTCGGGATTGTTGACGGCGTGGTTGAAGTAGACATCTATATGATCGGTTTGCAGGCGGCGCAGGCTCCCCTCGACCGCCTGCATCATCGCTTCCTTTTTGGCGTCGGGGCCCGCGAGCGTTTTCGAGGTGAGGAAGACCTTGTCGCGCTTGCCTTTCAGCGCCTTGCCGAGCGTGCTCTCGGAATCGCCGCCGCGGTAGGTCTCGGCGGTATCGAAATAGTTGATTCCCCGGTCGAGCGCGTGCAGGACCAGGCTCTCCTGGCCAGGGGAGAGCCGATCGGCGCCGAAGGAGATGTCGGAGATTTTCATTCCCGTCCGCCCGAGCTGCGAGTAGCGGCGCACCTTGTCATTGGGAGCGATCGCCGCGATCGCGGCGCCGCCCAGCGGGAGCATGCTGACGCCGATGGTTGCGAGCGCGCCGCGTTTCAGAAACTCGCGACGCCCGAGAGTATTGGTTTTGCGCGATTTGGCCATTGCGATGAGCCTCCGGCGGGACGGTCGGGACAATTGCAAATATGCTAGTACGCGCGGCGACCTGTGAACAGTCGCGAGGTCTTTGCGTGGGGCAGGTCAGCTTTTTCGGTATGTCCGTGCCGTAGCCGCGAATGGCAGTAACTGTGGTCACCTATCTATTGCAGCCATCGTAGCCGCACGCGATACTGCCGTTCATGAAGAACCGGCCGCGCAAATCAAACCTTTCCAGCACTCGCCTGACCGGCACTCGCGTGGCGGCCGGATTCAGGCCGCGGCGGATCGTGATGGTCGCGTTTCCAGACGCCCAGATCATCGACATCACCGGCCCGCTCGAAGTGTTCGGACGCGCCGCGCGATGGCTGAGCGAGGAACGCGGCTGGCGAGCCCCGGCTTATACGATCGAAGTCGTCGCTTCCAGGGCCGGGCCGCTCACCACTTCATCGGGCCTGCGCCTGATCGCCGATCGCTCGATAGAGGAAGTTCGCGGACCGATCGACACGCTGCTGGTCGCGGGCGGACGCGGCACCACCCTCGCGATGCGCGATCGCGCGCTGATCGAATGGATTCGGCGCACCGCGCGCCGAGTCCGGCGTCTCTGCTCGGTCTGCACGGGCGCGTTCCTGCTCGCCGAAGCCGGTCTCCTCGATGGGCGGTCCGCGACTACGCATTGGCGGCAATGCGAGCAGCTTGCCGCGAGCTTTCCCGCGGTCAAGGTCGAGAGTGATCCTATTTTCGTCCGCGACGGCAACGTTTTCACCTCCGCGGGCGTGACCGCCGGAATCGATCTCGCGCTGGCGCTGCTGGAGGAAGACCACGGGCGCGAGCTCGCGCTCGCAGTTGCTCGCGAGCTGGTCATGTTCCTGCGCCGCCCCGGTGGCCAGTCGCAGTTCTCGGTTCAATTGACCGCTCAAATTGCGGATCGTGAACCGCTGCGCGAGCTTCAGCGCTGGATCGCGGATCACCTCGATGCCGACCTGTCGGTCGAGGCGCTGGCGCGCCGGAGCGCGATGAGTCCGCGCAATTTCGCGCGCGTGTTCACCCGCGAAGTGGGTCTCACGCCGGGACAATTCGTGGAAAACTCGCGCGTCGAAGCGGCCCGCCGGTGCCTCGAAGAATCCGCTGACGGAGTCGATCTAGTCGCGTTGGAGTGCGGTTTCGGAACACGTGAATCCATGCGGCGCGCATTCATCCGCACCCTGCGTGTTCCTCCTAGCGCATATCGCAGCCGCTTTCATCAAAAACTGAGCGCTTGAGGAACCTACCAAAGCGACGAACGAGTAGAACGACGAACAAGGAGAACGACGATGCGAATTGCCTTCCTGATTTTCGATAATTTGACCGTGCTCGATGCGATTGGCCCGTTTCAAGTGCTGTGCCTTATCCCGGGCGCGGAGGTGATGATGGTGGGCGAGACCAAGGGTATCAAGCGCGCAGATCCGCACTCGCTGGGAATCGCCGCCGACTTCGAAATTTCCGAGGTGACCAGCGCGGACGTCCTGGTGGTGCCGGGTGGACGTGGCGAGGAACAGGTCCGCGCCAAGCCGCGGCTGCTCGAGTGGGTGCGTCAAATCCATGAGACCACGCAGTGGACCACGTCGGTGTGCACGGGCGCGCTGATTCTAGGGGCGGCGGGACTGTTGAAGGGGAAGCGCGCGACCACGCATTGGGCGTCGCTCGGGAAGCTCGGCGATTTCGGCGCGGAGCCGCGCTCCGAGCGCGTCGTGGAGGACGGCAAAATAATTACCGCCGCCGGAGTCTCGGCTGGTATCGACATGGGCCTGCATCTTGCGCGTCGCGTCGCGGGAGACACCGTCGCGCACGCGATCCAGGTGGACATCGAGTACGATCCGCAGCCGCCATTCGACGGATGCGCCAGCCGTGCGCCGGCGCCAGTGCTGGAGATGCTGATCGCGCGCCACGCGGCGCGCGACGCGAAATCGGCCACCAGCTAACTCGCGCGCGCTTGACATCGGAGACGCTCAAGACGTTGACTCGCGACAGGTGAGCCACCGAGGAGGCGAGCGCGTCATGCCACGGATAATCGATGCCGACGGACACATCGTCGAGCCGCGCGCGGTTTGGGAAAATTACACCGAGCGGGAGTTTCGCGATCGGGTGATCCAGGTCCGGCGCAATCGCGACGGAATGGACGAGTTGTTCATCATGGGCGAGAACCGCAGCCGTCCCGCGCTGCCGGTGGCGGCCTCGATGGTGCCGGGCGGCCTGATGGATCTCGAGCGGGCGCGGCGGCTCACCTGGGACGACATCCTGCCGGGCAGCTACGATCCTCACGCGCGAATCAAAGTGATGGACGAGGAGCGGATCGACATCGCCGTGCTGTACCCGTCGCTGTGGCTGCTCTATGGCGATATCGAGGATCCGAACGTGGCAGCGGCGTCGTGCCGCGCGTACAACAACTGGCTCGCCGACTTCTGCAAGCCATATGCGAAGCGTCTCTACGGCGTTGCACCGATGCCTCTTCAGAGCGTCGACGAAGCCGTCGTCGAGATGCGCCGGGTGGTCAAGGAACTCGGCTTCAAGGCGGTCTTCGTCCGCCCGAATCCGTTCAACGGCCGGCGCCTCAACGATCCTGCGTACGATCCATTCTGGCGCGCGGCGCAGGAGCTCGACGTGCCGGTCGCGGTGCACGGGAGTTTCGGCACGCGGATGCCGACGATGGGCGCCGATCGTTATCGCGATCCATTTTTCTTCCACATGGTGTGTCATCCGTTCGAGCAGCAGGCCGCCTGCATGGACGTGGTCTGCGGCGGCGTGCTGGCGCGATTTCCGAAACTCAAGATCGGATTTCTGGAGTCAGGAATCGGATGGCTTGGCTATTGGCTGGACCGGATGGATAGCCATTACGAGAAGATGGGAACCTACGTGCCGTGGCTCCGCAAGCGGCCGCGCGAATACTTCGCCGAGCAATGCTATGTCTCGATGGATCCGGACGAGAGCACGCTGGGCGCGATGGTGGATCTGGGAGTGGAGCGCAACGTGCTGTGGGGCAGCGACTATCCGCATTTCGACTGCACCTATCCGGGAATCGTGAAGGAAGTCGAGCGCGCGATCAGCGGGCTCAGCGACGCGGCACGGCAATGCATCTTCAGCGAGAACGCGGCGCGCTTCTACGGCTTCTGAGCGAGCGCGCGATACGAATGGTCACTTGCCGACGCGCTTGGCCATAAAGATGTCGGGCTTGCCCGGCCCGTTCGCATCCGGCAGCACCCCAACAATCGCGAAGCCCAGCTTCTGATAAAACTCGTACGGATGCCGGCCGAGATTGCGGATGTCGCGGATGCGATCGCCAAGGTCGGTATACAGGTCAACGTTACCGAGCGAGGTCTGGCCCAGCTCGTCGTCGGTGCCGAGCAAGATGGTTTGCGCACCACGCTCGATAACGCGTTGCTCGAAGTCCTCCACCAGCGCGCGGCCGATTCCGCGTCCCTGCTGATCGCGCCGCACCACCATCGGATGAAGTTCCCACACGTGCCCGCTGTATTGCCTGATGCCACCGATCCAGGCGATCGCGACGCCGTCGCCGTCAACTGCCACGCGGCTCAGGCGGCCGGCGCAAAGTGACTCACGCACCTCCGTGAGCGCCGACTCCATATCGGGCCACGCGTCGGGCGCCATCTGCCGGAAGCCCTCGACCAGCATGGCCGCGACCTGCCGGATCAAGGTTTCATTTTCCGGCCGCAGATTGATGATTCGCATTTTCGTCAGCGACTAACACCAAGGCTTCGATCCGCGCAGTGCGGTCACTTCTTCGGGGTGTGCGATTTCAGAAACTCGCGCACGCGCTTGACCGTGCCCGCGATCAGCTCCGGCGTTTTCCACTCCTTCACGAGTTCCGCGTTGGGAGCGAGCCGTGCGATCTCTGCGGAGATCGTCGCGGGATGATACTGGTCGGCGCCGGCGAGGATCAGCAGCGGCGTCTTGCACGCGCGGACGAAGTCGCGCGAGACGTTGAAAACGAACTCGCCGCCGTACATCCGCTCGCGAAATTCGCGCAGGCCCGCGTCGTCGATCTCCGGATGCTTGGGCTTGAGCGCCTGAGCCCATCCGTCGAACATCTCGTGGAACAGCTCGCGGTTTTCTGGCGAGAGCCCGATAGGATTCTGCAGCACTGCGGCGCTCACGCGATCGGGCGCCGCCTGGATGATACCGAAGCTGTACGACCCGCCGATGCATCCGCCCATGACGTGGCAACGCTGAATCTTCAAATAGTCGAGCAGGGCGACATGATCGGCGGTATAGCTATGCCATCCGTCGGCGGCGCTGAGCGGCGCGCGCGACTTTCCGGCGTTGCGTTGATCCATCGCAATCACGCGGAAGTCCGACGCAAGCTCGCGGGTCGGGTCGAACGGCGACTTGCTCCAGAACTCGATGCTCGAGCGCATCCCGCCCGGCGCAAACAGCAGTAACGGATATCCGGAACCGAATTCCTCGTAGTTGAGCGACACCGAGTCGCGTTCGAAGATGGGCATGTGCGAATCCTCCTGGTGATCAATTAGAAGTACTAGCGCGAAGCATCGCGCGGCAAGTGACGCGCACGGCCCGAGGCCGGCTGATGCGCGCGCAGATTTACGCCGCGACGGCGCTAAGCAGCACGCCGCCGAGCAGGCCGGCTTCGATCTTTGCGAGCATGCCGGAGTACACGGCGTGTACGTAGCGAAACGCGTCATCGCCGCCAAGCGCCACGATCGCGTTATGCTTGCGATCGATTCGCGCGACGAACGCGGCGTACCATCGGCGGTACTCGTCGTTGAGTTCCTCGCTCGCCGTGAGCTTCCATCCCGAAGACCCGAGATCCGCGGAAGTTCGCGAGAGTTCGATCGCGTGCGGCAGGATGATCTGAGCGTCGACGGTGAGCGGGTTGGCGCGGAATCCGCCGCGGTCGAGGTAGTCGAAAATAAACAGCGTGGCCGCTGGACTCGCGACGCTGCGCAGCGACGCGAGCGCCTCGCGCTGCGCGCGAAACGCGTAGAAGGCGTTCAACATATAGATGACGTCGAAGCGGCGGCCGGCGAGGCGGGCGACATCGACAACGTCGCAAACGTGAAATTCAACTTGCGGATATTGCCTGCGGCCGTATTCGATCGAGTCGGCCTCGCGATCGATTCCGACGACGCGGCCCCATCCGCGGCGCCGCGCGTAATCGGCGCTGCCGCCGCGGCCGCATCCGACGTCGAGCAGCCAATTGTCGCTTCGTTTCGGAACCGCGCGCAGCGTGAGGTCGATTGCCTCTTCTTCGCCGGCGTGTGCGTAGTCGCCGTCGCGGATCAGCGCGAGGATTCGCTTGCCCGCGAATGAATTCATGTTCATGGCTGAATCAGCTTGCGCGAATCGGCGCGCTGATAAGCGTCACGAGGCGCTCGGACAGACGCGCGTAGGGCCACGACGCTACGACGCGAGGCGGCCGGTCGCGCTTTCCGCGCTTTCCGCGCCGTTGATGAGTGGCGCCGATTCGATCGCGGGCCGCAGCGGGCGGCCTTCGCGCCACGCGTGGATCCGCTGGAGGAACGCCTCCATGTAAGTGTAGGTGACCGGCGTGATGTAGAGAGTCAGGAACTGCGAGAAGAACAGTCCGCCAACGACCGCGATGCCAAGTGGGCGGCGCGAATCGGCGCCCTCGCCGAAGCCGATCGCGATGGGCAGCGTGCCCATCAGCGCCGCCGCCGTGGTCATCATGATCGGCCGGAAGCGAATGATACAGCCCTCGAAGATCGCCTCGGCGGGCGACTTGCCCTCGGTGCGCTGCGCGTCGAGCGCGAAGTCGATCATCATGATGGCGTTTTTCTTGACCAGCCCGACCAGCATGATCACCCCGACGAAGGCGAACAGGTCCAGTTCTTTCCCGAACACCATCAGCGTCAGCAGCGCGCCGAAACCTGCCGACGGCAATCCCGAGAGGATCGTGATCGGATGAATGAAACTCTCGTAGAGCACGCCCAGGACCAGGTAGATCACGAGGATGGTCATGATGAGCAGCATGCCGAGACCGCCCATCGAGGATTGGAACGCCTGCGCGGTGCCCTGGAAGCTGCTCGAGATTGAATCGGGGAGAGTGTCGCCGGCGAGCTTTTTCACTTCGCTCAGCGCCTTGCCGAGCGACACACCGGGCGCGACGTCGAACGAGATGGTCGCCGACGGGAGCTGGCCCAAGTGGTTGACCGACAGAGGGCCGAGCGAGCGGGTGAACTTCACCACCGTCGCGAGCGGCACCAGGTCACCGCTCGAGGAACGGATGTAGAGCAGCGACAGCGTCGAGGGGTCGAGTTGGTATTGGGGCTCGACCTCCATGACTACCCAGTACTCGTCGGTGGGGGCGTAAATCGTCGAGATTTGGCGCGAGCCGTAAGCGTCGTAGAGCGCGTCTTCGATAGCCTGAGCGCTGACGCCGAGAGTGAGGGCTTTGTCGCGATCGATGTCGATGCTGACCTGCGGATTGGCGACCTGCAGATCGCTGTTGACGCCGCGGAGGTCTTGCAGCTTTTTCAGCTTGCGCTCGAGAAGGGGAGTGTACTTGTACAGCGCGGCGGTGTCGGGACTCTGCAGCGTCATCTGGTACATCGAGCGCGTGAACTGTGCGCCGATCCGGATCGGCGGCGGTAGCGAAGGAAACACCTGCAAACCCGGCACCGTGTTGACGATCGGGGTCCACTTTTCCTTGAGCTGCTGGGCGCTGAACTTGCGCTCGGAGCGCGGTTTCAGGTGTATGTAGAACATTCCCGAATTGGTTCCGCCGCTCGGACCGCCGGTGCCGACGCCCGCGAAGAAGCGCCGGATGCTGTCGTCGTTCTTGAGCAGCTCGACCAGCGCGAGTTGATGCCGCACCATCGAGTCGTATGAAATTCCCTGCGCCGCCAGGCTGATCATGACGACGTCGCCGGTGTCTTCGATCGGCAGGAAGCCTTTGGGAATCGCGTAAAACAGATAGATGGTCGCGACCATCAGCAAGCCCGAGAAGATCATGGTGGCGCGGCGGCGCCGCATCACCCAGGACAGGCTCCGCTGGTATGCGTCGAGCATCACGTCGAACAAATGCTCGGTCACGGCATAGAGGCGGCCGTGGCGCTCGCTGCTGGGCGGCTTGAGGAAGCGCGAGCACAGCATCGGCGTGAGCGTCAGCGAGACGAAGCCGGAGACCAGGATAGCGGCGCCGATCGTCACCGCGAATTCGTGCAGCAGGCGGCCCAGGATCCCGCTCATGAAGAGCACCGGGATGAACACCGCGGCCAGCGAGAGCGTCATCGACAGGATCGTGAAGCCGACTTCTTTTGCGCCGTCGAGCGACGCCGTCAGCGCATCTTTGCCCATCTCCATGTGGCGCACGATGTTCTCGAGCATCACGATCGCGTCGTCGACCACGAAGCCGACTGCGAGCGTGATCGCCATCAGCGACAGGTTGTCGAGCGAATAGCCGAGCGCCCACATCACGCCGAAGGTGCCGACGATCGACATCGGCAACGCGAGGCTGGGGATCATCGTCGCGGAGAGGTTGCGCAGGAACAGGAAAATTACCAGCACCACCAGGAACACGGTCAGCAGCAGGGTGAACTGCACGTCGTTGACCGAGGCGCGGATGGTCTCCGAGCGGTCACCGAGGATCTCTATATGCAGAGCGGCGGGCACTTCCTGGCGGAAGGCCGGCAGCAGTTTCAGCACGCCGTCGACGACCTCGACGGTGTTGGTGCCCGGCTGCCGCTGGACCGCGAGAACCACCGCCGGCTCGCCGTTCGACCAGCTCGCGTTCTTGTCGTTCTGGACGCTGTCGAGCACGCGGCCCAGCTCCTCGAGCCGGACCGGCGCGCCATTGCGATACGCGACTACCAGCGGGCGGTAGGCCGCGGCGTTGGTGAGCTGGCCGTGCGTGTCGACGGTGAATGCCTGATTTGCTCCGTATAGCGTGCCGGTCGGAAGGTCGACGTTGGCGTTGGCGATCGCGGATGCGACTTCGTCGATTCCAATTCCGCGCGAGGCGAGCTTCTTGGGGTCGACCTGGACCCTGACAGCGTACTTCGCCGAACCGTAAATCTGCACCTGCGCGACTCCGCTGACCATCGAGATGCGCTCCGAGAGGTAGGTCTCGGCGTACTCGTCGACTTTCGAAAGCGGCATCACTTGCGAGCTCACCGACAAGTACATAATCGGTTGGTCGGCCGGATTGACCTTGCGATAGGTCGGCGGACTCGGCATCCCCTGCGGCAATTGCGCGAGCGTCGCGGTGATCGCAGACTGTACGTCTTGCGCGGCCCCGTCGATATTGCGGCTCAGCGTGAACTGGAGCGTGATGGTGCTGGCGCCCTGGATGTTGGTCGAAGACATCGAATCGAGGCCGGCGATCGTCGAGAACTGTTTTTCGAGCGGCGTCGCCACCGATGAAGCCATCGTGTCGGGATTCGCGCCGGGAAGCTGCGCCTGCACGACGATGGTCGGGAAGTCGACGTTGGGGAGATCGTTCACCGGCAACAGCCGATAAGCCATTGCGCCGAACAGTACGATCGCGAGCGAGAACAGCGTCGTCATCACGGGGCGGCGGATGAAAATCTCGGCGATATTCACGATGTGACACCCGGCGCACTGAGGCCGCTCTTGATGGTCACCGTCGAGCCGGGCAACAGGCGCAGCTGCCCGTCGGTGACGACTGTCTCGCCGGCCTTGAGCCCGCGCTCGATCACCGTTTCGCCGTCCATCGCGTCGCCGATGACGATCGGCCGCGTTTCGACTTTCATACCCGGCTGTACCACATATACATACGATCCTTCCTGGCCGGTCTGCACGGCTTGCGAGGGAATCAGGATCGTATTCGGCCGCTGATTGAGCACCAGCGTCGCATCGACGAACTGGCCGGGCCACAGCCGCTCGGACTCATTCGCGAACAGCCCCTTGAACTCGATCGTTCCGGTCTTGGGATCGACGCTGTTGTCGACGAAGGTAAGCTCGCCGTGCTCGGCGGGACCCTGCTCGCCGGGCAGCGAGACGTCGACTGCGAGCTTGCGCTCCGCCATGTATCGGCGCACCTCGGCGAGGCTCTGTTCAGGCAGCGAGAAATCCACGTATACCGGCCGGATCTGATTTATGACCACCATCCAGGTGTCGGCGTTGGCCTTGACCAGGTTGCCGGCGTGCAGCATGAGGCCGCCGGTGCGGCCGTCGATTGGCGAGCGTATTGACGTGTAGGCGAGGCTAAGTTGCGCGCTTTGCACTGTGGCTGCATCGGCCGCGACGCTTGCTTTGAGCGCGTCGGCGTTCGCCTCGGCCTGATCGTATTGTTGCCGCGAGCCGACGCCCTGCTTGAGCAGGAACGAATAGCGCTGCTCGTCGGCCGCCGCCTGTTTGCGCTGCGCGGCATCGCGCGCGAGGTTCGCCTGCGCCTGATGCAGCATCGCCTCGAACGGCCGCGGATCGATCGTGAAAAGCAGGTCGCCCTTCTTCACGTCCTGCCCTTCATGGAAGTGCACTTCGGTGACCACGCCGTCGATCTGCGCTTTTACGTTGACGGTCGAGTACGCCTCGACCTTACCGATAGCATTCACCTTTGACTCGACTGTCTTCTGGACCACCTTGGCGACCAGTACCGGAACGGCCTGGCGCCCTTCGAAATTATTGTCCCCCGCGCCGCGGCAACCGGGCGCCGCGACGATCGCTATCGCAATCACCGGAAGCACACCGGCAAACGCCGCGTAGTTTCGCAGCGCGCCGAGCGCTCGTCTCACTACGCCTGGAGAGTGCATGTTTTCCTGTGGCGCGCTCCACCGGACAATTGACTGCGCGCGCACCCATCGTACCCATCGGTCGTTGACAACTTGAATCTGCCTTTCGATACCTCGGGCCTGGCCTCGGTCTGGTCGCTACCGGAGGAGTCGTCGCGGAGTAAAGCCGCGCACGCATAAGACGGTTTATTGCCGGATATTATCAGGCCAGAGCGAGGCGATGAAAACCCCGTTCTGCACCGATATCGGCGATACGGCTGAACCGAAATTGGCAATACGGTCAGTGATGCGAGATCGTTAACGGGTATCGTTCAACCCTGCGCTTGCGCCTTGCGCGCCGGATGCGAGGCCGGGAGCATGCACAGGTTGTCGCTCTCGACTTCGAGCGCGCGGTTGAAGCGGGCGCGCAGGTTCTCAAGAGCGATGGCGGCGGTTATCTCGACGATCGCGCGTGAATCGAAGTGGCGCCGCAGCTCGTCGAACACCGGGTCGGGAACGTTGACCGCGGTCTGGCACATCTCCTCAGCATAGCGCAGCGCCGCTCGCTCGGCGGGTGTGAAAAGCGGGCTCGCATTGAACTCAGCTATCGCCGCGAGCTTTTCCTCGCTGATACCTTTTTTTCTGCCAACGGCAGAACCGATATCAATTCAAAATGGACACCCGACTACTTGTGCCGCGCGAATACTCACTAGCTGCTTGATGGTCGAGTCGGCGCCTTTGGAATACTCGACCGCACCCATCAGTGCGGTCAGGCAAACCAGGATACCGGGACGATAAGCCCATATCTTGTAGGGCGTCAGTTCCTTGCCGAACTGGCGTTTGAGAAAAGCGTAAAGCGGTCTCAGGATCCAGGGCGCCTGTTTCCGTTCGAGGCCTTCGATTCTCATTTGAAGCTTCTCCTAAGGCTGGGCCACGTTAACACGCTCGCCTGCGCGGATCGCAAAGTATAGTCCAGTCAGAACCAAGGCCGGAACATATATTCCGGCGACCTCAGTAGCTATATGCCGATATGAAAGCATGCCGGCGATGTGCGAATATATATGTAGTATCGAATGCATAATGCCCGCGATCGCGGCAATGGCTACTGCGATCGCGTTGCGCCGCGGATCGAGTGCCGCAGCCACCAGTCCAATTCCGATCGCGAGGTAGAAAGTGCCGCCGTCCGCTACCAGATGAGCATTGAAGGGGCCGGTTTCCGGAACGCCCGGCACGATGCGCAAGAACCACGCAGCGGGGAAGAAGAACATCGCGATACCGTTCGCGATACTCGTCACCGCTAACAGCCACAGCAACACCGTAACTAAGGTTGGCGGGCCTTTCGTTGGCTGGTCTTTCATGGCCGGCCTCGGCCCTGCAACGCGGTGCGTTGGGTTCTCTGCGGGCCGACATGGCCGTAGGTCGCAATAGCCAGTGCAGTAGCTACTGCTAGCGCGATCGTAACGTCAACAATCCGCGACGCGCTCGCAATTCCGATTAGACAAATGAGTATCGCTACTGGCACTGCGACCATCGCGAATTCGCCGAGCACCACGCCGATTGTGATTACGAAGCTCGCCGCACGAAGCTTCAATGGCCAGGACATCTCGCTTCCTCCTCTTCATTCTCCGGGCAAATCGCCGCACAGCGGAAACACCGATTCAAGTTCGATCGGACCTAGAACGCGAGCCTGGCAGGCCAGGCGCGTCCGCGAACTGACTGACAAGTGGTAGCGGAGCGAGACCTTCTCGAGGGTCTCCATCGGCGCCAGGTTCTCAGCGCCCGAGTCGAGCTTGATACGGCAGGTTGCGCACAGCGTTCGCGCGCCACATACATGCATCAGCCGCACCCCGTTTCTGAGCGCCGCCGCCAGCACGGTGCCGCCGAGGCGAGCCTCGAGCTTGCGCCCATCGAGCTCAATAGGGACCCGCTCAGGATGAGCGGCGACTTTGCTCAGCCGCTCGGCGAAGCGCCGCCTGATTTTCTCTAGATAGTCAGCCGGCGGAGGTGCAAACTGCATCGCCACTTTCAGGCGCGCCGCGGTGTGAGCTTCTTCCTCGAGCAGCATCTTCACTTTTCCTCCAGTCTTTTCTTGAGCGCGCGTCGCGCGCGCGCCAGCCGCGACTCGACCGAATGCTCGCTTATGGTCAGGACCGTTGCGATTTCGGCGACGCTCGCATCTTCGACGTATTTGAGAAACAGGACCTCGCGATATTCGGGTACCAGCGCGCCGAGCGCGCGTTTGACGTCGTTGTCCACGTGCCGCTCGGGCGCCGAGTCGCGCTCCGCCGCGTAGACCTCCGGCGCAAGACGGGCGCGGCGCGCGCGAACGCGGATAAACGATTGAACCTTGCGATGCGCGATGGCGCAGGCGAAGGTGAACAGCGAGCTCTGGGCGCGAAAGTAGGGAAGCGCTTCGGCCAGCGCGATGAACGTGTCTTGCAGCAGGTCCTCGGCGTCGGCCTCGACGGCGCTGGAAAGCAAGTTACGGATGTAGCGGTAGATTCGCGCGGCGTAACGATCGTGGAACTCGTTGGCCGCCGACTGGTCGCCGCTCCTCAGAACCTCGAGCAGCCGCGATTCGTCCTGTGTGGATTCATTCTGCGTGTCGGCCAACGGCGGTGCCGAGGCCGAGGACGGGTTTCGTTCGGCCGTTAGCATCGATCGAGTCACACACCCGGATCCAGGTAATGCCCGGATCCCGCGTCATCCGAGTTTCACCTGCGCGCCTCACCCGGTAAGTCTCACCCGGTTAGTCGCCGCGGCGAAGCAAAATCCGTTGCGCCGCGCGATCGATATTTCATCTATACACCCGGGCGGCGCGGGAGTCGGCATTGATGCCGCAACGAATAAGGGAAAAAACGGCGCAGCGTCGTGAGACGCCGCGCCGTCAGTCAATCGAAGGCAAGGTCACTCGATCGAAGCAGCGTCCCGTCCGATCAAACGCTCAGATGGTACAACTCCGCGACATTGTCGTGCAGCACGAGGTTCTTCTCGTCCTCGTTCAGGTTGGTGGTGTGCTTCTTCAGCAACTCCTGAGACCACGGCCAGGTCGAGTCGCTATGCGGGAAGTCGTTGGCCCACATCAGGCGCCGGATGTTGCACATATCTTTCATCTGAAACGCCACCCAGTCGTCCTGGAACGTGGTGTACACATTTTCCCGGAAATACTCACTCGGCATTTTGGTGAGCGTGCCGGAGGGCAGCCAGTAACGATGCCGGTCGTACGCATGATCCATGCGGTACATGAAGTGAGGAACCCATCCCGCATCGGCCTCGACGCATACCAACTTGAGTTTCGGATGGCGCTCGAACACGCCGCCAAACACGAAAGTGCCGATGATGTCCTGGCACCCGCGAATAATCGACATGAAGCTGTTGAGCTTCGGGCCGCGGGTGCGGAAATTGTCCTGTGAGCTGGTCAGGATGTGAAAGCTGAGCGGCATCTGGAGATCGATCGCCGCCTGGTAGAACGGATCGTAAGCCGGATCGTGGTAGTCCGCGACCGCCGGATTACCGGGCATCATCACGCCCTTGAATCCGAGCGACTTCATCTTGCGCAAGTCCTCGATCCCTTCCTCGACCGAGCGCATCGCGGTCTGCCCGATGCCGATCAGCCGATCGCGATGCGGGGCGCAGAACTCCGCAAGCCACAGGTTGTACGCATCGAAGCAGGCTTTCTTGTAGTCGTAGTCGGGATGATTGCAGAGCATCATGCCAACGGTCGGGTAGATGATTTCGGCGGCGACGCCATCGCGCGCCTGGTCGTTCATGCGCGCTTCGGGATCCCATCCACCGCGATGCAGGTCCTCGAATTTGACGCCGAAGACGGCGAGATCCTTGGCGCTTTTGCCGGCGGCCGCGGCGAGTCCGATCGCGATCGGTCGGCTCATACCGTTGATCACGAAGACGTCGCCGAGTTTTTCGTCGCGAATCATTTTGGGCGCGATGTCTTTGAACTTGTGATCGATCCGGTCGACGTAAGTGCCGGCGGGCTCGGTGATGTGTGAATCCGCTGAGATAATGGTCTTTTTCATCGCTGGCTCCTCGATTGGTTCCGCGCCGGGTAACCTCGATTAGCGGTTGCCTTTGAGAACTTTATAACTAAACCACCCGCCGATGTACACTTGGCCGTCGCAGGGCGATGCCTGCGCGTCACGGTCCCGCGAATTCCTGATCGTCATACTCAGCAACGAGAACTAGTAGGGCGCTGAGCAACGAAGTCCTTATTCAAGGAAATGTTCTAGCGGATGACTGACGGCCGGGCTTTTGGCGCGGCGGCGCTTGTAGTTGGTGTGGGGCGTGCGTGGTGAGCGGCTCGCCTTTTCCATTCGCTCGAGAACCTTGGTCAGCCAGCTACGGAAACGCCGCATGCTGTCAGCGTTCGACCCAAGGCCTATAGCTCTGCGGACGCTCGGCCCGAACAAGGAATCGCCGAGCACCAGAATCGCGAAAAAGGAGGCGGCGAAAAGCGTCTCCTCCAGTTCAGGCGGTGGACGTCCTTCTTTCTCCGCTCTGCGAACTCTACCGGCGTGCATTCGCTCGGCCGCTGGCCCAAGGACGCTCGGCGTCATCGATCCGAGGCTCTGTCCCGACAGAATGAGCCAGGCCAGCATGCGTGCGACACCGCGTTGCGACGCGACCTGACAAAAGCGCTCAAGGACTCCCTCGAGGTCCAGGTCTTTCTGGCTCGGCCATCCTTCGACGAATTGTGCTTGTAGCTTGGCCAAGCCATGCAAGACCATTGCCTCGACCAAACCCTCGCGGCTTCCGAAGTGATGCAGGATTGCGGGATGCGAGATCCCTACATCGGAAGCTATCTCTTGAAGCCGGATCGCCTCCGGACCTGCGCTGACAAAGCGGCGCTGGGCCGCCTCGAGAATCGATGTGCGCGTATCCGCGGCGATCCTCCGGCCGCGAGCAGCGCTTCGCTTCCTGGCAATCCTCAGACCACCTTGAGTGCTACTGCCGTTCAACGTTCAACCGTCCCAGCCTCGCGAGCAGTCACATTCGGCCGGGAGGGGCTGGCGGCGGCCGAGATCTCGGCCGACTTGCCCCGATGCTGCCGATACGTCTGGAGAGTCTATTGGAACGCGCGATGAGTCGAGAGCGAGTCACGGATTTTCGCAAGCGGCTCAGGAAGCGGTAGGGCTGTTTGATAGGGAAACTCGGGAGGTCTGACCAGCGGCGAAAGCAGCGCTGCCGCGGCCAGATCCGCGACCGTGAAGCGATCGGCCGCCAGGTAACCCGACGAGCGCACAAGCTTGTCAACCGGAATTTCCAATTTTGCCTCTCCGATTCCACCCGGCGTATAGGCGTTTCGGCAGACTTGCCTCGTACCTCCGAGGACCACACAATTCCACAATGGCCAGTTCAATCAAACGCGCCTTCGACACCGGGGCCGAGAACTACGACCGCGGGCGGCGGCGACTGGTCCCCGGGTTCGACGATTTCTATCGCGCGGCGACCGATCTGATCCCGTTTTCGCCCGAGCGCGAGTTTACCGTACTGGACCTCGGCGCGGGGACCGGTCTGCTCTCCGCGTTCATCGCGTACTCCTTTCCACGCGCGAGAATCACAATGGTCGATATTTCGGACGAGATGCTCGCGGTGGCGCGCGAGCGTTTTGCACCCGGCGGCGAACGCTTCACCTTCGAAATCGCGGACTACGGCGAGGGGCACATAACCGGGCGCTACGACGCGATCGTTTCGGCCCTGTCGATTCATCATCTGACCGACGCGAAAAAACAAATGATCTATGCGCAGGCCTTCGCCTCGCTCAACGAAGGGGGAGTGCTCGTCAACGCCGACCAGGTGCGGGGCGAGAGCGATGCGACCGAGCGGCGCAATCATGAGCTGTGGCTTCAGCGCGTGCGCCAGCTCGGCGTTGGCGAGCGCGATCTCGCGGAGGCGCTCGAGCGGATGAAGTACGACCGCTGCGCCCCTCTCAGCGCGCAACTCGGATGGCTCCGCCAGGCCGGGTTTCGCGACGTCGATTGCGCATACCAGAATCTGATCTTCGCGGTTTACTCGGGCATCAGGTAGCGCGGTGCTCGACTAGATCTCCGCGTAGATTTCGATCAGAGCGCCCTCCGGATCACGGGAAAATAACGTTCGATGTCCCCAACTCTGATCGGTCGGAGCCTCGACAATTTCCACACCGTTGCGAACCAGCTCGCGATGCCACTCATCCACTTCAGGTACCTCAACTCTGAACGCAAGCTGAACCGCGACTGAGCCAATCGCGCCTGACGGCCCATCGTAGCTGCGCCCGCGCGGCCACAGAACAAAGGTGAGATTGTCGAGGCGGAGTTCGACCCATTGGTCCGAATCCGCCGCCAGCGGCATGCGCATCACGTCGCGATAAAACGCCCGCATGCGCTCGAGGTCCGTACAGAGCAGCACGACGTAGTCGAGGCGGTGAAGCGCGTTCGGCACGATCGTCGCTCAGTTCTCGCGGCCGCCCAGCATACCGATCGCGTGACGCGCCGCAGCGAGGTAGATAGGCTTGGGATTCAGCTCGCGCTCCCGGATACAGACTTCGGTGAATTTGATCGCGTGCTCGTCACCGCACGCGAGCGCGCGCGCAATCAACTCGCCAACGCTCTCGGCGACTGGCTCGGGCGGCGAATCCGGCGTGGCGCGCTTTCCAAAAGTCGCGTAGATTGCGGCGGCCGCCTGCCATCCATAGCGGACCGCGAGGTGGGCGGCGTCGCTGCCGAGATAAGGCAGGATCGGGCGCAACGCTGCAGGTCCGGTGACGCAATGGATGAACGCGATGGTGGTCGTGAAGTTGCGCGCGTTGGCGAGATAGACGCGCGCGAACGTCTCGCTCAGGTCGGACAGGAACGCGCCAGGGTCCGCGCCGTCGTCGACCATCGCGAGCGTCGTGGCGAACGGCTCGAAGGCGTCTAGCGCGCCGAGCGCGGCGACGATGGTGCCGAAGCCGCTGGAGCGCCGCTCGCGTGGCAGCATCGCGACTCTCGCGATCGCTCGCGAGGGCAGCTCGCGCGCCATCGCACGATTCGCCGCCGACAATTTCTGATAGGTCGCTGCCCAGTATCCCAGGCCCTCGGCGAGTTCGGCGCGGCGCGCGGGAGTCTCCGCGATCGCGATGCTTCTGACCGCATGCCCCGCGCGAATCACACCATGCGTTGCGGCGCCGACGACACCAGGCGCCAGCCGCGGAGCCCATCGCTCGAGCACCTCGGACCAGGGATGCTCCTCGAGCTCGTTTTTGAAAAATGCCGCCCAGTCCGAGTGCCGATTTACATCGCCCAGCGCGAGCTGCCAATCCTCTTCGACAATTCGCTCGCGATGCGCAGGGTAGTCCTCTAGCTCGACCAGGTAACGCTCGGTCCATGGTATGACCGCGTCGGCACGACCCAGTGCACACATCGCTTCCACAGCCATCGGGCCATGATTGGACAGCCCGCCGCGGAACTCAGGTCCGAATGGCGCAAGCATCGTAAGCGCGACGTCGAGCGCGCGGTAGTCATCGCGACTCATCGTTGAGGGACTCATCGTTTGCTTCCTGCCGGCTACATCTATTGTCATGGCTTACTCTTCTTCGAACAGGCGCTCACCGCGATTGAGGCGGAGCGCGATCTGGTACGTCTGACCCTGAGCGCGCGCGGTCGGCGAATGCGCGGCGAGATAGCGCGCCGTCGCGACCAGCAGATGGGTTCCCGCTTCGCTGCCCGCGAGTGTCGAGTATTGCCGGAACGCGGCCTCGACATTCTGGATGGTGTGGAAGTCGCGGTCCTCGCGCAGCAGCGCATGTCCGATCGCGGCGAGAATCGCGGCCGGCTCGCCGCGCGAGTGAAGAAATTCCGCGACCAGCTCTCCCGCCGGGTTCACCTGCTGCTGGCGGTCGAGCAGGGCGGGCATCGCGTCGATTAGTTCGCCTACGCGGCGGGAGCGGCCGTTGGGATGCGGCAGTTTCGCGGCGGGCACGTTGAGGAAGCGGTCGAGGTACACGCTCATCGCGGCGTCGAACACGGCGCGCAGCAGTTCTGCCGACGGCGCGCGGCGCATCGCCTGGCGCACTGCGTTCGAGAACGTGAAGCTGTGATGCGCGGTGTCCCAGTCGCCGAACTCGTTGCTGGTCGGGAAGCGCGCGATGCGCAGCGCCGCTGCGTATGCGACCGCGCCCCGCGAGTTCCGCGCCGGGACATCCTTCGCTGAGCGCCGCGAGCATCGCATCGACGATCGCCTGGGGATCGTCGCCGAGTAGAATCGGTATCAGCTCGTCACGGACGCCCGGTCTCTCACCGGCGCGCTGGCCCGCTTCCAGAGCGGCACCGAGCGATTCGAAGGCGCGCTCGAGGATCACAATCAAATCGATCGGGTTGCGCCACGCATTCGACTCTTCCATGCGATCGCCCATCGCGTAACTGCGCGCCAGGCTCGCGAGCACCGGCTCCGCGAGGTCCCATCCCGCATGGTCGAGCGCCTCGAACGCTTTGTTAGTGAAGTCGACGACGTGCCCGATGGACAGGTAGCGATGGTCGGTCGCGGCGGCGAACAGCATGTCGGCGACCTCGCGCGGCTGGCTGCCGGCGCGCACCGCCGACACGATGCAGCGCTCGGCGCCTTCGGCGTCGCGCACCTCCACGAACTCGCGGAACCATCGTTTCAGGGCGGCGCGGTCGGCGCTCGACTCCGGCAGGGGGCGCACCTGGAAGCGCGGTGGGTTGCCGTCAGTGTCGTTGGCGACCGAGGAAAGTCCGTGGAACAGTGCGCGGGGGCGATTTTCCGGCGCGAGCGTCGCCAGCAGGTTCATCATGCACGTGAGCGTGGTGAGGCCCGCGCCCCAGCCGTCGCGCCGATAGCGCACGCCGAACTCGAGGCCGATTCGGAACGGCTCCCTGGCGTCGTTCGCGCGATCCATCAGTGCGATAACCGACTTGCCGATGACCAGCGAAATGTTGCGCTCCATTCCGTCGCGCAGCCGGTTCAGCCGATGGCGATGCTGGTTGTGATGCTCCGCGACGTCGACCATGATTTCGTCGTGCTCGACCTTGACCGGATATACGCGCACGTCGTCGGCCCACTGATCGAAGGTGCCGCCGCTGGTTAGGTCGAAGCGCGCGTGATGCCAGTGGCAGGTGAGGATGCAGTCCTTGACGGTGCCGCGATCAAGAGGGAAGCCCATGTGCGGGCAGCGATTGTCGACCGCGAAGATTCGGCTTCCGGTGTTGAACAGGGCGATGACGTGGCCGTCAACGGTCACGGACTGGCTGCTTCCTTCGGCGACTTCCGCGAGCGCCGCGGCGCGCACGAAACGGCTGGGGATATCTACTGGAGCATCTTGGGTTTGGCTCATCGGCGTACTCCCTTTGCTTGTGGCCGTTCTGCCTTGCGCAGTTGTTTGTAAAGTACTCGCTTTACAAAGTAAGTCAAGCGCTGACTTGCTAAAGATTCCGCTTCAGGTACGATGTGGTCAATGGAGACTGACACCAGCGCTACCGATCGGATTCTTTACCAGCTCAAGACCAAGGGCCCGGAGACCGCTGACCATCTCGCGCGCCGTCTCGGCGTCACTGCGATGGCAGTGCGGCAGCATCTCTACCGGCTGAAGAAGGAAGGCCTGGCCGAGTATTCCGAGGAGCGGCGCAAGGTGGGGCGGCCGGTGCACGTATGGCGGCTGACCGCGGCGGCGGCGGCGCGGTTTCCCGACAGTCACGGCGAGCTGACGCTCGAGATGATCGGCGCGGTCCGTGCGGCCTTCGGCGAAAGCGGACTCGATCGGCTGCTCCAGGAGCGCACGCGCCAACAGATCAGGAATTACACCGAGCGGATGCGCGGTGCGGGCGCCTCGATCCTGGCGCGCGTGCAGGCGCTCGCGGCGATTCGCCGCGAGCAGGGCTACATGGCGGAGTGCGCGCGCCAGCGCGATGGTTCGATTCTGCTCGCGGAGAATCATTGCCCGATTTGCGCCGCTGCGAAGATTTGCCAGGGGTTGTGCCGCGACGAGTTGACGCTGTTCCGAGCAGTGCTCGGAAACAAGGCGCGGGTGGAGCGCACCGATCATATTCTCGCCGGCGCGCGGCGATGCGCGTATGTAATCACGCCAGCCCGATAACCACGATCGTGACGATCGCGGCGCTCGCGACGCCGTCCGATGGTTACGGTGCGCTGGTGCCGAACGCGACTTTCAAGTCATCGCCGCTGAATGGATACACGTGGATCATCCATCCGAAGATCTGGTTGTGGAAATTTCCCTCAACGGCTTCGCAATCGGCTTCGGTCGAGATGGTGCCGGCGAATCCGAAGCGCGGGTCGGCGACATAGCCGAGCCTCATCCGCATTGCAGAGCCGGTGCCTTCGCCGCGCATCCGGGGCGGGCCGCCTGCCGAGCTGATATCGGGCCGCATCCGCGCCCCCACATCTCCATTGATCACGTCCTGTTCGGTGACGCCCTTGGGCAGGCAGATGTTGGTGTGCGCGTGCCAATGCGCGAGGCTGAGCGGAATCAGCTTGTCGAGCTGCTCGGGCGAGGCGCCCGGCGGCGCGTCGTACATCGCGCCCACCAGCTTGTATCCGCCGAGCGCCTGCTTCTCGTAGAGCAGCGAGCCGGGCCGTGAGAGATCGAAGTCGCCCATGTATTCCGACACCGTCGCCTGCCGATTCGCGAAGTGGTAGACGTCCTGCGGCACGGTCGGCATGAAGGGCAGATAGCCGTCGGCCTCGGCGGCCTTATAGTCCTGGTACTTCGCGAGTTTCTCACGCATCGTGGTCAAAATCTGATCGGCGCGCTTCAAGTCATCGGGCGCCACCGGCCGCGATTCGGTCATCGTCATATGCTCACTGGTTTTGAGATGCGCCATCTGGCCCATCGCACCAGTGTCGGAGGAGGCCGAGTCCATGTCATCCATGTCGTGCCCGAGGGCCGCGACGCAGGTCATCACCACGACGAGTACTGCGAGCACAATTACGGCGGGATATTTCTTCACGCGGGTGCCTACAGGTTGTGTTTGTAGTCGGCGTCGATCGCGGCGTCGATCCTTGCCGCAGTCGCGTCATCGCCACCGATTTTCGGCGCCATCATTTTGCCGAAGGAGACGCGGTAGTCGTGACTCCAGCTCGCGGGGTTCCAGAGTTGCGAGCGGATGAATGCCTTCGCGCAGTGGAAGAAACACTCGCGGACAGTTATCCGGATCGCCACCAGCGCCGGCTGTCCGCGCGCCGTCAGGCGCGCCAGAATGTCGGGTGCGGCGGTGATTTCGGCGGTCCCGTTAACGCGCAGCGTCTCGCCAGTGCCCGGAATTAAAAAGACGATTCCGACCTGCGGGTTGGCTAGAATATTTTGCAGGCCGAACAGCAGCTTGTTTCCCATGCGGTCAGGAATCAGCAGCGTGCGCTCGTTCTCGACTGCGACGAAACCCGGGCCGTCGCCTTTGGGCGACACGTCCTGGGGGCCTGCCGCGTCGGCGGTGGCGAGAAGCAGGAAGGGCGAGCGGCTGATGAATTCGACGGCGGGCGGCTCGAGGCGGGTCCACAGCTTCAGCTTTGTGATCGGTGCCGGCTCGCCGAGGATGGCGCGCAGTTGTTCGATCGTCGCGATGCGGTCCGGCGCGACGTTACCGGGCGTGTTTCGTTCTTCGATGGTTGAAGACATTTGACAACCTTTCCTGCGCTAGCCTTGCAAGGGCGCGATTTAGACGCTCGTCTTTCATACCATTTCCTCGACTATCGCGCAGCGTCGGCTGGCAGCCGGGTTTGCGATCGAGCACAGGAGCAGACTGGTGTCGTAAACTCGTACTCATCAGTTGACAACTTATACCGTCATGTATTAGTTGTTGACCAGAGAGTATTTATTCATGCCGATACGTACGAAACGCCGCAGCGCGGAGGCGAGCAAGGGCAGCTTTCGCGCTAAGCGTGCTGAGCACGCACGGGAGGAGATCCTGCGGGCGGGGTTGAAGGTTTTCGCGAGACAGGGGTTCCGCGCGGCTACCATGGAGGACATCGCCGCCGAACTGGCGGCTAGCAAGGGCCTTCTCTACTACTACTTCAGGACCAAGGAGGAGATCCTGAACGCGATTCTTTCCAACAATGCGTTGGTCGCCGGTATCGAGAATGGGTTCGAGGCGCTGCGCTCGATGGCTCTGCGTGAGGCGCTGCAGTCCATGGTCCGAATCTCGCTAGAGCGAATGGAGTCGCATCGGGAGCTGGTGAGATTTCTGCAAGTACAAGTGCTTCTCTCGACCACGCGAGCGCAGGTCGTCTATGCGCAGACGCTGGAACGGCTCCAGGCCGCGGCTACCGAGGTCATCGTTCACTTTCAGCGCAGCGGTGAGATCAGGGCGGATGTCCATGTCGGGGATTTCGCGCGCATGATCGTCGACTTCATTACCACCTACTTTGCAAAGAAGGAAATGTTCGCTTCCCACCACGACAATCCGGAAGCTTATCTGGATCACCTGATCGACACCCTGCTGAACGGAGTCTGTGCGCGGAACCAGCGGACGGATCGCCGCCGTGGAAAGCGATAGCCGCGTTCCAGAAACCGAGGTGTATGTCATGGAAGGTTTTCCGGCCGCAGGTTCGATTCGCGTGCAAAATCCCGGCACGAGACACACCCGGCTCCTGCGCGCGTTGATCTCCTTGTCGACATTGTCACTTGGCTTGTCTTGCGGCGCGATGTTGTTGATCACGTTGGTTCTGTTTCCCTGGCTGGCCATTCTGTCGCTTTCGGAGCTGAGAGCATGGAGCGCGCTTAACGGAGGGGCGCTGAGGCACCTGATGTACCCGGTCGGGACGATCGCCACACTCGCTACCGTGGCGGCTTACGTGGTTGGGCGCGCTGAGCCATGGCCGCAGCGAGCCTGGCTCCTGACGGCGGCCTTGGCGATCATCGTGGTGGGCGTGGTGACTCTGGTATTCAACGAGCCGGTCAACCAACTGATTCTTGGCGCGACGCCGATCGCCGACGCGGAATTCCCGGTGATGATCGATCGCTGGATATTCTGGAACTGGGCTCGTCTGCCATTCGCACTGCTGGCCTTCTACGCTGCCAACCGTTGCAGCGCGTTTGGAAGGTCCCGGTTCAGCCTGAGAAGACCGGATAGCAACCGCGAAGCTCATTGTAGTGGGCCCAGGACCAGCCGGAGCGACACGGCTCTTCAAGTTCGCGCGCTGCAATCCGGGTCAGGAGATCGCGGCGCGCGAGTGAGAAGAAGGGCGGCACTTTCGCATTTGCATGAAGCACGATCGCCAGGATCCGGATCGGGCGATTCCGCTTCGCGGGCCGAATGCTTTCAGCCGCGTGGTTCGCGTTGGTGATACCGCTCGTCGCGAGTTCAAGTCATGGACACCTGCCGTTCACGCATTGCTCGATCATCTGCAAGCGGTCGGCTTCAGCAAGGCGCCGCGATCTCTCGGAATCGACCAGCAAGGACGCGAGGTCGTGTCCTACTTACCGGGCGTCGTGCCGGTATATCCGCGCCACGCCTGGAACCATCGCAGCGAACGGGCGCTGGACGCGACCGCCCGTCTTATTCGCGAATACCATGACGCCGCACAAACATTCGCTCTACCGGAGAATGCGCGCTGGCGCGGAATCGTTGGCGCTCCCGCCGGTAGCGAGGTTATCTGTCATAACGATCTCGGCCCCTTCAACATGGTCTTTGGGCGCGGACAACCGGTGGGCATCATCGATTGGGACAACGCCGCACCGGGTCTTAGAATCTGGGACGTGGCATGCGCACTCTGGCGGTTCACGCCTTTGTGGGGTCGCGACGCGTGGTGGGGAGGCGATTGGACGGGAAACGGATGGACGCTGCCCCCGGCAGGCAAGGCGAAGAGGATGGAACTGTTCGCAGAATCATATGGGGTTGAATAGCATACGAGAAATTTCGAGAAGGCTTTGTTCTTCCCGATCTCGCGTGGCTTCGAACCCGTCGCGCCCAACTTGAACAACTGCTTCGCTGAGGCCAATCGCTTGCTCTCACGGCGAGTACCGAAGCCGGATACTGTCATCGGGTAACTTTGAAATGACTGATCGGCGCGACGCCGATTGACTGCGATACCATGGTACAAGCTGGACGAACTGATCCGCTCGCTTCCAATTCTCTGAAATCCAGGCACTACTTGTTGGCGCCGAGGACGGTGGTCAAAGCGATGCCGGCTTGACTGGTACAGACACTGGCGACGTTCCAGGTGGCAAGACGGTCCCAACAATAGACCCAAACGGTATGGCGCTAATTCGTAAAATCGATTGCGTGATGCTACGCGTCGAAGACCTGCACGCAGCACGAGAGTTCTACGAACAGGTGCTTGGTCTTACGCCGCTGTGGTCTGACGAACACTCCGCTGCCTTGGGAATGCCCGAAAGCGAAGCCGAGGTTGTTCTGCACAACGACCCGAACATCGCTCGCGATTGTAACGTGCACTATCTCGTGGAGGATGTGACCGGCGCAGTCGCGGAGCTCACGGCCGCAGGATGCAAAGTGATTGTCGCGCCGTTCGAGGTTCGTATCGGTAAGTGCGCGGTGCTGGGCGACCCCTTTGGAAACCGGCTCAATCTCATCGACATGACTAAGGGGCCAATCGAATACAACCGCAAACCGAAGGCATAGCAACGACTCAGGAGCATCGCACGCAGGACAGCATCAAGCCTCGAGTGGATTCCTCGACTCGGCATGTCACGCAATTGCCAGGTCGAAGCGCCGGCGTGGGCCTTGATCCGAAGACCTTTCGCCTTGGCCTCATGGTAGAGCGGCCTGAAGTTCTTGTCCGATAGAAGGCGAGATCGAGAAATGGCGCGAGCCATCGACGCATCAGGCCTGATGCCTGAATGAAGAAGAACTCGACCAGGTGCGCTTGAACGGTATGACAGACGAGTAACGGGCTCGCGTCCTGCGATTCCCGACAATTGGCTGCGTCGGCGCTTGGAAGTTTCGCGGCGAGGGTGTCATATTCGCGCCATGCTCCGCGACGCGATCGCGTCCTCGTTGAAGGTGTCCCGAATCTGACGAGCGCGAAGCGCGCAGGAATTGCTAAATAAATGGGGAAAATCAATTTCTATCAGTACACGATCTCGCCATTTTCTGAAAAAGTGCGGCGCGTGATGACCTACAAGCATCTCAAGTGGAACCCGATCGAGTGCCACTACGAAGACAAGACCAACTTGCTCGCGGTGACGGGCGGAAAATGGACGCGGGTCCCGGTGCTCGAATGGGACGGCAAGGTGGTCTACAACTCCGCTGACATAATCCGATGGCTCGATCGCAAGGTGCTGGACCATAACGTGATTCCCCAGGGCGCCGGTGGGTTGATGGGCATCATCGATCACTGGGCCGACAACACGCTTTTTATGCCGATCCTTTTTCTCACCATTCCCGACTTACTCGACGGCGTCGGTGACCCGGCGCTCAAGGCCAATCGCGAAAAGCTGATCGGGATGACGACCGCGCAGATGCGCGAGCGGGAGCCGGAGTACCGCGAGCAACTGCTCACCTGCTGCCGGCTGATCGAGGAGCAGGTCGAGGAGAAGGATTTTTTCATTGGGAAATACTTCACGATGGCCGACGCGTCGCTCTACCATCCGTTTTTCTTTCTCGCGCTCGATCCAAAGAATTTCGCGATAGTGGACGACTTCCCCAATCTGAAACGATGGTACGAGAGAGTTCGCGACCTCAAGTAGCGGAGGGAAAAATCATGGCACGCAAACTAACGATCGGAGTGAACTGGCAGGGCAAGTTCGATTTCAAGGCGCTGATCGAGCGCGCGAAGATCGCCGACGCGGCGGGAATCCATTCCATCTGGGTGGCCGAGGCGTGGGGCCGCGACGCGTTCACGCTGCTGACGCTGCTCGCCGAGCATACCAGCAAGGTGCAGCTCGCCACCTCGATCGTGAACGTCTACTCGCGCACGCCCGCCGCGCTGGCGCAGCATTTCGGCACGCTCGACGATCTGAGCGGCGGCCGCATGATGATCGGCCTCGGCACCAGCGGCCCGCAGGTGATCGAGCACTTCCACGGAATCAAGTTCAATCCTCCGCTCACGCGACTCAAGGAATATGTCGACATCATCAATATCGTGATGTCCGGCGAACCGCTCAACTACGACGGCAAGCTGTTCAAGCTCGGCCGCGGGTTCACCATGCGCTTCGAGACGCCGCGCAAGCACATCCCGATTTATATCGCGTCGCTCAACAAAAAGAGCGTCGAGTTCACCGCGCAGAAGGCCGACGGATGGCTCCCGGTGATGATCCCGCTCGGCTCGCTGAAGCGCGCGATTTCCGATTTCCGTGGAATCGCGAAAGCCGCGGGCCGCGATCCGAATTCCGTCGCGGTGAAGGCGCCGGGCGTGACCACGGTGACCAACAACATCGATCGCGCGCAGGCCGGCCATGCCGCCAACGTCGCGTTCTATGCGGCGCGGATGGGGACCTTCTACGCGGAGCAACTCACACGCATGGGCTTCGGCGGCGACGTGCAGAAGATCAAGGAGGCGTGGTCAGCTGGCGGCTCAAAGGCCGGCACCGAGGCGGTCTCGCCCAAGCTGCTCGGTGAGCTGGGATATATAGGCGGTGTCGAGGGCGCGGCCGAGCGGATCAAGCAGCAGGAGGAAGCGGGCGCGGATCTGCATGCGGTTGAAATCGACGCGGGTCACGATGCAGGCGCGTTCGAGAAGACGGTCGCGAAGCTGCTCGGCTAGGCTCAGCACGCGAGGTTTACCGCGCTGCTGGCGAAGCGCTATACGACAGTTGCGAGCCGCGCCCACTGTCGCGCGCAAATCGCCGGCTGACAATCGTCGCAATAGCACGAGCCGCCGGTGCCCGCCGCTCACGAGCCCAAGGAGGTACACATCATGAGAGCTGCCGTATTTGAAGCGACCAAGAAGCCGCTAGTCGTCAAGGATGTTCCGGATCCGAGCTGCGCGCCGAACGCCGCGATCATCCGCGTCGAGGCGAACGGAATCTGCCGCTCCGATTGGCACGCGTGGTCGGGCGACTGGACCTGGCTGGGCCTCGCGGCGCAGCCGGGTGCGATCCTGGGCCACGAGTTCTGCGGCGTGGTCGAGGAAGTCGGCAAGGAGATCCGCAACTTCAAAAAGGGCGACCGCGTGGTGATTCCGTTCAGCCAGGGCGACGGCACCTGCGAGTATTGCCGCAACGGCAGCTCCAACGTGTGCCTGACGCCGCTGCTCCCGGGCTTTTCTTATCCGGGCGGATTTGGCGGGATGGTCGCGGTGCCGTTTGCCGATCTCAACATGGTCACGCTGCCGCCCAGTATCGACTTCGTCGAGGGCGCATCGATGGGATGCCGGTTCATGACTTCGTTCCACGGCGTGGTCGATCGCGCGCAGGTGAAGCCCGGTGAATGGGTCGCCGTGTTCGGATGCGGCGGGATCGGATTGTCGGCGATCAATATCGCTGCCGCGATGGGCGCCAACGTGATCGGTGTCGACCTTGACACCGCGAAGCTCGAGCTCGCCAAGGGCGTCGGCGCGACCCACGTCATCAACGGGAAGAAGGCCGACGCGGTCGCGACGGTGCTCGAACTTACCAAGGGAGGCGCGCACGTGTCGGTCGACGCGCTCGGAATTGCGACGACCTGCCGCAACGCGATCATGAGTCTGCGCAAGCAGGGGAGGCATCTACAGATCGGTCTGACTAGCGCGGCCGAACAGGGCGAAGTGAAGATCCCGATCGATCGCATGGTGACGATGGAGCTGCAGATGATCGGAACGGTCGGGATGCAAGCGTCGCACTATCCGCAGATGTTGCAGATGGTCGAGGCGAAAAAGATCTCGCCCAAGGCGATGGTGACTGGAACCGTCGGGCTCGACGGCATCAACAAGATCTTCGAGGAGATGAACACGTTCCAGAACGTCGGCGTCACCGTGATCAATAAGTACTAGGACCAACAAGCACTAGCCTGGTCATCGAGTGCCAGCTAGTCTTTTCACGAGAGAGGGCCCAGCAGGACCCTCTCTTCTTATGTCGAAGAGGGCAAGAAGGGAGTGAGCGAGATGATACGACTAGTCGGCGCGGCGCTGGTGGTGATCGCAATGGCAACGGCACTTCCGATGCGCGCGGTGGCGCAGGACGCAGCGCCGGCCGGCGCGGCGCTGCAAATCCAGGTGGTAGGCCTGCGCAGCAACAACGGCCGCGTCGGATGCAGCCTGTACAACTCGCCCAACGGATTTCCGCGCGACGAGAGCAAGATAATCAAGCATGCGTGGGCGCCCGCGCAAAATAACCAGGGGACGTGCACGTTCAGTGGCCTCGCGCCCGGCACTTACGCGGTCGCGATTTTCCACGACGAGAACTCCAACGGCAAGATGGATTACAACTTTCTTGGGATACCGAAGGAAGGATTCGGATTCACCAAAGATCCCACCGTGACGATCAGCGCGCCCAGTTTCCAGGCGTGCAGTTTCAACTACTCGGGCGCTCCGCTCACTGAAGTCATCCACATCAAGTATATGTAGTTCGTCGCGGGCCGCCGCCATCGGCCGATTTTTCATTGGTGTCAATTTTTCTTCCCCGCCTTGCTTGCCGCATCGCCGCGCCTCTGTCATTTCGATCTGATGCGCTTTGCGATCGATGTTCCCAACTTTGGTGCTTACGCCGATCCGCGGACGCTCGCCGCGCTCGCGCGCGAGGCCGAGGACGCGGGCTGGGACGGCTTCTTCATCTGGGATCATATCCAGGTGGGATGGCCCGACCCGGTCGCCGATCCGTGGGTCGCGCTCGCCGCGATCGCCGCGGCGACCTCGCGTGTGCGCATCGGCCCGCTGGTCACTCCGCTGTTCCGGCGCAATCCGTGGAAGCTCGCGCGCGAATCGGTATCACTCGACTATCTGAGCAGCGGCCGCCTGGTGCTCGGAGTGGGCCTCGGCGACAACGTCTTTACCGAGATCACCACCTTCAACGGGTCTCTCGACAATCGCGTGCGCGCCGCGATGCTCGATGAGGGACTCGCGGTCCTGACCGGCCTCTGGAGCGGCGCGCCGTTCTCGTTCACCGGCACACACTACGTCGTGCACGAGACGACCTTTCTCCCGGCGCCAATCCAGCGGCCGCGGATTCCGATTTGGGTCGCCGGGATGTGGCCGAACAAGCCGCCATTTCGCCGCGCCGCGCGCTACGACGGCGTGGTCCCGATCAGCACCGACATCGAGCATTCACTGTCGCCCGACGAGGTGCGCGCGCTCATCATCTATATGCGCGCGCATCGAAAGTCGGACGCGCCGTTCGAGGTGGTCTGCTCGGGAGAGACGCCTGCCGCCGACGCGTGCTGCGCGCGCGACATCATCGCGCCGTATGCCGATGCGGGCGCTACCTGGTGGCTCGAGAGCGTGCTGCCGTGGAAGACGAGCTTCTCCGACTTCCGCGCACGCATCGTCGCGGGACCGCCGCAGCTCGCGTAGCAATCCCGCCGGGCTCTGCTGAGCGGCTGATGCTTTCTGCCTCCAGCCAATTTGATGCGGGCTTGCTGATGCGGACTTGCTGATGCGGACTTGCTGATGCAGGCTCTCTTTCTATGAAAGCCGTAATTGTCGAGAAACCCGGCGACGAGAACGTTCTCAAACTCGGCGAGGTCGCCGACCCGGTTCCCAAGCCGGACGAACTGCTGATTCGCGTCCGCTTCGCAGGATTGAATCGCGCCGACCTTATGCAGCGTCAGGGTTTCTACCCGCCGCCACTCGGCGCGTCGGAGATTCTCGGACTCGAATGCGCGGGCGAGGTTATCGCGCTCGGCTCGGCGGTGCGGGGATGGAGCGTCGGCGATCGCGCGATGGCTCTGCTGGCGGGCGGCGGGTACGCCGAGAAGGCCGCGGTGCATTTCGGCTCCGCGATAAAAGTCCCGGCGGCGATGAGTCTCGAAGAAGCTGCGGGGTTCCCGGAAGTTTTCCTCACCGCGTTCCTGAATCTCTTTATGCTCGCCGAGCTCAAGCGCGGGGAGAGCGCCCTGATTCACGGCGGCGGCAGCGGCGTCGGTACCGCGTCGATTCAACTGATCAAGGAAGCGGGTGCGCGATCGATCGTCACCGCGGGCAGCGACGCGAAGTGCGAGCAGTGTCTCAAGCTCGGGGCCGATGTTGCGATCAATTATAATCGTGGGCCGTTTCCGGAGCATGTAAGGACCGCGACCTCCGGCCGCGGCGCCGACGTAATCCTCGACAGTATTGGCGCTCCGTATCTGGCGCCGAATATCGAGGCGCTAGCGCAGGGCGGGCGCCTGGTGTTGATCGGCCTGATGAAGGGCGCGCGTGCCGAGATCGATCTCGCGGCGGTACTGCGGCGCCATCTCCGAATTTACGGCTCGACGCTCAGAAGCCGCTCGGGCGCCGAGAAGGCGGAGATCGGAAGCGCGCTGCTCGCGCGCTTCGGGCGGGCGCTGGAGGCGGGGCGGCTACGCCCGCCGATCTACCAGGTGGTGCCGGCGGCGGATGCTCCGGCTGCGCATCGGATGATGCAGGCTTCCGAGCACTTCGGCAAAATCGTTCTGCGCTTCGACTGACGGGTCGTGCGCGTCCGCTCGAAGTTTTTCCGGGACGCGGCTTTCAATCGCATGTTTCAATTAGTTGGCCGCTTCGCTAAACAATTGTCATCTTCAGAGTCGGAGGGCGGACGAATATGGCGGCGAACAACCAGATCGTCATCTGCACCTTTCGCGTCAAAGCCGGCAAAGAGTCCGCGTTCCGGGAACTCGTCAATCGTCACTGGCCGACGCTCAATCGTCTCGGCCTGGTCGAGCCGCAACCGCGAATGATCATGCGCGGAGTGGGCAAAGGAAACGAGGGCGACCTGGTCGAGATCTTTGCGTGGAAGGAGCGCGCCTTCGAAACCGCGCACACGCACCCCGAGGTGATGGCGATCTGGGACCCGATGGAAAAGTTGTGCGAGGCGCGCGGCGGCCGTCCCGCGATGGAGTTCCCGCACTTCGAGACCATCGGCTGAGGAAACCGCGCGCGTGCTGCGCATCATTCATAGATGGCGCGCGCGCCGCGAGTCGTTGCGAGCTTGACTCATCGGTGGCGCGGCGATAACTCTACGCCTTCGTCAGTTCTTGGAGATTCCGGTGCGAGAACTCATCCCACATAACCAGACCGCAAGCGGTTAACGGAACTTCGAAACCTGGCTTCAAAGAGCCCCGGGCGGCGAAGCCCGGGGCTCTTTCTTTTTTGGCGCGGAATTTCAGATGAGAACAGAAGAACAATTGACGGCCACGGATGCGGCGTCGCCGCGTCCCAGCCTTTTTCGCCACTCCGACTTCATGAAGCTGTGGGCCGGCGAGACGGTTTCCGACTTCGGCTCGAGGATGGGCGATGTCGCGATCAGTTTCGCGGCGGTGATCGCGCTCAAGGCGACGCCGTTCCAGATGGGCCTGCTGGCCGCGGCGCGCATTGTGCCGGCGCTGCTGTTCGGCTTGTTCGCGGGAGTGTGGGTGGACAAGCTGCGGCGCAGGCCGCTCATGATCGGAGCGGATTTGGGACGCGTCGCACTGTTCGCGACGATTCCGCTGGCCGCGTATTTCGGTACGTTTCGCATCGCGCATCTTTACGCGGTGATTACCGCGGTCGCGGTGCTCGACATTGTTTTCGACGTCGCCTATCGCAGCTACCTGCCCTCGCTGGTCAGCCGCGGCGACCTGCTCGACGCGAACAGCAAGCTCACCGGTAGCTCGGCGGTCTCCGAAGTCGCGGGCTTCGGACTCTCCGGATGGCTGGTGCAGTTGCTCACCGCGCCGTTCGCGATCCTGGTCGATGCGATTTCATTTCTGCCCTCCGCGATCGCGATCGCGGCGATCAAAACTCCTGAACCCGAACCGGCCCGCGCAGCGCGGCGCGGCATGCTGCACGAAATTGCGATTGGTGCGCGCCACGTGGTCGCCGATCCGTGCCTGCGCGCGCTCGGAGTGGTGGCGCTAACCGGAGCGACTTCCTACAGCATCTTCAGTGCCGTCTTTATGCTGTTCGTCGTCAATGGACTGGGCTTTCAGCCGGGGGCGTTGGGCCTCATTTTTGCCGTCGGTGGCGTTGCCTCGCTGTTCGGCGCGATTTTCGCCCAACGCGCGGCGAGCGCTCTGGGAGCGGGGCGCGCGATGAGCGCGGGTCTGGCGCTGCAGGGCGTAGCACTCCTGTTCATACCGTTGGCGCATGGCGCAGCGCTCGCCGCGGTCACCTTACTGATCGCGCAACAAATCGTCGGCGACCTGGCCGGCACCATCTACCAAATCAACGCGACCAGCCTCAAGCAGTCGATCACGCCGGAGCATGTGCTCGGCCGCGTGAACGCAAGTCTCGGGTTCGTCTCGCGCGCCTCGGCCCTGGTGGGTGCCCTCGGAGGAGGACTGCTAGGCAGTGCGATCGGACTGCGGGCGACGCTGGTAATCGGATCCGCGGGCCTGTTTGTCTCGGCGCTGTTGCTCGCACGTTCGCCGGCCGGATCGTTCGACGTTTCGAGCTTCGAGGATAACGCGCCGGTTCCATCGCCAGTGGCCGATCGCCCATTGCCAGTTGAAGGAGCAACCGCCAGTGAATGATCGCCGCACAGCAGCGCGCGACGAACCGCCGGTCGCGATCGAGCCGATTAGCGACCCGGCCGGCTCGCCGCCGCCCGCGTCTATCTCCATCCACCCTATCCGCATCCGCTCGATCACGACGCGCTACTACCTGCTGTGGTTGTTCGGCATGTTCTCGCCCTCGTTCATCTTTGCAGTCTACCCGCTGTTCCTGCGCTCGCGCGGGCTGAATCAGTTTCAGATAAATGGCGTCGCCGCGGTTTACTTCCTCGTCACGTTTCTGACCGACGTTCCGACCGGCGCATTCGCCGACGCTCTTGGGCGGCGCACTTCAGTCGTGATCGGTGCGGTGCTGCACGCCGGCGCGTTCCTCCTTTATTTCGTGTCGCATCATTACTGGCATTTCATCGTGGCGGAGATAACCGACGGCGTCGCGACGACGTTCTGCAATGGTGCGATCGACGCGTGGGCGGTCGACGCCTTGGACGAAGCGGGCTTCGAAGGCCCCAAGGATCGCCTGTTCTCGCGCGCGGGCCAGATTTGGCGGGCCGCCGCAATGGTCGGCGCGTTGGTCGGCGCGTACGTGGCCAAGGTCGACATCGCGGTCCCATTCCTGATGGGTGCGATTGCTAATCTGGTGTTCGGCGCGGTCGCGCTCGCGATGATGGACGGCCATCGGCGGCGCACCGCCAACTTCGACGCGCGCACCGTGCTACACGAAATTCGCGAGCGCATGTTCGTCGGCACTCGCGCCGGGTTTGCAAGCCGCCCGGTGCTGCTGATGGCGACCGCCTCGATGGTCGGTGCGGCGGCGTTGGTGCCGTTCTGGAACGAGTGGCAGGGCTACTTCCTGGCGCACCTCGGAATGGGTATCGAGGTGGTGGGATGGCTGTTCTGCCTGTTCACGATCGCGCAGATGGCAGGCTCGGAAGTTGTCGTCCGCATGTCATGGGCGTGGCGGCGGCGCGCTGCCTTCATGGCCGCGGCAACCGCAATCAGCAGCATCGCATTCATCGTGGCGGGAATCGCCGGCGCGCTGCCGGTGGTCGCGTTCGCGGCGTTCATGGTTTACAACGCGTGCGGCGGCGCCACCAACCCGGTCTTGCAGAGCTGGTTCAACGAACAGATCGACGGCGATCATCGCGCGACGCTGCTTTCGTTCCAGACCACGTTCGCGACTTTCGGCGCGTCGGCGGGATTGCCGGTGCAGGGTCGCCTGGTGGATTCGTATGGAGTCGGAGTCGCGTGGCAGGCTGCGGGTGTGCTCGCGATGCTGCAGGTGCCGTGTTACCTGGCGTTGCGCAAGAAAAAGGCCGACGCGGATTAGAACCGCGAAAGGCGTTGCGGCGAATTGAACCGCCGGCCATACGTATCCCGGGTTTTCTTCCGATGATATTTTCATAACGGCGCCGAAACCGGCCTCTCCACACAGATGCGACTTTCCGAGCTCGATTACGAACTCCCTGAGGAGCTTATCGCGCAGCATCCGCTCGAGCGCCGCGACGAAGCGCGGATGCTGGTCGTCGACCGCAAGTCCCGAACTTTCGAGAGCTCGCGATTTTACAAACTCCCGCGCCATCTGAAGGACGGCGACTTGGTCGTCCTCAATGACACCCGCGTGCTCCCGGCGCGGCTGTTCGCGAGGAAAGAGTCGGGCGGACGGGTCGAGCTACTGCTGGTGCGCCCCGCCGAGCATCCGCCGGGCGCGTGGCTCACGCTGATGCGCGCGCATCGCCCGCTCAAGGACGGCACGCGCTTGTTGCTCGACGACGGCCGTGCACTTCGAATCGTCAGCTACGCGCGCTACGGCCGCCCGATCGTCATCGGCGAAGATTCGGTTTCCATCGACGACATTTTGAAGAGCCGCGGCACGCTGGCGCTGCCTCATTACATACATCGCGAGGTCGACTCTGCGGATTTCGCCGACTACCAGACCGTCTACGCCTCTCATCCGGGCGCGATCGCGGCGCCGACCGCCGGACTTCATTTCACGGACGAAGTGTTCAAGGAGTTGGCGGCGGCGGGAGTTCGAACCGCGATGGTGACGCTGCATATCGGCCCCGGCACATTTGCCCCAGTGCGCGAGCCCACGGTGGAGGGGCACACGATGGAAGCGGAGTGGTTCACGATTCCGCCCGCGGCGCTCGAGGCGCTCGAGCATAGGCGACGAATCGGCGGACGCGTGATCGCGGTTGGCACGTCGAGCACGCGAGCGCTTGAGTCATACGCGATAACCCGCGATGCCGAGGGTTTCACCGGCCTCTTCATTTACCCCGGCTTTCGCTTCAAGCTGGTGGACGCGATGATCACGAACTTTCACATGCCGCGGACAACCGTGCTGGCGCTGGTGATGGCGCTCGGGGGGCGTGATCTGATTCTCGCGGCATATCGCGAAGCAATTCGACATCGCTACCGATTTTTAAGCTACGGCGATGCGATGCTGATCGTTTGATGGCGTGATGGCGGCGCCGATCGAATTTACCGTGACCGCCCGCGATGGCGATGCTCGTGTCGGCCGTCTGGCGACCGCGCACGGCGAAGTCGCGACGCCGGCCTTCATGCCGGTGGGTACGCGCGCAGCCGTCAAGGCAATGGCGCCCGACGAGTTGTGGGCGATGGGATACAGGCTGGTGCTCGCCAACGCGTACCATCTCGCGGTCCGCCCCGGCGCAGAGCTGGTGCGCGAGATGGGGGGAGTCGGCCGCTTCATGGCGTTCCCCGGCGCGATTCTCACCGACTCCGGCGGCTTCCAGGCGATGAGCCTCGCGAAAATCAATTCGGTGAACGAGGAAGGAATCCGCTTCCGGTCGCATCTGGATGGCGCACCAATCGCGCTGTCACCCGAGGGCGCGGTGGAAATCCAGGAGGCGCTGGGCGCGGATATAATGATGGTGCTCGACGAGTGCACCGAGTATCCCGCCGAGCGTGCGCGCGCGCTCACCTCACTCGAGATGACCGCGCGATGGGCCGCACGCGGACTCGCGGCGCGCCGCAGCACCACCCAGGCACTGTTCGGAATAGCGCAGGGGAGCGTGTATGCGGATTTGCGCAAGACCAGCGCGGCGCAAATCACCGCGCTCGAATTCGACGGATACGCAGCGGGCGGACTCTCGGTCGGAGAGCCGAAGGAGGCGATGCTGGAGATGGCGGCGCTGACCGCGTCGATGCTGCCCGCGGCGCGGCCGCGCTACCTGATGGGCGTCGGCACGCCGGAGGACCTGGTCGCCGCGATCGCGATGGGTTACGACATGTTCGATTGCGTGCTGCCGACGCGCAATGCCCGCAACGGCGGCGCCTTCACCAGCCAGGGGCGCATCGCGATCAAGCGCGCGACGTTCGCCCGCGACCAGGGGCCGCTCGATCCGCGCTGCGATTGCCGCTCCTGCCGGACCTTCAGCCGCGCGTACCTCCGTCATCTATATATGTCCGGCGAGATACTCGCGGCGCGAGCGCTCACGGAGCATAATCTTTATTTCTATGCGCGCTTGATGCGCGAGGCGCGAGTTGCTATCGAATCTCGCACTTTCGCCGCGTATGCCAAAACGGTTGCGGACCAGGCGGAAAACGGCCGCGCGATCTGACCAGAAGGTCCGACGTGACAATGCGGGATTGATGACGCAGGATAACGATTAATGTTTTTCGAAGGAATTGCATGGGCGCAGGCGGCCGCCGGATCGCAGGCCGGAGGCGAGCAGGTCATCTATACGACGGTCGTACCGCTCGCACTGCTGTTCGGAATCTTCTATTTTCTCTTGATCCGGCCGCAGACCAAGAAGGCCAGCGAACATTCCAAAATGCTGCGCGAGTTGAAGCGCAACGACGAAGTGGTGACCACCGGCGGGATCGTGGGCAAGATAACCGAGATCGGCGATCGGCTGGTGACGGTCGAAATTGCGCCCAACGTGCGGGTGCGCGTGGAGCGTCCGCAAATCGCCTCGATCTCATCGTACGGCAAGACGACCGCGAAGAAAGACAAAGGGGACTAGAGAGTGGTTAGCGATTTTATCGCCGTGAGGCCGGGTGCCGGAGAATAAGTGGAAACTCAAAGTTACGGACCGATTCTGATCCTGCTCGCGCTCGCGGTCGCGTTTCTGTACGTGCATTTCACCGGCGGCAGCGGCCTGACGCGCATCTACCTCGCCGGCGCGCTGGTCGTGGTGGCGATGATAATCATGGTCCCGAGCTTCAACGACGATCTTCCCGACTGGTGGAAAAGCACGCTCGGCGCCACGAAGATCGCGCTCGGCCTCGACCTGCAGGGCGGGACTCATCTGCTCTTGGGCGTCAAGCTCGACGAGGCGGTCAAGACGCAGCTCAAGCGCAGCGGCGACGATATCAAGCGCGAGCTCAAGAACAACAAGCTCGACTTCGACGACGTCTCGCAGGATGCCTCGGGCGCGCTGGTCGTGAAGCTCAAGAGCAGCGATGAGCGCACGCCGTTCCTCGACCTGGTGCAGAAGTCGTTCCCGGAGCTCGCGATCTCGACGATGTCCTCCAACGCCGGCCCCGCCTACAGCCTGATTTTCAAGCCGCGCGACTTGAACACCATCCGCAGCAACGCGATGGATCAGGCGCTAGAGACGATTCGCAATCGTATCGACCAGCTCGGGGTGCGCGAAACCACGGTGGTGAAGGAGGGCGAAAGCGAAATCCTGATCCAGCTTCCGGGCATCCAGGATCCGGAGCGCGCCAAGGAGCTGATCGGCAAGACCGCAGTACTCGAGTTCAAATTGATCGACGATAGCCATAGCGTCGCCGACGCCGAGAAGGACGGTCCGCCGCCGGGCGACGAGATTCTCTACGGCCCGGTCGATCGCGGAGGCAAGACGCCGTACCTGGTCGAGTCGCCAGTGTTGCTGACCGGCGACACGGTGACCGATGCGCGCGTGCGTCCCGGCGGCCGGCTCGAGGGCCCGTACGTGTCGGTCGAGCTCGACTCGCGCGGCGCGGAGATTTTCGACACGGTCACCGCGGAGAACGTGGGCCGCAAGCTCGCGATCATTCTCGACAAGACGGTCTACTCGGACCCCGTCATCAGGGAGCGGATACCGGGAGGGCACGTGCAGATCTCGGGCCGCTTCTCGCTCGACGAGGCGCACGATCTTGCGATCGTGCTGCGCTCAGGATCGTTGCCGGCGCCAGTCGAGATCGAAGAGGAGCGCACGGTTGGTCCGTCTCTCGGACGCGACTCGATTCGCCAGGGCGAAATCTCATTCGTGATCGGCGCGGTGATGGTGCTGGTTTTCATGCCGGTCTACTACAGCCGCGCGGGAATTCTCGCCGACTTCGGCTTGTCGCTCAACATCTTGCTGCTGATCTGCGTGATGGCAGCGATGGGGGCAACGCTCACGCTGCCCGGTATAGCGGGAATCGTGCTGACGCTCGGAATGTCGGTCGACGCGAACGTGCTGGTGAACGAGCGGATGCGCGAGGAGCTGCGTGACGGCAAGTCGACGCGCGAGGCGGTGAAGCTCGGCTACCAGCGCGCGTGGTCGGCGATCCGCGACTCCAACATCTCGACCTTTGTCGCGGGGCTGATCCTGTTTCAGTTCGGAACCGGACCGGTGAAGGGGTTCGCGGTGACGCTGATGGTCGGAGTGCTGACAGGACTGTTCTCGTGTATAGTCGTCACGCGGGCATGGTATGACTATTTGATCTCGGCCCGGCGGCTGAACACGATAAGCGTCTAAAGCGCGTTATAGCTCGGGATTGGCACGTTCTTGGGATTCCTGATCTGACCGGTCCGTACTCGAGGGCGTTGAGGTCCGTCGAGGTCGCTTGAGGCTATCGAGGTCTATTGAGGCGTGAGGTAGGGGCCGGAATCGGCTCGGGCCGGGAGGGCGAATATACCGTGCTGGCGCGCCTGTTAAACGGTTCCCAGGAGAAAACTTGACATTAGAGATTCGACCGTACTACAAAAGCCCGTTCCAGACCGAACCCGAAGGGGGCGTCTTGTTGGACTCGGATGGCCGATAAAGACGACATACTACTCAACTCGCGAGAAGTGGCGTTCCTGCTCGATCTGAGTCCGGACACCGTCAACGAATTTGCGCGCCGCAATATCATCCCCGCCTTCAAGAAGGGGCGGCAGTGGCGCTTCCGCAAACGCGATATCACCTCGGTGAAGCGCCAGCTCCGGGGAGTCAACGCCGCGGCGTAGGCGCTGGTAGTGGCGGGGTAGGTTCAGCGGTTATCATTTCTCACTCACCGCCCGCATTTTTCTAGATAGTAATTTTGGGAGATCGTACCGATGGCTGAGCCTCACGAGAGCCGTGTCTATTCCGACTTCGCGCGTTTCTACGACTCGGTTTTCGGGCGCGTATTCGTCGACCACGAGCACGAAGTTATCGAGTCACTGAACTTCCGTCCGAGCCAGCGAGTGCTCGAGGTTGGCGTCGGCACCGGCATCTCGCTCGACGCGTATCCGCCCTACGTCCGCGTGGTCGGGATCGATCCGTCGACCGACATGCTCGCGCAGGCGGTGAAAAAGGTTCGCGAGAACGAATTGGGCCACGTCGATCTCAAGCAAGGCGACGCGCTCAACCTCGACTTTCCCGACGCGAGTTTCGACGACGTCCTTACCTTTCACGTGATGACGGTGGTGCCGGACCCAGCGCGCATGATGTCCGAGATGATGCGGGTGTGTAAGCCGGGCGGGCGGATCGTGATCGTCACGCATTTCGCCAGCGCCAATCCGCTGCTGTACTTTTTCAATTCGATCATCAACCCGGGCACCAAGCTGCTCGGATGGACCACGCGGCTGCGCGCGCGCGATGTCCTGCGTGGTCAGCGCATCACGCTGGAGCGTCACGAGCGCGTCTCGGCGCTGTCGTTTCATACCGTCATCGTCGCGCGCAAAGACGGGTAGCGCGCCCCGCGCCCGCCGCGAGTTCGGCGCGCGGCGCGATTGCAATCACATTACATTGACACCCTAACCGGCGTTCGATAGGTGTTAGCGCGCCTTCGGGCGGACACTGGCCAAGTGGCTGATTCCACAGATCGCGACGAACAGTCGGAGACCAACGACGAGCGCGTCGAGCAGCTCGCGCGCGAGCTTGCCGAGCGCCTGCGCGCGATGCCGAATCGCCAGGAGCTTACTGATTACGCGGTGAGCCTGCTCAAGGAGAGCGCCGAGGAAGCCGACCAGTCCGACCTCGCGCACGCGAGTGCCGAGCACGCCAAGCGCAACGATCCGTTTAATCCGATCGCGTTTGCGATTCCATTGTTCGTGATCGGCGCGGTCCTGTGCGCGACCGGTATCCTGATCGGCCCGGGACTCGGCGTGATCGGTGTCGCCGCGGTGATGGTGCTCTACGGCGCGATCGTGTCATTGTTCAGCCGCGCGCGATCTGCCGGATCATGACGATTTTCCGGAGAGCGACCAGGTTGACAACATTCGCCGACCGTACGCTCGTCTCAATGAGCCGTGCTTGTTGCAGAGTAGCGCCGAAATTAGGTAGCCTTACGCCTCAGTGCAGCCCGCGATGCGATTTTGACGTGTGACAGGTTGGGTTTTTTCGACTAAACCTTGATGTTCGGCGCTCGCCGCGTATGCGACCGCGCGCGCCGAGTCCCGCGCCCGATCAGGACGTTAGATGGCCAAGTTTGACTGGAACGAAACCAAGCGCCAGATAGTCGAGTCTACCGTCTGGCAATCGATTTTTCGCCACGGCTACGAGGACACTCCCCGCAACCGTATCCTCATGGTCTCCGGCAACGTCTGGCTCCATCTGCATCCCTCCAAGGTGCAGAAGCATACCGTGCGCCTGCGCTTCACCTGGTGCATGGGCGGCATCACCTTCCTGCTGTTCCTGGTCACCGTCGTCACCGGCGTCTACCTGATGTTCTATTATCGTCCCACCGCCGAATACGCCTACGCCGACATGAAGTATCTCGAGTTCGACATGCCGTTCGGGATGCTGATGCGCAACATGCATCGATGGGCCGCGCACGGCATGGTGATCGCGGTGTGGCTGCACATGTTCCGCGTCTTCATGACCGGTTCCTACAAGCCGCCGCGCGAGTTCAACTGGATCGTCGGCGTCATCCTGCTGGTGCTGACGCTGCTGCTGTCGTTCACCGGCTACCTGCTGCCGTGGGATCAGCTATCTATCTGGGCGGTGACGGTCGGCTCCAACATGGCGCGTGCGATACCGCTGCTCGGCCACGGCGGCCCGTTCCACGAGGTGCTGGGCGTCAATCCGATTTACGACGCGCGCGCGTTCCTGTTTGGCGGCGCCGAGATCGGTCCGCACACGCTGCTGCGCTTCTACATCCTGCACTGCATATTCTTCCCGCTGCTCGCGAGCCTGTTTATGGCGGTGCACTTCTGGCGCATCCGCCGCGACGGCATGTCGGGCCCGCTCTAGGAGCGATTGAGCGAACGCCAGGAGCGATGGAGCCGGGAGCAATGGAGTTAGCCAGTTAAATTTTCTATGGGCGGCCTCATCACCTATCTTTCGCAAACCGGAATCGTGCGGGTGCTCTCGGTGCCCATCGCGATGTCGATCCTGATCTACATTCTGTGGATCCTCGCGACTCCGCCGCCGCTTGACGATCACGACGACGAGGGCCAGCCGCACAAAAGCTGACGGAGCAGCGGAGCTCTAAACACGATGGGCGAGTTGGATTATAATTTCTTGCAGGTTTCCGCGCAGGTAACGGTTACGGCGATAGCGAAGGTCTAAAGGTCTTAACCGATGGCAACCCAAGGTAACGGATCAGGAGCTGGCGGTCCCGGCGGTCCGGTGATGCGGGCTGGCGCTGCCGCCGGCGGTGGCGCAGGCGGCGCCGCGATCAAGGCTCCCGGCGGCCGCGGCGCGCCCGCGGCGCCGGGCAAACGTATCGAAGTCCCGATCAAGAAAGCCGGCAGCGGTATCGAGGACAAGCTGCACACCTGGCCCTTCCTGGTGCGCAACGAATTCCTGATGGCGATCTTCATCACCATCGTCCTGACCATCTGGTCGCTGACCATCAACGCTCCGCTCGAAGAGCCGTCCAACCCGACCCGCACGCCGAATCCGTCCAAGGCGCCGTGGTACTTCCTGGGCCTGCAGGAGATGCTGGTGTTCTTCGATCCGTGGTACGCGGGCGTGGTGCTGCCCAGCTTCATCATCGTGGGCCTGATGATGATTCCGTACCTGGACATCAATCCCAAGGGCAACGGCTACTACACTTTCCGCGAGCGCAAATTCGAGATCCTGACTTTCTTTCTCGGCTTCCAGATCCTGTGGGTCTCGTTCATCATCATCGGCACGTTTTTCCGCGGCCCGGGCTGGAACTGGTTCTGGCCGGGACAGGTCTGGGATCCGCATCTGGTCGAGGCGCTGACCAACGTCGACCTACCGTACATGTTCGGGTTCCGCGATTATTTCGCGGCGGCGATTTTCGGTCTGTTCCTGATTGGAGGTTATTACGTCGTCGGCATCCTTGCCTTTCGATGGTGGGTCCGTAGACGGCCGGCCGGCGATCCGTGGTCGGCGTTTCCGGGCGGCGGTAAAGAGTTGCTCGAGAAATGGGGCCCGGTGCGCTTCGGCACCACCGCGTTCCTGTTTCTGACCATGGCCGCGGTGTTCATCAAGATGGCGCTGCGCCACGCGTTCAATATTAAGTACATCCTGGTTACGCCGTGGATTAACATCTGATTTTCTGGCGGCGCACAGGTGTTCATCCTTGGCAAGGTGTTGCAAGCGCTCGGATGCGCGGACGTGGGGTTTGCGCTCTACTTCGGGTTAACTCAACCGCACGGGATGGGGAGCGAGTTCGAGATAACCGGTATCGGAATCCTGGTGTTCCTGCTCGGCTATATCGCCGAGGGCATTTCCACCCGATCCGGCTCTTGAATCGCTTCGCTCGGAAAATTACATCATTGCGGTCTCCTCATCCGGACCCATGGCAGGTGTGAAGTAGATGGCTGGCAGACCGGGGCTCGATCCAGTCGAAGAATCGAAATCTCTCAGCGCGTTGTTCGTGCTGATGGTGGCGCTGCTGCTGGTGGTGTCGGTGTGGTCGATTTGGGACGACAACATCTCGCGCCGGCCGTGGAAGCAGTACCAGGTCGAGTTCGATCGCCTCGCCTACGCCAAGTATCTGAAAGACGCGGACGACGAGCAGAAACGCCTCAACGCCGATCCGACCTATGAAAAAGCCACCAAGGATCTCGCCGCCGCCGAGTCGGAGCTCCATTCCGGCCAGACCGCGGCCAGGCTCGCGGAGCTTGAGCCCGAGGAAACCCGCCTCAAGATAATCGCCGACGACAAGGAGCAGGCCGCCCGCTTCACCAAGTCGAATCTGACCGAGCTCTGGTACGACTACAATCACGCGATCCAGGAAAAGCAGGACGCGCAGCCGTTCATGAATGAGATCAACCGGCTCAACGCCGAGCTGGACAAAGAGCAGAAGATCTCGGACGCGGCAAAAGCGAAGTACCAGGCAGTCAAGGACCAGATCGATCAGATCAACTCCAGGGTCGACGCGCTCACCGACCAGCTCAAGACGCTGACCAAGAATCGCGACGATCTGATCGAAAAGGCCAACGACTACGAAATCCCGGTAACCGTCGCCGGCCGGATCCTGTTCCGCTATCCGAAGATTCCCAAGATTCAGCAGACTTCGATCGACGATTTCGATCGCAACGCCTTCGACGAGGCGATCGCGCGGGTCGATCGATGCCAAAGCTGTCACATGGGCGCCGACAAGAAGGGCTTCGAGAGCGCGCCGCAGCCGTTTCGCACCCATTCCAACTTCGACGCGATCATCGGCAAGCATCCGCCCGACAAGCTCGGATGCACGCCGTGTCATGACGGGCAGGGTCCCGCGGTCAACTCGGTGAAGGTGGCGCACGGCCTCGACAAGTTCTGGGAGACTCCGCTGCTGCGCGGCGACAAGATGCAGGCGCGCTGCATCACCTGCCATCTCGACGTCGGCTCGCTGGTCAACGCCGACGGCAAGCAAATCGCGATCAACTGGGTCGACGGCGAGCGGATATTCGAGCAGCTCGGATGCACCGGATGCCACCTGGTGCTGGGCTACGAGGACATGCCGAAAATCGGCCCGTATCTGAAGCTCGCGTCCGCCAAGATCGATCCGTCGTGGGCGGTCCGCTGGATAACCAATCCGCATCAGTTCCGCCCCAACACGCGGATGCCGAATTTCATGTTCACGCCGCAGCAGGCGACCCAGATTGCCGCCTACATCCTGCAGAGCTCCGCGCAACAGTCGGACGATTGGGTCAAGGCGCACGTGGAGCCGGCGACGCTCGAAGCGGACATCAAGAATCCCGGGATGATCGAAGAAGGCAAGGGGCTGTTCGAGTCGGTCGGATGCAAAGGATGCCATGCGATCGAGCCCGACCAGATCGGCGCTCCGGTCGGCGACTTCGCGGCCTTCAAGGCCGGCGCGGCGCGCACCACCAAGGACTTTGCCCCCAACCTTAGCAAGATCGCCGAGAAGACCGACCCGCGATGGGTTTACTTCTGGCTCAAGAATCCGCGCGACTTCTCGCCGCACACTGCGATGCCGTCGTTGCGCCTTTCCGATCACGAGGCCACCGCGCTGACCGCTTTCCTGATGACGCACGGGCAGAAGAAGGAGGACGCGGGGGTTCCTGCGATGGTCGCCGACCCGTCGCAGGCCACCCAGGGCGCAGCCTTGATCCGCAAGTACGGATGCTTCGGATGCCATGAGATTGAAGGGATGGACAAGGAGTCGCGCATCGGCGTCGAGCTGACCACCTTCGGCTCCAAGCATCTCGACGAGATGTTCTTCGGCGATCGCACCGACGTGCCGGCGACCTGGGACGACTGGACCTTCCACAAGCTCCAGCAGCCGCGCATCTACGCGACCAAGGACGTCGAGCAGTTGATGCCGAACTTCGATCTCGACGATCCCGATATCCAGAATCTCCGCGTGTTCCTGGCCGGCCTGGTCGAGAACAAGGTGCAGGAACGCTATCGTGCGCCCGGCACCGACCGGCAGACCAATATCGTCGCCGGGCGGCGGATGGTGAATTACTACAACTGCGTCGGCTGCCACATTATCGAGAATCGCGGCGGCTTCATCCGGCGCTTCTACCCGGAAGATCAAATCAACTTCGCCCCGCCAATACTCAATGGCGAGGGCGCCAAGGCGCAGCCGCAGTGGCTATTCGATTTCCTGCAAGGGCCGACGCCGATCCGGCCGTGGCTCAAGATCCGGATGCCGACCTTTCAGTTTACCAATGCGGAAGACGACACCGTGGTGAACTACTTCGTCGCGATGGCGGATCTGCAGGTGCCGTTCGTGTTCCTCAATACCAACCTGGTGCCGGTTGACCTGCTGCAGGCGGGCGCCAAGCTGATGTCGAAAGACTACTTCAACTGCTTCTCATGCCATCAGCAGGGCGACAAGAAGCCCGAGGGCGATCCGTCCGGATGGGCACCCGACCTCGCGCTGGCGCATGCGCGGCTCAACCCGGAATGGATACTCCAATGGATTCATAATCCGTCGGCGATTCAGCCGGGCACCAAGATGCCGTCATTTTATCCGGGCGGCCCCGACGATATTCTGAAGGGTAACGAGCAGGAACAGATCAAGGCGCTTCGCGACTATATTTTCTGGTTCGGAACGCATCCGGGACAGACGCTGCCCGGAGAAGTCGCGACTACGCCGGCTCCGCAGAAAGTGAGTAAGCCGCTGAAAGTGAGTAAGAAATAGGTATTCAAAGTATATTCAGTATATGATGTGCATGACCATGATGCGGGAAGATTCCAGGAGGGATCCACGATGAACAAGTTCGCAACGATGATTGTTGCCGCCGGCGCAGCTATCGCATTTGGAATCGGCGCGGGAGCCACCATAGCGGCGGCCGCGGGCGGCACTATCACCGGCACCGTCAAGCTCGACGGCACCGCGCCACCGCCCAAGAAGGTCGAGATCAGCAAGGACAAGGAAGTATGCGATCTCAAGCCGCATTTCACAGAAGACCTGATTGTCGACCCCAGCGGCGGAATCGCCAACGCGGTGGTCGAGGTCAAAGGCGCCAAGGGCGACGCGAAGCCCGCGGAGGTTAAGTTCGATCAGAAGGGATGCGACTACATACCGCACGTGCTCGCGTTCACGGCCGGCAGCACCGTCGACATCATCAATGACGACGGCATCCTGCACAACATCCATACCTACTCGACCAAGAATCCGTCCTTCAACATGGCGCAGCCCAAGTTCAAGAAGGTGATTCAGCAGAAGGTCGAGCAGCCCGAAGTGATCCGCGTCACCTGCGACGCGCACGGCTGGATGCATGGATGGTGGGTCGTGACCGACACGCCGTACTACGCAGTGACCGACGACAAGGGCAACTTCACGATCAAGGACGTGCCGGCGGGCAACTACACCATCACGGTATGGCATGAAAAGCTCGGCACCCAGGACCAGAAGGTAGACGTAAAAGACGGCGCATCAGCATCGGCAAACTTCACGCTGAAACCCAAGAGCTAGGGTATGAGCTGAGGTTACGACCCGAAGCCGCGACCCGAGGGGTCCGGCCGCAACTGAGGTCGAAAAAGGACCGAAGTTCTTTTAGTTTTGAGCGACGCCTGCCGGAGCCCTCCGGCAGGCGTTTTCTTTCGTCATTCTGAGAGTCTGTGAATTCTTTAAAAAGTAAAAATGAAAAACGAAAATGCTGCCCAGGTCGCGAGCGCTGGGAAACCACTGTCGTCCGCTAAGTCGGCAAAGGAGGGACGTCATCCTGAGAGTCTGTGATTTTTTCAAAAAGTAAAAGTGAAAAACGAAATGCTGCCACGATCGCGAACGCTCGGAAACCACTGTCGTGAGCTAAGTCAGCAAAGAAGCGAGGTCATCCTGAGCGAAGGCTGCCGGAGTCGAAGGACCGTTACGTAACGATCGTTTGAATACTCACAGAAGGTTGTTCACGCGCCGCTAATCGCAGCCGTTGCGTTGATTCCAGGCCGCTTGCACGGCGATGCACCAATGACACGCGCTGCTCGTTTACGGTGAGTGTCTCGCGCACTGCTCCTACTATGCCATCACGGGTAGCCAGACTTTTTGTGTACATTCTCTCCAGCGATGCCTGAGCGCCGATTGGTTCCGCGAAGAGTAGTAGGCAGGCCGTCAGCAGGCGACCAACGGCGCGTGGACAACTATCGCTGAGTATTCAAACAATTGTTACGTAGCGGTCCTTCGACTCCGGCAGCCTTCGCTCAGGATGACGACGCTTCTCTGCTAACCTAGCGGACGGCGGTGGTTTCCCAGCGGTCGCGACCCTGGCAGCACTTTCGTTTTTTTCACTTTTACTCTTTCAGAAACTCACAGACTCTCAGGATGACATCCTTCTTTCCCTGTTCATTGAAACGACAGTGCTTCTCTGCGCTCTCGTGGCGCGCAGAATTCTTTCAGCGCTTCTAAAAGTTCACAGACTCGCCGGATGACAGTCGATTGCTTTGGCCGGCGCTATCGGAACAGAGTGGTTTTCTCGGCCACAGGAGGCGCGTATGTCCGCTCCAGATCAATCGACACTCGACCTCACCACTACCTTCATCCAGCTTCGCGATGGACCGGACGCTATCCCGGTGCCCGTCGACAAAGACTTCTGGGCACGAATCGCGGAACGCACCGATCTGCACGAGGGACGGCTGGTGACGGTCGGAAGCCAGTCGGCTGACTGGACCGCCTGGGAGATGCATCCGGCCGGAGAAGAGGTCTTGTACCTGCTCTCGGGTGCCTTGGATCTGGTTTTGCAAAATCAAAATAATGACGGTGAGCGGGCCGTCGAACTACGCGCCGGCCGCGCTTTCATCGTGCCGCGCGGCACCTGGCATCGAGGAATCGTGCGCAGTCCGTATACTATCCTGTCGATCACGTACGGCGCCGGAACCAGGCATCGCGCTGTGTAAGCGATATGACCAGGCGACAACCCGTATGCTCAAAAGATTAGACCGCCTCGACGTGGCGACCTCCGATCTCGCCGACGCGGCGTCGATCTACGAAAAGAACTTCGGCTTCACGGTGACGCGCGCGGCCGACGGCCGCAGCGCGTCGGTACGCGTCGGCGGCGCGGAAATCCGCCTCGCCTCCGGCGCCGAGGTCTCCGCGGCGCTGGCACAGAGCGGCGAAGGCATGATCGCGTTGTGGCTCGAAGCCGACGACGTCGACCAGGTCGCCGCCGCGATGCGCGCCGCCGGCCTGGATACGACACTGGTCCGCATCGACAAGGATACCGGCAGGCGCATCCTCGCCATCGACCCCGCGGTCTCCAGCCAGGTCCCGCTATTCATCTTCGACCGCCGCGTGTGATCGGTCACCGCGATGAAAAAAAAGATTCTTCGAGCGGCGTTGATTGCAGCGGTCGCTATCACGCTACTACTCGCGCTGACGTCGGCCTCGACATCGTTGCTGTTCGCCGCGTCGTGCTTTGACGATCCGCACACCGCGAAAACCATCTCCGCATTGGTTTCAACTCCAAACGGTACCGTAAAGATGTCCCTCCCCATGAGCGCTCTCGAGACCCAAAGTCCGCTCGAGACCCAAAGTCCGGTCGATCTGGGAGACTCGGTTAAAATTCCGTTCCCTGGGCGATGGATCCCATTTCAGAACCCGAATCGATCTGTCGACGCATACGATCTGCGCGGCCACTGCATTATCCATTTCAACTGCAACGACGCCGGATGCCCATCGATTGGTTCGGGACCCGCGGATGCGCCAGGCAGCGATGACGGGTTCACGATCACAGTGCCGGTTCCGCACTGACTCGGCTGATCCAGAGGCGAGTTGCTCGCGCTGGCATCGCGTATTCGCGAAGTGCTAGAGTCCTTACTGATGAGTAAGATTTTCTTATTGAGGTAAGGAAAGTGCCGATCGCAACCATCACCAGCAAGGGGCAGCTCACGATGCCGAAGAAGATCCGCGACCACCTGAAGCTCAAGCCTGGGAACCGGGTCGATTTCGTGATCGAACGCGACGGCTCAGTGGTGGTGGTTCCCATGACCGTCCACGTCAAGGATCTTTACGGATTCCTTGCCCCGGCGCCGCGCCGGCTATCGATTGACGAAATGAACGAAGCAATCGCGACACGGGCGGTGGATCGGGCGCGACGTTGAAAGCACTCGACACCAACGTCCTGCTTCGCTACCTGCTCCGCGACGATCCCGCGCAGGCGCGGACCGCCAAGTCATTTATCGATCGTGAGTGCAGCGCCGAAGCTCCGGGGTTCATCAATCGGATAGTCCTGTGCGAGACGGTCTGGGTGCTCGAACGCGGATACTCATATTCGAGAGACGCGGTGTACGAAGTGCTTGGCAACCTCCTTCTCGCCCAGCAATTGGCGATCGAGGATCGCGATGAGGCGCTCGCCGCGCTCCGCGAGTATCGGGAGGGGGCCGACTTCTCCGACAGCATGATCGCGGCGATCAACCGCAGGCTGGGTTGCGAGTACACCGCGACCTTCGACCAAAAGGCCGGCCGCCGAGAAGGGTTCCGCCTGCTCTGAATCAGGTTGGCGGTGCGCGCGGTCACACTTCAGTTGAGAATGTGGCGCGCACCGCTTCCTCGAGCTTGCGCGTCAGCTCGGTGCGGTCTGAGCTCTTGAGCCCCTCGGTGGGAATCGGCTTGCCGATCGTCATCCGCATCGTGCCGCCCGGCACCACGATCTTCGCCAGGCGCGGGAAGAACGCCGCCGAGCCGCTGATCGCCATCGGCACCGCCGGCGTCCGCGTCATGATCGCCAGCCACGCCGCGCCGTCCTCGAACTCGTGCACCCGGTTGTCGCTGAAGCGATGTCCTTCGGCGAAAATCGCGATGCTGAAGCCTTCGCGTGAGCTTTCGATCACCTTGCGAATTTCCTTGCCGCCGCTCTGCCGATCGATAATCACGTGGCCGGAATTTTTGAGCGCGTAGCCGAGCACCGGAATCTTCAGCAGTTCCTTTTTGGCTACCAAACGGATTTCACCGGGCATGAAGGCGACGATCGAGAAGATATCGAAGAAGCTCTGATGATTAGAGACCAGTGTGTAGGTTTTGAGTCCGGCGAGATTCTCGAGGCCCTCGATACGCACCTTCACGCTGCAGGTGCGGATCAGCAGCCGGCCCCATAGCCGCGACAGCGGGGTGACCGCATGCGGCTTGCCGAGTGCCGCCAGCACCGCGGCAGGTGGCGCCAGGAGTGCTGTCCACAGCACGCAGAGCGCGGTCGCAACGGCGCCCCACGCGAGGTTGAGGAGAGTGCGCTGCGCCGCAGCAGGATATGAAGTTGCCTCGACCTGATTCGCCATCGCGGCGATTATACGCCGATCGCGCGCCTCAGATGAAAGTGCGCAGGAGCAAAGTTGACTTGGGCTAATACGGTTGATAGTTCAGTATCAGATGCGCGTATGTAGCTGAGGAATCAATCATTAAATGGAACACGTCACCGGACTTCAACAATTTCTCGCGATCCTGACCCAGTCCGACAATATCCCGATCATGGGGATGATGTTCCTGGTCCTGTTTTTCACTTATATCTCGCTCAAGCAGGCGCGCCGTAACGATCAGCTTATCGAGCACGACCATCGCGAGCAGATTATCGAAGAGATGCGCAAGTAGACGCGGTCCGCGCTCCAGGAAAGATTCAGCCGAGGGATTGAGAGATGCCGTTTGAGATTATCGCCGAGAATTGCACCGGATGCAGCGCGTGCGAGAAGCGCTGCCCGACCGGCGCGATTTCCGGGATTTCGAAAAAAGTTTATTACATCGAGGCCGGACTCTGTATCGATTGCGGCGCCTGTGGCGTCATCTGCCCCGACGATGCGATCATGAACAACAAGGGCGAAATGACGCACGTGCTCAAGCGCGCCGAGCGTCCGGTCGCCGTGGTGCATCCGGACAATTGCAACGGATGCGGAGTATGCGTCGACGTGTGCCCGTTCGATTGCATCTCGCCGTCGCCGGAGAATACTGCGGTGTACCTGGGCAAGGTGCAGGTCAACGAGAAGACTTGCGTCGGGTGCCTCCTCTGCGAGGAGGTCTGCGGATGGGACGGAATCTACATCATGGCGTCGGGGCAGAAGGCGGAGTTCCTGAACTCGATCGGGTACGGAGCGCCCGAGGACGCCGCGTAGGCGACCCGCGACATACGATCGGTGACGCATTGAACGAGCCGGCCGCGAGGCCGGCTCGTTTGCTTTCGCGCCGCCGCCGGCGCGGCGTGCGCCGCGCCGGCAGCAGCGCGAAAGCGTCGAGATTGCTGCGCGCGGCGCTGCTCGCGAGCGCATTGGCGCTCGCGGGCGGCGCCGCGGCGGGCGGCAGCGTTAGCTCCGGCGCCGTCGCGGCGCCGGAGCTAACCGCGGATAGCGCCTGCGGCGAAATCCGCGCCGCCCTCAACGACCTCGCCAAGGCCGAGCGCGCGCAAGCGCTCGCGCTCGACCTGGTCTCGGCGGAGGGCGCCGGCGTCATCGTCGAAACCCGGCTCAGCGAATTGCTCCAGCGCAGCAACGATTTGCGCGTCACCTTGCGGCGGGTGCGCCAGAGCCCGGTGGGCGGCGATCAATATGTTAGTCAGTGCATCACGATCGGATTTCGCGCGCTGGTCGAGGCGGAGAAACTGAGCACCGATGTCGAAGAGGTGATGTACGGCGCAAGCAGCGCGCCGCCTGCGGCGGCGTCGGCGCTCAAGCCTGCGGCAGCGCCGCCGCTCAAGTGGGACGCGTCTCCGGCGCCTGCTGCGCCGACGGCGACACCTTGAGCCGCCGCGCCGCCCCGCGCGGCACAAAAATCGCCAGCGCGGCGAAGCCCAGCAAGGTGAGCTGCGCGACGATCGATTGCACCGTCGGATACAGCCCGAGCATCACGATCGTCGGCACGTGATCGACGAAGGTCGCGCTCACCAGGCTCGCTTCCTGCAGACTCGCGACCCCCTGGCCGATGAACACCACCGCGAGTCCGTAGAGCAGAATCGACGTCACCGAAAAGAACGCGCCGATTGGAATCCGGTACGCGGCGCGCGTCAGAATCGCGAACGTCGCAGCTAGCGCGAGCGCCGCGACGACGATCCCCGCCGCGACGGCGTGCCGCTCCGCCACTTCGGTCGCGCCCGCGGTGAGCGCCTGGAAGAAGACGATCGTCTCGGCGCCCTCGCGCATCACGGCCAGGAACGCAGTGAGACCAAATGCCATCGCGGGGATGACGCTGTGGTCGGCGTCCTCGACCTGATGCGCGAGGAAGCTCTTCCATCGATCGGACTGCTTCTTCGCGGTGAGCCACGAGCTTACGTAGAAGAGCGTCGCCGCCGCGAAAATCTGGAAGACGCCCTCGAGCGTGTCGCTCGCGTTGTCGCCGATTACGTGATTCACCGCCCACGCGAGCAGGACGCTGACCGCGATTGCGGCGAGCGCGCCCGCATACACGTCGCGCACGCGGCTGCGCGGAGATTGTCCCGCACCGCGGGCGCCGGCGGCCAGCGCGACAATCACGAGCAGGGCTTCGAGCCCCTCGCGATAGAGAATTCCCGTCGCGTAAAAGAAGTAGGGGACGGCGGCGGTGTGGCTGACGGCCATAGATATTGAGAATGATTCTCAATTCGAATATTATGAGCACCCGTACAAGTTGTCAATCTGCGCTCATCGGCGTCGCGCGGGAGACACCGCCTTGCGAGCCCCTCAAGCCGGTAGTAACGTTTCAATCGGAAGCGAGGCCGCCCGAGTGCGAACGCCCGCTTCTCGTGTTTTTATGGGATACGAAAACGCCTTCGCTCAGGGTCGGCGCGAACCTACCGGAAAATTGGCCGAAAACACGGCCGGGAAATCGGCACTCAGCGGCTACTAGCTCGGGGCGCCTTCGATGCGCTGTATCTACTGCCACGAAAAGGCTGGTCTGGTCCGCCGAGTCTGCGCGCCGTGCGCGAAGGTGATAGCGATCGTGGACAAGGCGGAGGGGCAAATCGGACTGGCCGGCATGGTCGATATTTTCGTGACCGAGGGCCTGACCCAGGCGCAGGTCGATCGCGTCCTCGACGCGCAAGTCAGTGGCGCGCCGACGATTCGCGATCGGCTGACCTCGGACATGGCCAACGTCCTGATGCGCAACCTCGGGATGCCGGGGCGTCAGTCGCCTGACGACGTCCAGCGGGTGCGCGAGTCGATGAAGTCCGGCGGCGGCGCCGGCACCTGGACGGCCGGTGAGAAGCCGCCGGGATGGCAGCATTAATTTCTAAAGGACTCGCGAGCGACGAAATTCATTTCATGGAAAAGGATCGCAGCGACTTCGCCGTGATGAACCGGATGATCGATCACATCCGGCTCCTCATCGCCGTCGACGACGAGACCATTCCGGTCAAGAAGAAGCTCGAGACGCAGGCCATCCTCAAGGATTTCCAGACCTTGCTTGCGGACCCGCCCGAGACCCAGGAGCGCCGCCGTATCAAGGGCTACTACCAGCTTCTGTGCCGCGAGCTCGGCGACGAGGCCGACGTCGCCGCGCTGCTGAGCTCGCTCAAAAATTATATTCCGTACCTGTGAACTCTGGAGTGTAGGTTTAATGGCAGTCAGCACGGTTGGCGTGATTGGGGCGGGGCAGATGGGCTCGGGAATCGCGCAGGTCACGGCGCAGGCTGGGATTCCGGTCCTGATGCACGACGTTTCGAAAGAGGTGGTGAAGCACGGGCTCGACGGCATCGGCCGCAATCTCGATCGGATGATTCAGCGCGGCCGTTTCAAGCCCGAGGATCGCGAACGCGTGATGCGGCGCGTCGAGACTTCGATCAACCTCGAGGATTTCGCCAGGGTCGACTTCGTGATCGAGGCGGCGGTCGAGCAGGAAGACGTCAAGATCGCGCTGCTGCAGAAGCTCGACAAGATTTGCCCGCCTGAAACGATCTTCGCCTCCAACACTTCGTCGATTTCGATCACCAGGATGGGCGCGCGCACCAGCCGCGCCGATCGCGTGATCGGGATGCACTTCATGAACCCGGTGCCGGCGATGAAGCTGGTCGAGATAATCCGCGGCCTCGCGACCTCCGACGTCACCTTCGAGCAGACCCGCGAGCTGGCCGAAAAACTCGGCAAGGCCACCATGACCGCGCAGGACTTCCCCGGCTTCATCGTCAACCGCGTCCTGCTTCCGATGATCAACGAAGCGATCTACACGTTGTACGAGGGCGTTGGCGGCGTCACCGATATCGATACCGCGATGAAGCTCGGCACCAATCAGCCGATGGGCCCGCTGGAGCTCGCCGACCTGATCGGTCTCGACACCTGCCTCGCAATCATGGAGGTGATGCAGCGCGTGCTGGGCGACGACAAGTATCGGCCGTGCCCGCTGCTCAAGAAGTACGTCGATGCCGGCTACCTCGGCCGCAAGTCAGGCCGCGGATTTTATATCTACAATGAACAGGGTAATCCGGTTCCGCCGCCGCATTGAATTGAATGTTGATAGCGCCGGCTCGAATCACGGCGAGAAAATCCGAATCACGGGAGGCAGGCCATGTCCGTCAAAGCGTTCATCCTGATCGACACGTCGCCGGGTAAGGCGCGCGAAGTGGCGGGTAAGCTCCGACAGGTGCCCGGGGTTTCGGTCGCGCACGCGGTGACCGGCCCGCACGATATTATCGCGGTCGCGGAGGCCGCCGACGTCACCTCGCTCGGCGAGCTGGTGGTGCAGAAGATCCAGAGCGTGCCCGGCGTCAACCGGAGCCTCACGTCGATCGTCGCCGATTGAGGCGCGCGCAGAGATGACGAAGACGAAATCGAACCCAGGAAGAATTTGCTGATGGCTGAATTACCTGTAATCAACCGGCTGCGCAAAGAGATGGATGTGCTGAAACGCGAGCTCACCGTCGACCTGCCCAAAGAGCTCGAGCGGGCGCGCGCCCATGGCGACCTTTCCGAGAACGCGGAGTGGGCGATGGCCAAGCAGCGCCAGGAATTTCTGCGCGCCCGGGTCGCCAATCTCGAGACCCGGATCGCCGAGCTCTCCATGATCAACCTGGATTCGATACCGCGCGACACGGTCGGACTCGGCAGCCGCGTGGTGCTCGAGGATCTCGACGAAGGCGGCGCGCGCGAATTCGAGATCGTGGTGCCGGAGGAAGTCGACGGCGCGCAGAACCGGATTTCACTGTCCTCACCGCTCGGCCACGCGCTGATCGGCAAGACCGAGAAGGACGATATCGAGGTCGTCACGCCCAAGGGCAAGCGTTCCTACCTGGTGACCAAGCTGGTGACGATTCATGCGCTGCTGCTCGCCGAGAGCGGCAATTCGAACTCCTGACGTCAAATGACGGGGTCTCTCGCCGTCATTCTGATCTCGATCTGATGACGCCGCGATCAAAATCACGGCCCCGCAGAGCAGTCGCGGCAACGCTGGAAGCGCAGCCCTTTCCGATTCTCGAATACGATCCGGCGCCGCGAGCGATCATCGAGCCGCGCCGCGTCCACAAGCCGATCGATGCGCCCAGGCATTGCGTGTTGTGCTTTTTCCAGGACGTGATCGACGATCTGGTCCACAACGGCGGCGCCCGCCAGATTCACGCGGCGACCTGGGAGATCGGCCAGCTACCGATTTACGAACTCGACTTCAACGGCCGGCGGCTGGCGGTGGTTCATCCGCGCGTGGGCGCGCCGATGTCAGCGGCGATGCTGGAACTGATGATCGCGCTCGGCTCGCGCAAATTCATCGCATGCGGAGGAGCGGGCGTGCTCGATTCGAAGATCGCGGTGGGTCATATCGTGGTGCCGAACGCGGCGGTCCGCGACGAGGGGACTTCGTATCACTACTTGCCGCGGTCGCGGGAAGTGGCGCCGCATCCGCGCGCCCTGGCCGCGATCGAGAGAACCCTCAAGCGCAACGGCGTCGACTACGTCGTCGCGAAGACGTGGACCACCGACGCGATCTATCGGGAAACGCGGGCCCGGATGATCGCGCGCAAGCGCGAAGGCTGCCTGACGGTCGAGATGGAAGCGGCCGCATTCTTCGCGGTCGCCAGGTTCCGGCGCGTCCAGTTCGGGCAGATTCTTTACGCTGGCGACGATCTGAGTGGCAAGTGGGATCATCGCGGCTGGAACCGCCATCAGGTCCGCGAGCGCCTGTTCACGCTGGCCGCGGAGGCCTGCCTCTCTATGTGAAGGACTCCGCGCGGGTGCGCCAGCGCCATTCTCGAACAGACCGTCGATCAGGCCAGCACTGTAGCAACAGAGCGTCTCTCCCGGTCAGGCGCGATGCGGCGAGACGCGATCAGTGATTATTCGCGGTACATCGATTCGATCTGATCCTTGCAGTGCTCCTGCACCACCTTGCGCCGCATCTTGAGCGACGGCGTCAGCTCGCCTGCCTCCTGTGTCCACGGCCGCGGCAGCAGCGTGAACTCCGCGATTTTCTCGACGTCGGAAAGCGGCTTGTTGAACTCGTGAATCCGATCCTGAAATAGCTGCTTCACGGCCGGCGCTTTTACGATCTCCTCGGGAGCTTGGGCAGCGAGCTGGTTCTGCTTGAGGAAGTCGGCCAGGTTCTCGAGGTTCGGCACGATCAGCGCCGCGAGATGCTTGCGCCGGTCGCCGATCACGCACACCTGCGAGATGTACGAGTCGGTCGCCAGGCGCGTCTCCAGGTTGGCGGGCGAGATATTCTTGCCGCCGGACAGGACGATGATTTCCTTCTTGCGGTCGGTGATCTTGATGTAGCCCTCCGCGTCGATTTGCGCGATGTCGCCGGTGTGGAGCCATCCGTCGGGGTCGATCGTCGCGCGCGTTTCGTCCTCGCGATGGTAGTAGCCCTTCATCACGGTCGGCCCGCGCACCAGCAACTCGCCATCCGCCGCGGTCTTGGTCTCGACGTGTGGCAGCGGCCGCCCCACCGTGCCGATTCGGTTCATGCCATGCAGGTTCACTGAGACGATCGGCGAGGTTTCGGTGAGTCCATAACCCTCGACGATCGGTATTTCCGCCGCCGCGAGCATCCGATTGATCTCGACCGGCAGCGGCGCGCCACCGGAAATCATGTAGCGCACGCGCCCGCCGAAAATGTCGACGATTCGCTTGAACACCAGCTTCCGATAGAGCGGCATCATGAGCGCGAGATGCGGCGGCAGCGGACGTCCGCGATGACGGTACTCGGCGGCCTTCGCGCCCGTCGCTATCGCGGCATTGAAGATCGCGCGCCGAATTGCGGGACTGCTCTCGACGCCTTTTTTCACGCGGCCATAGATCACTTCGAGCAGGCGCGGCACCGTGAGCACGATGGTGGGGCGAATTTCCTGCAGGTTCGCCGCGATCTGCGTCAGCCCCTCGGCGTATGCGATCGTCCCGCCGCCCATCATCACAGTGTAATAGCCCGCGGTGCGCTCGAAGGAATGCGCGACCGGCAGGAACGACAGTATCGAGTCGGTCTCGTTGAGCCCCAGGACTTTTAGCGCGTCCTCGCAGTTGGCGAGCAGGTTGCCATGCGTGAGCATCACGCCTTTGGACGGCCCGGTGGTCCCCGAGGTGTAGATGATAGTGGCGAGGTCGTCGCGCGACCCTTCGGTGATGCCCGCCGCCAAGTCGCCGCTCGCGGAAGCAAGCGTCATCACCGGCGGCGACCCATTCGAAGCGCCCTGCGGTTCGGCTCCGTAATGCACCGCGATGACGCCGCCCACTTCGGGGATCGAACCTGCCATCCCGAGAATTTTCTTCACCATCTCGGGGCCGTTGGCGGCCACGATTCGCGCGCCCGAGTCGCTGAGCACGTGGCGGGTCTCCTCGATGTTGCTGGTGGTGTAGAGCGGAACCGTCGTCGCGCCGAGGCCGAGCACGGCCTGATCGACGATCACCCATTGCGGAGAATTGTCGGAGAGAATTGCGACCCGGTCGCCCGGTTTGATACCGAGCCGGATGAGGCCGGCGCGAAGGCGCCCCGCGGCCTCGGAGATGGCGGTCCAGGAGTGGTCATGCCAGACCTTGTCGCGCTTGTCGCGGAGAAATACCCGGGCGCCGTGATGCTGCGCCGTGCGATCGAAGACTTGCGCCATGGAGGCGGCTCGTTCCGGCATACGCGAATCTCCTGCTGGGACCAGAAGCGACTTTTAACCGAAAGGGCGGTCGACGCCAAACGCAATCGCGCCGATGCTCCGCGCCACGCCAGTCCTGCAAAGGACAATGAGTGCGGTTGAGTAGAGATTGACGCTCGGTTAAGTTCCGCGAGTCGTATCTCCGCGAAATTCAAGCCCGAGAGGACGAAAAATGTCGTCGAGTTTCAACACCATTGCGCCGGTATTCCTGGTCGAGGACGTGCGGCTGGCAGCGGAGCATTACCGCGACAAGCTGGGCTTCGAGCCTGGCAGCTACTTTGGCGAACCGCCGGAGTTCACCATCGTCAGCCGCGACGGCGTGAAGATCGCGTTCAGCCGCGCGTGCAATGGGCGCGGCGGTTCCAATCGCGACTACAAGGAAGAGGCAATCGACGCGTACATCTGGGTCGGCGACGTCGAGGCTCTTCACCAGGAGTTCACGGCCAGCGGCGCCCGCGTTCTGGGGCCGCCGGTGTCGAGAGACTACGGGACCAGGGAGATCGAGGTGCGCGACCTCGACGGCTACGTCATCTGCTTCGGCCAGTTGATCTGACGCCGAGTTGCGCCGAGTGTCGATTGGTTCTATGAAGGGCGGTTCTATGAAGGCGGCGGTTGAACGACGACCAGGCGCTCGATCGTGACTGCCTCGCCAGGGACGCAATTGACCAGCGCGACCCATCCGGAATTCTCACTCGCGTAAAGGGGCGCCGGCGTCCCGCAGTAGAACGCGCGCGTCGAGCCCTGCGATACGTCGCTGAAGACGTGGATGTGGCCGAGCGCAATGTAGTCGTAGCCGCTCGCCTCGATCTCGCCCGGTGTAATCGGCGAGGAGCGCTCGGCGTCGCCTGGCTCCATGAACATCCCGTGCGCCAGCCCGATATTCCACACGCCCGGCGCACGCTCGGGCACTCCGGAGAGCGGCCGGTAGTCGGGCGAATGCTCGACCATCGCGCGACCCCAGAGGCGCGTCGCGAGCGCGGGGAAGTCGATGGCGCGGCCCTCGGGTTCGAGAATCAGATGCAGGTTGGCCGGCAACGCGCCCGGCGCCAGCGCCGCATAGATTGATCGCTCGTCATGCGCGTCGTGATTTCCGGGAATCATCACCACCGGCATCCGCGCCTTCGCGATCGTCCCAAAGGCAAAGGCGAGTCCCTCTTCGGTGACGCGGCTCGAATCGAACAGGTCGCCCACGATCAGCAGCAGGTCGGCCTGCCGTTCATTCGCGAGGTCGATGACCGATGTGAACGCGCCGCGGACTTTGTCGCGCAGGCGCCCGCCCGCCGCGCTGGTGCCGAAAGTGTCGGTCTCGAGATGAACGTCGGAGGTATGTACGAAACGAAGCGATCTATGAGGCTGCGGATGAGTCAAGAGTTCGCTCCTGAGCGCGGCAGTGGGCGCCGTCGCTCGGTTTCAGTCACGCAGCACATGCTATACACTTTGAAAATACTAAACTTTTGCGTCCCATACCATCGCTTCGCGCATAACATCGCACGTGGCGATTGAATTGAATTGACCGAGCGGGGCGCGTTGGAACATTTCGGCAGGGAGTTTCGCACTTGATCGTTGTAATGAAAGCGCACGCCACCGAGGACGAAATCCAGAACGTGGTGCGCATGGTCGAAGGACTCGATTACCGCGCGCATGTCATCCGCGGGATTGAGCGCACCGTGGTCGCATGCGTGGGCGAAGAGCGTGAGCATCAGCTCGGCCATCTCGAGTCGGTCGGCGGCGTCGAACGCGTGATGCCGGTGGTGCAGCCGTTCAAGCTGGCGTCGCGCGAAGTCCGCCCCGAGGGATCGCTGATCAAGGTCGGCGGCGCGGAGATCGGCGGCAAGCGGCTTGCGGTGATCGCGGGGCCATGCGCGATCGAAAGCGAGGAGCAGATCGAGGCGGCGGCCGACGCGGTCAAGCGATCGGGCGCGCATCTGCTGCGCGGCGGAGCGTTCAAGCCGCGCACCTCGCCATATTCCTTCCAGGGGTTGGAGGACGAGGGACTGCGGCTGCTCGAGCACGCGGGGCGCAGGGTCGGTATCCCGGTGGTGACCGAAATAATGGATCCGCACGACATCGAGCTGGTCGCCGCGCACGCGGATATGTTGCAGGTCGGCGCGCGCAACGCGCAGAATTTTTCGCTGCTGCGCCGGCTGGGCCAGATCGACAAGCCGATCCTGCTCAAGCGCGGGATGTCGACCAAGATCGAAGAGTTCCTGATGGCCGCCGAGTACATCCTGAGCGAGGGCAATCCCAACGTGGTGCTCTGCGAGCGCGGGATTCGCACCTTCGAGACTGCGACGCGCAACACGCTCGACTTGAACGCGGTGCCGCTGCTCAAGCAATGGACCCACCTGCCGGTGATCGTCGATCCGAGCCACGGCACTGGTATCTGGTCGCTGGTCGCTCCGATGGCGTTGGCGGCGGTCGCGGCAGGCGCCGATGGGCTCATCGTAGAGGTGCATCCGCATCCCGAGGTAGCGCGTTCGGACGGTCCGCAGCAGCTCAAGCCGTCGCGCTTCGCGGAGCTGATGGCGGCGCTGCGTCCGGTGGCGGAAGCCGTGGGCCGCTCGCTTTAGCGCGGCCCGCCGTTGGAGGCGTTTCATTTACCTAAAGTTCGCGTTCACCTACAACTCGCGCGCTTTTCGGCGCGCCTTTTGGTAAGTTCGATTTCATTTCGGTGAATTTTTTTGAAACGCATCAAGCCTCCCGCACTCAGGCCTGGCGATACCGTCGGCGTGGTCGCTCCCGCCGCGACGGTGGAGCGCGAGCATCTGGAACGTGGCGTGAACGTGCTCGCCTCGATGGGTTTTCGGGTCAAGGTCTCCGAGCGTGCGCTGTCGCGCTCCGGCATTCTCGCCGGCGACGATCGCGAACGCGCCGCGGAGCTCCAGGCCTACTTCGCCGATCCGGAGGTGAAGGCGATTTTCGGCGCGCGCGGCGGCTACGGATGCGGCCGGTTGCTGCCGATGCTGGATTTCGCGGCGATCGCGCGCACCCCGAAGCCTTTCATCGGCTTCTCCGACGCCACCTTTTTGTTGACCGCGCTGGTCGATCGATGCGCAATGGTTTCGTTCCACGGCCCGATGGTCGCGATGGATTTCGCGCACGGCCTTACCCCGCGATCTTTCGAGCACCTGCGCGGCCTGCTCGCGGGTGAGATTCGCGAGTTCGAGCTCGAGGGGCGCGAGGTGGTCCATCGGGGCGCCACCGCGGAGGGAGAAATCACCGGAGGATGCCTTTCGGTGGTGGTCGCGATGCTGGGGACTCCGTACGCGCCGGACTTCAGCGGCAAGATCCTGTTCCTCGAAGATACCGGCGAGAGGGCGTACCGGATCGATCGAATGTTCGTGCAGCTCAGGCAGGCGGGCGTGCTCGAACAAGTCGCAGGAATCGCGATCGGCGCGATTCGCCCGGTCGATGGCAGCGCCGACGAGCAGCGGCTGATCGCGCGATTCGTCGCGGAGCAGACCGAGGGCCTCGGCATCCCGGTGTTGTACGGAATCGAGGCCGGCCATGGGACCGAGAATCTGACTATTCCGTTCGGCGTGCGCGCGCGGATCGACGCGGGTGCGCGGCGGCTCAAAATTATCGAAGCGGCAGTGAGCTAGCGGCGGCTAGCTAGCGGAGGAAGACGGCGGTGGCGTGGCGCGAAGTCGAGCAGGCGTTCAACGACGCAGTCGAGCGCGGCGTAGTTCCCGGTGCGGCGGTTGTGGTGCGGCGCGGCGCGGACATCGCGTTCGAAGGCGCGTTTGGTTTTCGCTCGATTCTTCCGGAACGCACCCCGATGCGGCTCGAGACGGTCTTCGATCTCTCCTCGCTCACCAAGGCGCTGGCGACCACGGTCGCGGTGATGATGCTCGCGCGCGACGGCAAGCTGCGCCTGAACGATCGCGTCACGCGATTCTTCCCGAACTTCGGCGTGCACGCCAAGCACAGCGTGACCTTCCGCCATCTGCTGGCCCACTGCTCGGGGCTCGCCGCGTGGCGGCCGTTCTACGCCCGGATCGCCGAGATCGAGCGCAACGGGAAGGTGAATTTCATGGCGAGCCACGGCGCCAAGGAGTTCGTCTACGAGGACGTGCATCGCGAGAAGCCCGAATCGCCGCCCGGCACCAAAACAGTTTATTCCGATCTCAACTTTATCGTGCTCGGCGAGGCGATCGAGAGAGTCACCAGCGGTTCTCTCAACCGGTTCTGCCGCGACAAAATTTTCCGCCCGCTCGCGCTGCGCGCGACCGACTTCGTCGACATCTCGCTGGTGCGCTCGCGCCGGCTCGAGCCGGTAGCCGACATGTTCGCGCCAACGGAGATATGCCCGTCGCGAAAACGGCTGCTGGTCGGCGAGGTCGACGACGAGAACGCGTTCGCGATGGGTGGGGTGGCGGGGCACGCCGGGCTGTTCGCGCCAGTCAGGGAAGTGGATCGGATCGCAAGTGAGCTGGTCGCATGTTACGCGGGGCGCTCCGACCTGGTGCCGCAGAAGATCGTCCGCGAGTTCTGGAAGCGAGACAAAAGCGTTGCCGACTCGACCTGGGCGCTGGGATGGGACACGCCTTCGCTGCAGGGTTCGAGCTCGGGCAAGCATTTTTCCGCGCATGCGGTAGGCCATCTCGGGTTCACCGGCACCTCGATATGGATCGAGCCCGAGCGCGAGATCGCGATCTCGTTGCTCACCAACCGCGTGCATCCGAATCGTTCCAACCAGGGGATCCGCGAGTTCCGCCCGAAGATCCACGATCTGATCATGGAAGCGGTGGGCAGTGAGTGACAGCGCAAGCGCGGAGCGGCTCGCTCGCGTGCCGGCCGCGGCCGCCGTCCACCATGTCCATCTGATTGGCGTGGGTGGCACCGCGATGGCGGCGCTGGCCGGGATGCTCGCGGAGCGCGGCTTGCGCGTCACCGGCTCCGACAATCAGCTCTACGAGCCAACCGGATCGTTGCTGAAACGCTCGCGCGTCGAGGTGACGGCACGCTTTTCGCCCGCGAACCTCACACCCGCGCCCGACCTGGTGGTGGTTGGCAACGTGATCACGCGGACCAACGCAGAGGCGCAGGCGCTGCTCGGGTCGTCGATCCCGTACCTCTCGATGCCGGAGGCGCTGTGGCATTTTTTTCTGCAACAGCAGCGCGTGCTGATGGTGGCGGGGACGCATGGCAAGACCACGTCGACTGCGATGATGGCGCACGTGCTGGCGGCGGCGGGGCGCGGTCCCTCAATGCTGGTCGGCGGGGTCGCAAAAGATTTCGGCTCGAACTACCGGATCGGTGGCGGACGCGATTTCGTGATCGAGGGTGACGAGTACGATACGGCGTTTTTCGACAAGGGGCCCAAGTTCCTCCACTACCACGCCGACGGCGCGATCATCACCGCGGTCGAGTTCGACCACGCCGATATCTACCGCGATCTCGAGGCTGTGAAAGCGAGCTTCCGCGCGCTGGTGGCGCAGATGGATTCCAGCCGGGTGCTCGCGGTGTCGGCCGACTTTCCCAATGCGATCGAGGTGAGTGAGGGAGCGCGCGCCATGCGGTTCACGTTCGGACTTCGCGCGGGCGAGTTTCGCGCCGCTGAGGTGAGCGTCGGCGCGGACGGCGCGCGGTTCTCGATCGCGCGCGGGACCAAGCGCGTTGCGGACGGACTACATCTGCCGATGGGCGGCCGGATGAACGTCGCCAACGCGCTCGGAGTGTATGTGCTGCTGCGCGAGATGGGAGTCCCCGGCGACGAAATCGCGGCCGGGCTCAAGTCGTTCAGCGGCGTGGTGCGCCGCCAGGAGGTCATCGGCGATGCGGCAGGAATCACCGTGGTCGATGACTTCGCGCATCACCCGACCGCGATCGGCGTCACGCTCGAGGCGATCGCGGAGCGCTTTCCCGGGCGGCGGATCCTGGCCGCATTCGAGCCACGCTCGAACACCGCGCGCCGAAACGTTTTCCAGGAAGCATTCGCCGGCGCATTCGATCGCGCGACGCGGGTCTACCTGGGGCCGGTCTATTTCAAGGAGAACGATCCGATTCCGCCCGCCGAGCGCCTCGATACGTACGCACTGGCGAAATCGATAGGCGCGCGCGGACCCGCTGCGTTTCCGTGCGAGTCGAACGACGAGATCCTGGCGCGGATGCTCGCTGAGGCGCGCGCCGGCGACGTCGCGCTGTTCATGTCCAACGGTCCGTTCGAGAATCTGAAGGAGCGCTTCCTCGCGGGATTGAGTCAGTGCTCGTGACTCGCGCGCGCGGGACGATCAATAGCCGAGGTCCGGGTCGACCAGGTTGAACAGCGGCTGGCCGGCGCGGAAGCGGCGCAGGTTGTCGGCGAATAACTGGCAGGCCTTCTCGAAGTAGCCGCGGTTAGCGCCCGACATATGCGGCGTCAGGATCACGTTTTCCATGCCCCACAGCGGGCTCTCCGCTTCCAGCGGCTCGTGCTCGAAGACGTCGAGTCCGGCGCCGCCGATTTTGCCCGCGCGCAGCGTGTCGGCGAGCGCGCGCTCATCGATCACCTCGCCGCGCCCGATATTGACGATGTAGGTGCCGGGCCGCATCGCGGCGAGCTCGTGGGCGCCGATGAATTTGCGCGTGTGGGGAGTCAGCGGAAGCGTGACTGTGACGTAATTGCTCTCGGCCAGAATCGCCGCGCATTCAGAGGGGCCGAAATAGCGCTCGGGGATGGTTCCCTCGCGATCGCCTAGAGCCGCGGGAACCCAGCCCGGATCCTCGTGCACCGCCGGATTGCGCTTCAGCGCGAGCACCCGCATCCCGAGAGCGGCCGCGATCCGCGCCGTCTCGCGTCCGATCGATCCGTACCCGATCACCCCAAGGGTGTGGCCGCGCAGCTCGTCGACGGAGCTCATGAACTGTCCCGATCGCATCCACTCGCGGCGCATCTGCGCGCGCATCGTGATGTGCAGGCCATGCGCGTACGCGAGCATCGACGCGATCGTGTACTCCGCGATCGGCGTCGCATGAATTCCGCTCGAGGTCGTAGTCGCGAGCCCGCGGTCGTTCAGCACCGCGACGGGGACGTGATCGGCGCCCGCACTAAGCAATTGCATCCAGCGGAGGCCTGGTGCTTTCTGCGCGATGTCCTCCGGCACCCGGAACGTCAGCATCACATCGCATCCGCCGCCGACAAGCTTCACGACCTCTTCGGTCGAGCGGCACTGGCGGTCGACTATCTCGGCATCGGGCGCGGCCGCGGCGATGAGCGCGCGATGGGCGGGCTGAAGCGCAACAGTCGAAATGATCTTCATCGTTCCTCGCGCGGAAACTCTCGCACGCGCAGGCCGCTTGCAGCAAGTTCAAGGGCTCCTTTGGCTGCTTGAGCGACGGCAAGGCCGCGCCTATGATCCGATAGGTCGGTTCGATGCTCGAGAGGTAGCCCTCGCATGAGGACGCTAAGACTGATCAGGCTGAGCAGATTGATCGTCGCCGGGGTGGCGATCCTGGCGTTGTGCGCCGGCGCGCGTTTCGCCATGGCGCAGAGCGATAACGATTCCTCGGATGCGCAGCTTCACTCGCAGGGCGGCGCGGCCGCGCCCGCACCGGGGATCGCCGGGCAAGGAAGTGAAGACGATCGGACGCTCGAGATCGCGCCGCAGCCGGGCGCGACGATACCGAAGTCGGGAATCGAGGAAATCCCCGCCAGCCGCACGTTTCGGCCCGGCGACGACACTGCGTCGATCAATCGGAACTTTCGGCCTGACACCGAGAATGGCCTCGACAATTCGGACAACCGTCCGCACAAGCGGCCTTACCTCGGAATCACCGTGCGGTACGCGACGAAATGCTACAACGGCGGCGAAGAGCACGGACTCGAAGTTCTCACCGTCGATCCGAATAGTCCCGCGTCGCAGGCCGGGCTCCGGACACCAACGGGCGCTACTGTCGCCGGAGCAACGGGAGCCACCTTGGGAGCGTTGGTCCCATTTGTTGGCGCGGTAACGAATCGCCTGCTCGAAAAGCACGGAGATCTCGGCGTGGGCGGCGATCTGATCGTCGCCGTTGACGATAACCGCGTACGCAGCCAGGCCGATCTCGACGATGCAATGGCGCGCCTCAAGCCGGGCGATACGCTGTATCTGACAGTGATCAGGCCGCTGATGGGCGGGGGTCATAGCAGGCCGCTGAAGATCGCGATTCACGTCGGCGCGGTGGGCGAGCCGATCGCCAACGCAGGGGGCGGCGTAATTCCGCCGCCATCCGCCGCGGAAGACGACGCGCGCTGAGCGGCGCGCCGCGCGAATTTACTTTCCACTACTGTCGCGAGGTATCGAATCGGGTCTCGACCGCGCGCAGTTCCGCGCGCGCTTCGGCATTCTAATCTTTTTGTCGGGAAAATTTTCCACTTGAGCATCTCGCGCTTCGTGACTTATGATTCGGATCAGCCGCCAGGCATCGAATGGGGAAATCGGTCATGCATCGCTGGACGATCCTCGCATCCGGTTCGCTGATTGGAGTATTCCTTGTCGCCGCGCCGATTGGAGCGCAACAGGCCGCCACTTCAGCCGGCTCGCCCGCATACGCAATTCAAACCGACCCCGTGAAACCGAGTCCCGGAATCGCTGCGCAGCCCGGCACTGAGAACACGCTCCCCGGAATCGCCACACAGCCAGGCGATGACGACGACGACTCCCTCGAGCTCGCGCCGCAGAACGCCGATGCGAAGCCGCGGCCTGACAACGACGATATGTCGGCGGACCGCGAGTTTACGCCCGCGGAGGAATACGCGAAACTCGAACGCAACTTCCAGCCGCGCAGCAATGACAATGGCAAGCCTCCCTACCTAGGCATCACGGTGCGGTACACGACGCTCTGTTATCTCGGGATGGAAGAGGACGGACTCGAAGTTATGAGCGTCAATCCTGACGGTCCCGCGGGACTGGCCGGTGTTACTGGCATGCAGCCGTCGACAAAGCTGGGCGTGGTCGGCGCAACGGCGGGAAGCTTGCTCGGACCGGTCACGTTTCTGGTGAGGCCGCTATTGGAACGTGCCGGTGCGCTCGGGCGCGGCGGCGACTTGATTGTCGCGGTGGACGATCGCCGGGTGCGCAAAACCGAGGACCTGGACAAAGCGATCAAAGACCTCAAGCCCGGGGACACGATGTACGTCACGATCATCCGGCCGCTTCCCGGCGGATCGCATAAGACGATGAAGATTGCGATCAAGATCGGCCAGGTAAATCAGCCGATCGCGAAAGCTGACGCGGCGCCGCCCGCGAGCCCAAAGAGTTCCGAAAGCAACGCTTACTGAGCGCGCGTTCGCGCGCGATTCTCTGCTATTATTGACGATAACGCCGCCGGCGGATGTGCATTGTGCGCATCGCCGGAAGGCCGAATTGCGTACTGGAGCCGGCAAGGTTGAATCGAAGTCTCAAGGAAGCGGCAGGTGAACTCCAGGCGCGCCTCAGCAACGGCGCCGAGCGGCGCTTCCCGGTCGTGGGTCTCAAGGGTGCGGCCGCCGCACTGCTGCTGCGCGAGCTCGCGCTGCAAATCCGGCGTCCGATACTCGCCGTAACCTCGCTCGCCAGCGAGGCTGACGCGCTCGCTGCCGATGCCGCCTTCTTTCTCGACGATTCGCTGGATAGCAACGCGGCGAGCCGCCGGGTACATCTGCTGCCGGCGTGGGAATTGAAGCCGTTCGCGCATCTATCGCCGCCGCCCGACACGCAGGCGGCCGCGCTCGCGGCGCTGTACGTGGCGCTCCGGCAGGAGGCGCCGCTGATCGTCACCTCGGTCGAAGCGCTGATGATGCGGACGGTGCCGCGCGCGATTTTCGACGACTCGGTACTGCGGATCGCGATGCGTGATCGGCTCGACCTGGAAGTGCTGGTCGAAACGCTTGCCGCGTCGGGGTACCAGCGCGTTCCACAGACCGAGGAGCCAGGCGACTTCAGCGTACGCGGCGGTATCGTCGACGTGTTCTCGCCGCTCTATCGCGATCCGGTCCGAATCGAGCTCGAAGGCGACGCGGTCACATCAATCCGGCACTTCGAGGCCGGCACTCAGCGCGCAAAGGGCGACATCGCCGAAGCCACCATCATTCGCACCCGCTTCGTTCCGCCAGCTGCGCTTGGCGACAAACGGTTGGGTGATCTGGTCGCGGTGCGCGCCGGGGACATCGGGATGGTCCGCAAGGAAGCGGCGGAGCTCTCGGAGTCGCTCGAGAACGGCTTGCTGTTTCCAGGCGCCGAACTCCTGATGCCGTACCTGTTCGGGACTCCGCTTGATTCGATTTTCGATTATCTTCCGGCTGACACGCTCGCGTGGCTGGTCGATCCCGGGCGCCTGGTCGCAGAAGCGGAGCGGCGCGCGGAGGTGGTCGCGAATGAAGCGGCGGTGGCAGCCGAAAAGCCGGCATTTCATCCCGTCCCGGCATCGCTGTATCTGGCGGCGGACGAGTTCGAGCACGCGATCTCGCGCATGACAGCGATCGAAGTAGGCTCGCTCATCACCATCGCGGCTCCGCGTGAAGGATGGGCGCCCGCGATTGAAATCAAATCGCAGGCGAGCCTGAAACTTGGCTCGACCGATCTGAGCGGCGCGCACACGCCGCCCAGTTTCGAGCCGCTCGCGACAGAGCTGCGCGAAGTCCAACGCGGGCAGGGCAGGGCGCTGCTGGTGGTCGAGGGTCCGAACCAGGCTGCGCGCTTGCGGCGCCATCTCGAGGCCTATGATCTCGACGTCAACACCGGCTGTAAGAGCTTCACGGCGCTGCTCGAGTGGCCGGAGTATCGTCCCGCCATCATGGAGGGCGAAATCTCCGCGGGCACCGTGCTCCAATCCGATGGAATTTACATCTACAGCGAGGAGGAGATTTTCGGCGAGCCGCGGGTGCGCCGCCGCGCGCGCCCGACCGCGAAGGGCGCGCTGCTCAACCTCGAGGAACTGAGGCCCGATGATTTCGTGGTGCACATCGATCACGGCATAGGGCGCTACCGCGGCCTCAAGCATCTTCACGTCGCCGACGTCGAGGGCGACTTTTTGAATCTCGAGTACGCGGGCAACGACACGATGTACGTGCCGGTCGAGCGTATCAACCTGGTCCAGCGCTATATCGGCGGTGGCGGCGATGGAGCGGAGCCGAAGCTTGACAAGCTCGGCAGCGGCGCGTGGGAGAAGGTCAAACGGCGCACGCGGCAGGCTGTGCTCGCGATGGCGGCGGAGCTGTTGGAAATATACGCGGCGCGCGAGGTGCTCGAGACCAACGCCTTCCCGGCGCCAGGCGCGGACTACCAGGATTTCGCCGGACGCTTCGAGTTCGAGGAAACCCCTGACCAGCAGGCCGCGATTAACGACGTGATTCGCGATCTGGCGCGACCGAAGCCGATGGATCGCCTGATCTGCGGCGACGCCGGCTTCGGCAAGACCGAGGTCGCGCTGCGCGCCGCGTTCATCGCGGTGATGGACGGGCGGCAGGTCGCCGTCCTGGTGCCGACCACGATCCTCGCGGAGCAGCACTGGAACACGTTTCGCAAACGCTTTGCCGACTATCCGGTGCGGATCGAAATGGTCTCGCGGTTCCGCTCGGCGAAGGAAAACCACGCGGTCATCGAGGACCTGGCCAAGGGCAAAGTCGATATCGTCATCGGGACGCATCGGCTGGTCCAAAGCGACGTCCACCTCCCGCGCCTCGGTCTTCTGGTCATCGACGAGGAGCATCGTTTCGGCGTCGCCGACAAGGAGCGCATCAAGAAGCTCAAGAAGCTGGTCGCGGTGCTGACGATGACGGCGACGCCGATCCCGCGCACGCTGCACATGGCGATGCTCGGAATCCGCGATCTGTCGGTGATCCAGACGCCGCCGGCGGATAGGCAGGCGATTCGCACCTTCGTGGCGCACTTCGACGATGCGACGATTCGCGACTCGATCCTTCGCGAGCTGAACCGCGGCGGCCAGGTCTTCTTCGTTCACAACCGCGTCGAGAATATCAACTACATGGCGGGCCATCTGCGCGCGCTGATTCCCGAAGCGAAAATCGCGATCGCGCACGGACAGATGCGCGAGACCCAGCTCGAGAACGTGATGCGCGACTTCATAGAGAACCGCGTCAACCTGCTGGTCTGCTCGGCCATTATCGAATCGGGCCTCGACATTCCCAACGCCAACACCATGATCATCAATCGCGCCGATCACTTTGGCCTCGCGCAGCTCTACCAGCTCCGCGGCCGGGTCGGGCGCTCACGCCAGAAGGCCTACGCGTACCTGCTCATCCCCGGCGAGCACATCATCACACGCGACGCGAAGCGGCGGATCGAGGCGCTACGCGAGCTGGTCGAATCGGAGTCGGGAGGAGGATTCAAGCTCGCGATGGCCGACCTCGAGCATCGCGGGGCCGGCAACCTGCTCGGCCGCGAGCAGTCCGGTCAGATCGAGGCGGTCGGGTTCGAGCTCTACGCCGAGATGATGGAGCAGGCGATTGCGGAGCTGCGCGGCGAGCCCACGCGTCCCGACTTCGAACCGGAACTACGCCTGGGCATCGCCGCCTACATTCCCGATGCCTACGTCGACGACGAGAATGAGCGCCTAGTGCTCTACCGCCGCCTCGCGCGCGCCGAGAGCGAGCAGGATCTTGCGGACCTGCGCGACGAAATGCGCGACCGGTTCGGACCGGTGCCGCCGCTGGTCGAGAACTTGATCGCCGCGATGAACGTGCGCCGCCAGATGAAGCAGCTCATGATCGTCAGCGCGATCGTCAAGGGCAAGGAGCTCGAGATGCGGTTCCATCCCGAGGCGCCAGTCGACACGGCGCGGCTCAGCGTGCTCGCCGAGCGCAACCGCCGGACGATTCGCCTCACGCCCTCGTACCAGGTGATCGCGCGCCTGCAACCGTCCGAGACGGAGCAGCTATTCGAGCAGGTCGACGGCTTCTTGCAGGCTCTAGCGAGCTGTGAAAAATTGGAGAGCTGGCCGGCGCGCCCGGCAGGCACGGCCGTCAACTAGCAGGTTCATGATCAATCGTGCATCGGCTGTCTCATACGCTGCGCGCGTACTGACTTGTGCGGCGCTCACGATAGCGTTCGCGCTCGAGCTGGACGCCTGTACGTTCGTTCGCGCGCACACGCCGAGCCTGCCCTCGTTGCCCTTCACCAAAACCGCGAAGCCAATCACCCCGGTGCCGTCGACGTCGATGGCGAACGCGACACCCGTCGCTACTCCGGAGGCGGCGCCGACCCCCGCGGCAGCGGTGGCCGCCGAGGCTCCCGTGGCCATGGAAACTCCGATGATTATCGAAACTCCGCGCGAGCCGGCGCCAGCCGGGTCAGAAGTCAACCGGGTGGTTGGCAGCGTCGACGGCGATCCGATTACCATGCACGACGTCACGCAGTACCAGGCGGGGGCCCTTTCCGAAACCGGAAAGCATATTACCCCTGATGTGGCTCTCAAATCTCTGGTGATCGAAAAGCTCCTCGAGCAGGAGACCAAGAAGTACGAGGACAGAATCGACGAGGGCCAGGTCGACAAATACATCGAGCAGCTCCGGCACGAGCGCAACATGACAGACGCGCAGTTTCGCCAGCAGCTCACGCAAAACGGAATGAGCTACGATGATTTTCGCAAGAAGGCGCGCACCGAACTGGAGAAGATGGAGATGATCCAGACGCAGGTGCGCGAGAAGGTCAACATTCCGCAGTCTGATATCCAGGTTTACTATGACGGTCACAAGAACGAGTTCACGATCGATAAGGAGCGGCTCCGGATCGCGCAGATACTGATCGCGGTGCCCCCTAACGCGACGCCCAGGCAGCGCACGGATTTGAAGAAGAAAGCTGAGGCGCTCCGCCAGCGCGCGATCAAGGGCGAAGACTTCTACGAGCTGGCGCGCCATTACTCCGACGACGAGTCCAAGAAAGATGGCGGCGAGCTTGGATGGTTCGCGCCGGCCGACATCATGGACGAGATTCTCGCCGGGGTGAAACCGCTCAAGCCCGGCGAAGTTTCGCAAGTTGTGCAGACCAAAAATGGATATCATGTGCTGAGGCTGGAAGATCACGAGGTGCCCGGAGTGCAGCCGCTCGCCGATGTGCAGGGCAAGATTCGTGACAAGCTGCAGGATGAGCGCGCGCAGGCGACCTTCGAGACCTGGGTGCAGACCGAGCTCATCAAACAACATTACGTCGAGACCAATCTCTAGAGATGAGGCTTAGAAGGAAGGCGCCAACGCTCATCGCTGTCAGCATGGGCGACCCGGCGGGAGTGGGCGCCGAGATCATCCTCAAAGCGGCGGCGGCTCTCGCGCCACGGCGCGGCGCGCCGGCGTTGCTGGTCATCGGCGACTTGGGCGCGATGCGCGCGGCGGCGACGCGGCTCGATGGTGTGCCGAAGCCGCTCGAATGGCGCGTCGGTGAGCCGCCGATTCGCCTGGAGCGCGGGCTGGCTGTGCTCCCGGCGAGCAGACTCGCGGCAACTGCGCTCCGACCCGGATGTCCTACCGTGGCGGGCGCGAGCGCGGCGTATGATTACATCGCGGCCGGGGCTCGCATGGCGCTTGGTGGTAAAGTAGATGCACTGGTGACCGCGCCTATCAACAAGGACTGGCTCAACCGCGCGGGACATCACTTTCCCGGCCACTCGGAGATTCTCGCGAAGGCCGCGGGCGTGAAGCTGTGGCGGATGATGTTCGCGGGTGATCTGTTGCGGCTCGCGCTGGTCACCGTACATATCGGCTTGGCGAAAGTCCCGGCCGCGCTCTCGTCGCGCGGCGTCTTCGACACCGTCGCGTTGCTCGCCGCGCACCTGCGCGAGTCTCTCGGCGTTGCTAGCCCGCGCATCGGCGTGCTCGGCCTCAATCCGCACGCGGGCGAGAACGGACTATTTGGCGACGAGGAAGCGCGCGTGATAGCGCCGGCGATTCGGCGCGCGCAGAAGGACGGCATCGAGGCGTTCGGCCCGCTCGCGCCGGACACCGCTTTCATCCGGCCGCGCGGAGAGTTTGCATTCGATGCGGCGGTCGCGATGTATCACGACCAGGGCTTGATCGCGCTCAAGACGCTGGAGTTTGATCGCGCCGTGAACGTGACCCTCGGACTGCCGTTCATTCGCACCTCGCCCGACCATGGTACCGCTTTAGATATCGCGGGCCGCGGGACGGCGAACGCATCGAGCATGATCGCGGCAATCGAGTATGCGTGGCGAACCGCGTCGGCGCGCCAGGGGATGGCGAGCAGGGCGGCATAGGCAAAGCAGGCGGAGCTAATGGCTGATCGGATAATCATCAAGGGCGCGCGCGAGCACAATCTCAAGAACATCGATCTCGAGATTCCGCGCGACCGCCTGGTCGTCATCACCGGGCTCTCCGGCTCCGGCAAGTCCTCGCTTGCCTTCGACACGATTTACGCCGAGGGGCAGCGCCGGTACGTCGAGTCGCTGTCCGCGTACGCGCGCCAGTTCCTCGAGCAGATGGAGAAGCCGGACATCGATTCGATCGAGGGTCTGTCGCCCGCGATTTCGATCGAGCAGAAGAGCGCCTCGCGCAATCCGCGCTCGACGGTCGGCACCATCACGGAGATCTACGACTACTTGCGGCTCCTGTTCGCGCGCGCCAGTCACGCGTTCTGCTACAACTGCGGCCGCGAGATCACCCAGCAGAGCGTTCAGCAGATCGTCGATCGAATCATGGCGTGGCCCGAGGGCACGCGCCTCCATGTGCTGGCGCCGATCGTGCGCGACCGCAAGGGCGAGTATCGCAAGGAGCTCAGCGAGATGCGGCGCGCCGGATTCGTGCGCGTCAAAATCGACGGCAAGCTTCACGAGCTCGGCGAGGAGCCCGCGCTCAATAAGAACACGCGGCACACCATCGAAGTGATGGTCGACCGGCTCGCGATCCGGCGCGGGATCGAGAAGCGGCTGGCCGACTCGCTCGAGGTCGCGTTCAAGTACGGACAGGATCTGCTTAAGGTGGAACGGCTCGACGGCGCGAAGAGCGACGGCGGGATTTATTTCAGCCAGCGCTTCGCGTGCGTGGAATGCGGCATCTCGTATCCAGAGATCACGCCACGGATGTTTTCGTTCAACAGTCCGCACGGCGCGTGCGCGGAATGCTCGGGGATCGGCTCGATCATGTATTTTGATCCCGAGCTGGTGGTGCAGAACGAAGATTTGAGCATCAGCGAAGGCGCGATCACGCCGTGGGCCACGCTGAATTACATCCAGCCGGTGCTCGACGCGCTCGCGGCGCATTACAAGTTCAGCCTCGACCAGCCTTGGAAGGCGATTCCCGCGAAGGCCCGCAAGGGAATTCTGCATGGCTCCGGCGACGAGGAGATCGAATTTTCGCACCAGCGCGGGCATCATCGCGCGGACTACTCGCGACCGTTCGAAGGCGTCCTGCAATGGCTCGACCGCCGCTACAAGGAGACCGAGTCAGAAGGCATCCGCGAGTTCCTGGAAGCGTACATGAACATGCGCTCGTGCCCGTCGTGCGAAGGCGCGCGGCTCAAGAAGGAAAGCCTGTTCGTGCGCTTCAACGGCAAGTCGATTTCGGAAGTCACCGCGATGTCGATCAAACAGGCGCTGCAGTTCTTCGCCGAACCGAAGCTGAGCGCGCAGGAGGCTGAGATCGCGCGGCTGATCCTCAAGGAGATTCGCGAGCGGCTCAACTTCCTCGCCGACGTGGGCTTAGAGTACCTGACCCTTGACCGCACCTCGGGAAGCCTGTCGGGCGGAGAGGGGCAGCGCATCCGCCTTGCGACCCAGATCGGTTCGAGCCTGGTCGGCGTGCTCTACATTCTCGACGAGCCGTCGATCGGACTTCATCAGCGCGACAATCAGCGCCTGCTCGCGACGCTGAAGCGGCTGCGCGACCTCGGCAATACGGTGCTGGTGGTCGAGCACGATCGCGAGACGATGATCGAGGCGGATCACGTCGTCGACATGGGCCCGGGCGCGGGAATTCACGGTGGCTACGTGGTCGCGGAGGGAACGCCCGACGAGATCATGCGCAATCCGAACTCGCTCACCGGCAAATACCTGTCGGGCGAGATGGAGATCCCGGTGCCTCCGCGTCGAAGGCAGCTCAGCGGGCGATGGCTCACCGTCAAGGGCGCGCGTGAAAACAATCTGCGCGATCTCACGGTCGCGATTCCGCTCGGCGTGGTCACCTGTGTCACCGGAGTTTCGGGTTCCGGAAAATCGTCGCTGGTGCTCGACACCGTCTATCGCGCGCTCTCGCAGAAACTGAATCGCAGCCGTGAGCGCGCCGGACTCTATCGAAGCCTCGAAGGCGTCGAGCATCTCGACAAGGTAGTTCACGTCGACCAGAGTCCGATCGGGCGCACGCCGCGCTCGAATCCCGCCACTTACACGGGTCTCTTCACCCACATCCGCGAGCTGTTTGCGCAATTGCCCGAGGCGCGGATGCGCGGCTACGGACCCGGCCGCTTTTCGTTCAACGTGAAGGGCGGGCGCTGTGAGGCGTGCCAGGGCGACGGGATCATCCGCATCGAGATGCACTTTCTGCCCGACGTGTACGTGACCTGCGAGGTCTGCGCCGGCAAGCGCTACAACCGCGACACGCTCGAGATCCAGTACAAAGGCAAAAGCATTGCCGAGGTGCTCAACATGACCGTGCTCGACGCTGTCGAGTTCATGGGCTCGGTCCCGCCGATCCGACAGAAGCTCGAGACCCTGCGCGACGTCGGCCTCGACTACATCCACCTCGGCCAGTCGGCGACCACGCTGTCGGGCGGCGAAGCGCAGCGAATCAAGCTGGCCAAGGAACTCGCGCGGCGCGCGACCGGGCGCACTTTCTACATCCTCGACGAACCAACCACCGGGCTTCATTTTGACGACATCAAGCGCTTGCTCGGAGTGCTCGGACGACTTGCGGACACCGGCAACACCATCGTCGTGATCGAGCACAACCTCGACGTGATCAAGACTGCGGACTATCTGATCGACCTCGGACCGGAGGGTGGCGATCGTGGCGGCCAGGTGCTCGCGAAGGGAACGCCCGAGGAAGTCGCATCCGTGTCCAGCTCGTATACGGGCCAGTTCCTGCGCCAGGTACTTGGCGATCGCGCCGCCGCGTAGGTTCCAACCGAAAGATTTATTTTTCCGATTCTGGTTCTGCCTCAGGTGAACCATCGTAAACGATGCGGCCGTTCGCGACGCGCGCGAATGCCGCGAGCTGATGCCTAGAGAGTTTGCCGGCGGGCATGATGTGCTCGACGTCCCACCCGCGCACGACGAGGTTGTCGGAGATGATTCGCCTATGGCAGCGCCACCAGAGGCCCTCCGAGCACATGTACGCGCTGCGCCGCGCGACCGCCGCGTCGATCAGTTCGGCGAGTCCCGCTTCGAATTCCGCACTTTCGGTATAGTCGGCGTAAGAGCGAAATGCCGGATGCGTCCACGCCGAGTGCGGTGAATCGGGACGCACGCTGTGACGGCGTCCACCCAGATTTTTCATCCATCGGTACTCGATCCCGGCGCGCTCCAGCGAGCCGCGCAAGTTCTCTTGGTTGAATTGCGGCCAGCGCCGCGAACTCGGGAACGATCGCACGTCGGCGAGCATAGCGACGCGCTGCTCGCCGAGCAGTTCCAGAAAGCGCTCGATCGGATGGGTCGAATGACCGACGGTGAAGGTGAGCTGATTGGCCACGCAGGAGATTCCCGTCGCCGCATCATGCGAGCGTGGTCGTCGGCGCGACGCGCGAGCCGCGCGCGCGTTCGCCGTCAGTTCGCGCCGCCGCCTGATCCGCCGGACGGCTTCTCGAAGCTCGCGGTGTCGATCGCGGCTTGTTTCTGATTCGCGACCGCGACCACGATCGCTGAGTCAGGATGCAGGTACTCGCGTGCGACCTTCAGGACATCGTCCCTGGTTACCGCGTCGATGAGCTTCGGGTACCTGTCCGCGTAATCAAGTCCCAGCCCGTAGAGCTCGACCTGGAGCATGAAGCTCGCGATCGAACTCTGCCGATCGAACTTCAGCGGAAAGCTGCCGACCAGGAACTTCTTCGCGTCCTCGAGCTCCGCGTCGGTGACAGGCTTCTCCTGGATCTCGCGCAATTGTTGAAGCACGAGGTTCAACGCTTCGTTGGCGCTCTTGTTCTTGGTTTGCAGCACGACGGTGAATGCGCCTGGGAAGCGGCCCGCGTCGAAGCCGCTCCCCACCGAGTACGCGAGGCCGGCCTTGCTCCGCACCACTTGCACCAGTCGCGAGACGAAGCCGCCGCCGCCCAGGATGTAGTTCATCACCTGAAGTTTGTAGAAGTCCGGATTTGCGCGCGCGATTCCGCCAAAGCCCAATATCACGTTGGCTTGTGCGACGTTGCGATCGACAAGGTCGGCGTGGATTCCCGGCCCGACCGAGACCGGCGGCGGCTCGGGTTGGGGCGTCACCGTGCCGGCGAGGCCCGCCAGCTCTTTTTCAAGCGATGCTTTAACTTCTGCTGCGTTCACGTCGCCAACCACCGCGATCACTGCGCTGCCGAGCTTATATTGATCGTGATAGAAGCCGCGGATGTCGTCCGCGCTAAGCTTGCTCACCGAATCGGCCGTACCTTCCGCCGAATGGCCGTAAGGCGAGTCGCCGAACAGCATCTTCACGAACGTCACGTCGGCGACATAGCCGGGCTGTTCCTCGTTGGACTTGATCTCGGCGACTTGCTCGGCGCGCTTGCGCTCGATGTCGGCGTCGCGGAGACCGGGCTCAGTGAGAATGCCGGCGAGCAGATGCAGCGTGTCGGGCAGGTAGCGCACGAGCGAGGTCAGGTCCGCGTTGGCGTAGTCGCGGCCCACCCCGACCGACACCGCGCTGCCCATGAAGTCGACCTTCTGGTTGAACTGAGCGGCGGTGAGTTCCTTGGTACCTTGTGCGATGCACTCCGCGGTGAGCCGCGCGAGGCCTTCCTTGCCGCGCGGGTCGCGGCGCGCGCCCGCGTCGAACGCGATCGATACGGTAACCATCGGGAGGAGCTGCTCCTCCGATACCAGCAGTACCGCGCCGTTGCTGAGCGTCATCCGCTTGATCTCGAGCGCGTGTGCGGAAGGCGCGGCGAGCGCGAGTATTGCCACCGCGAACACCGCGACCGCGCCGGACATGCGAGTCATTCGGATCGTGCGAAACCGGGTCTCACGCGCGCTCATCGCGACACCTCGAGATCCGGCGCGTGCCGTACCATCGTACCGCCAGTCCCCCCGGCGCCGGCCTCATGCGGCAGCACTCCGGTCGGTATCAATACTCCGGTGGTGCAATTGGTTGCGACCAGGTAAGTGCGCGCGGCGCGCTGAACGTCTGCGGCGGTAACCTTATCCACTCCCGCCAGGAACGCATCGACCAGGTGATAGTCGCCGAGCATTTCGTAGATGCCGAGCAGCTCGGCCTCGCGGGAGATAGAGTCCTGGCCGAACACGAACTCCGCCTGCTCGAGGTTCTTCGCCTTCTGCAGGTCTTCGGCGCTGACCGGCTTGTCGCGCAGCGCCGCGATTTCTTTGTCGACTTCTGCCATCGCGTCCTCGGTCTTCACTCCGGGCCGGATCTGCGCCGACACCAGGAACAGCGACGGGTCGAACGACGTGAAGTCGTAGCCCGCGCCGATATCGAGCACCATTCGTTTTTCGACCACCAGTTTCTTGTACAGCCGCGAGCTTTGTCCGTCTGCCAGGATCTCGCCCGCGATCTCGAGCGCGAAAGCGTCGGGGTTCCTGAACGTCGGTACGTGGAATCCCTCTTCGAACGCGGGCAGGTTGGCCGCGTGATGCAACTCGATGTGGCGCGCTCCCTGTTGCTCGGGCTCTAGCTCGTTGACAGGCGGCGCCTTGGGGCCGTTGGGGATTGCGCCGAATGATTCACTGAGCTGCTTCAGCACCCGGGTCGCGTCGAAGTCACCAACCGCTACGATGATCGCGTTCTGCGGCGAGTAGTAGACCTGGTGATACGCCGTCGCGTCGGCCAGGGTCAGTCCCTCGATATCGTGCATCCATCCGATCACCGGCCAGTGATACGGATGCGCGAGGTAGGCTTGCGCGCGGACCAGCTCGTCGAGCGCGTCTTCGGGATTGTCCTCGGTGCGCAGCCGCCGCTCTTCCATCACCACCGCCTTCTCCGATTCGAATCCCTTCGGCTCGAAGTTCGCCATCCGGTCGGCTTCGAGCGAGATCGGCACGTCGAGATGATCGCGGTTGATGATTTCGAAATAGTTGGTGAAGTCGGCGGTGGTGAACGCGTTGTCCATCCCGCCGTTCTGCTGAATGATCGCGGAGAACTGATCGGGTTGCAGCTTTTTGGTGCCGCGGAACATCAGATGTTCGAGCAGATGCGAGAGCCCGGTCTTGCCAGTCACCTCGTTGCGCGACCCGACCCGGTAGAAAACGTTGAAGGTCGCGACCGGAGCCTTGTGATTCTCGAGCACGATTACTTTAAGCCCGTTGGGTAGCGTTTCGGTTTTGGCAGCGTCCGCCATTCCGGCGCGCGCGGTTGCGGCGCACAGGAGACAAACGAGCGCGGCCGCGGACGCCGTAGCGGCGACCCGGCGATGTTTGACAAAAAATGTGATACACATGGCTGTCGATCATCTAAGTCCGGCGCTTGCCGTCGAGTCAAGGAACGATCGCTCGCGTTCGCGAGCGGAGCCTGCATGGCGTGGGCGCAAATTGCGCGGCTCGCCGGTCTCTGCAAGAATCCAAATCGAACCGATGACACAAGCTGTCGAAAAACCGCAGCCGCTTTTCGAAATCAAGGGCGTGCTGACGAAATTCATGCGGATGCTGTTCCCGCTCGAGTTTCGCGTCGACTCGCTCGCCAACTCACCGCCGATGCTGCCCTTCCATTATCCGCTGGTGCCCGGCGAGATGATTTATCTTCCCGAGCAGGTCGAGCCGTTCGGCGCGCGCGGCGACGCCTATGGCTACTACTTCGCGACTGCGGCGCATCTCGCCGCGCGCCACGACTTCGGCACCTTCAAGCTCAAGCTCTCCGACATCCCCGGCTTCGAGGAACGCGGTGAGACCGGCGTCGAGGCGATCGACAGCTTCATCGCCTCCTTCGACGATCCCGGCCTGGCAGGCGCGCTGATGCGGCTGGCCGAGGCGGCCCGCGTCGACGCGGCGCTCGGGCGGCGCTATCGCGGCCTCGCGCCCCGTCTCGCCGGGATCAACCTCGCGCTGACCGCGCGGCTCAACGCCGGCACGCTCAGCACGTTGCTGGTGAAGGGATCGCTCGATCTGCTCGACGACGACGACGGTATGGACCACAGCTTCGCGCGCGGAGCGTCGCGATTCTTCGCGCCGCTGCGCGAGCCGGGAGCCAACGTGCTTCATAGCGCCTACCAGGTGAGCCAGCTCTACACCTGGCTCCAGGAGCTGATCGCACGAGCGCGCGAGGCCGGCGAGGGCGAAGGGCTGGACAGCGATACCGAGCAGATGCGCAACGATCTCATCCGCGGGATGAAAGGCTCCGAGGGTGGCGTTGATTCCGAGAGTCAGGACGGAGACGCGGCCGACGGCGAAGGCGAGACCGATCAGAACCTGAGCATGGAACTTTCCGGCAAGCAGTCGAAAGGCGGACAGGGCAGGGCGCTCTCGCCCGACGAGCTGCGCAAGCTTCTCGAGCAAGGCGCCGAGATCCAGCCGTCGCAGAGCGAGGGCAACGCCGAAGGCGAGGGGATGTATCTCACCCAGCTTACCGGCAAGCAGCTCAGCGAGTTCGAGCAGATGCGCGAGCAGCTCGGCGAGGTTGGCACGATGGCAGGCCAGGGGCGCCTGATGATCGGGCGCAACCGGCAGGACTCCTACTACGCGTACGACGAATGGGACTACGTGCTCGGCGACTATCGGCGTAACTGGTGCCGCCTGCGCGAAGTGGCGCTGACTGGCGACGATGGCGATTTTTTCGAGAACACGCTGGTGCGCTACTCGGAGCTGCTGCCTACGGTGCGCCGCAACTTCCAGCGCATCCGTCCCGCGTCCTACCGGATGGTGCGCGGGCTAGAGGACGGCGAGGAAATCGATTTCGATCGAACCATCGAGAGCCACGTCGCGCGCAGGATGGGCGAGATGCCCGACGGCCGCGTTTACAAGGCGCGCAAGAAGGAAGCGCGTGACGTTGCCACGCTCTTCCTGCTCGACATGTCCGCCTCCACCGACGAGCCGATTCATCGCGAGCCGCGCAAGTTCGCGCAGGACGACGACGACAGCGACGACTGGATGAAGGCGTGGCAGCGCCGCCCGCAGACCGCGCAGCGTCCGCGCCGCATCATCGACGTCAACAAGGAAGCGCTGGTGATCATGGCGCAGTCGCTCGAGGAGCTCGGCGACGCGTACGCGATCATGGGATTCTCCGGACACGGGCGCGACAACGTCGAGTTCTACGTGATCAAGGAGTTCGACCAGGAGCTCACTGACGAGGTCAAGGCGCGCGTAGGCGCCGTCGAGCCCAAGCGCTCGACCCGTATGGGTGCTGCGATTCGTCACGTGCGGGAGAAGTTCAAGGACGTGAGCTCGCGCGCCAAGCACGTGATTTTGCTGAGCGACGGATTCCCTCAGGATTTCGACTATGGTCACGACCGCCGCTCCAACGCGTACGGAATCCAGGACACGATGGTCGCTCTGAAGGAACTCGAGCTCGCGGGCGTTCTGCCGTTCTGCATCACGGTCGACAAGACCGGTCACGACTACCTGCGCCAGATGTGCCAGTCGTCGCGCTACCTGGTGATCGAGGACATCGCTTCGCTGCCGCGCCAGCTTCCGAAGATCTACGAACAAGTCGTCCGCTGGTAGGCCCATTTCTGCCGCGACGCATCAATGACGATTCTTGCGAACAGCTCAAGGCGGAGAAATTGCCGCCGACAGCGGCCGCGACCAACGTGGAGAAGAGGTCTTTGCTTCAGCGGCGATCCGATTCAAAGCGGCGCAAATCGCTGCCCGTCATCTCCGAAGGCGCCGCGAGCCCGAGCATCGCGATGAAGGTCGGGGCGACGTCGGCGAGCGTGCCGCCATCATCGAGGCTCCCCCTGAAAGACGGGTCGAACAGGATCAATGGCACCGGATAGATCGTGTGCGCGGTGTGCGCTTGTCCGGTTGCGGGATCGGCCATGAACTCGGCGTTGCCGTGATCGGCGGTTATCAGCGCGACGCCGCCCTTGCCCTCGAGCGCGGCGATGACTACACGCAGCGCGGCGTCGGTCGCCTCCACCGCCTTGATGGTCGCTGCCAGCTGGCCGGTGTGGCCGACCATGTCGGGATTGGCGAAGTTCATCACCAGCGCGCCGAACCGTCCGCCGGAAATTTCCGCCGCCGCGCGCTCCGCGATCGCCGCCGCGCGCATCGTGGGTTCCAGGTCGTAGGTAGCAATCTTGAGCGACGGAATTAGCGCGCGCTCTTCCATCGCGAACGGCTGCTCGACGCCGCCATTCAGAAAGTAAGTCACGTGCGCGTATTTCTCCGTCTCGGCGATGCGCAAATTTCTGATGCTCGCTCGCGCCAGCACTTCGGCGAGCGTGTTCTTCACGTCCTCGGGGCCGAATGCGAGCAGCAAGCCGAACTTGCGGTCGTACTCCGTCATGCATACGTAGCCGACCTTCGGAATGCGCGGACGCGCGAAGCCGGAGAAATCCTGCAGCGCGAGCGCGGCGGTGAGTTGGCGCGCGCGGTCGGCGCGGAAGTTGAAGCAGATGACCTGGTCGCCATCGGTGAGCGGCGCGTAGTTACCGATTTTGTATGGCTCGACGAATTCGTCGCCGCGATTTCGGCTGTACTCGCTCTCAACAGCGGTCCGCGCGGTGGGCCCCGATAGGTCCGCGGCCAACGGCGCCGAGTGCGCCTCGCCCATCACCAGCGCACGCCAGGCGCGCTCAGTACGCTCCCATCGCTGGTCGCGATCCATCGCGTAGTAGCGGCCCATCACGGTCGCGATCCGGCCGCGCCCTAGCTGCTTCAGCTTCGCTTCGAGCCTATCGATGAATGGCAGCGCCGAACGCGGCGGCTTGTCGCGTCCATCGAGCACCGCATGCACTTCGATGTCGGCGACGCTCTCGCGCGCCGCGAGTTCGAGAATCGCGAACAGATGCTCGATATGGCTGTGCACGCTGCCGTCGGAGAGCAGCCCCCAGACGTGAAGCGCCTTGCCGCGGTCGCGCGCCCGGCGCATCGCGCCGAGCAGAACCTCGTTGCGATCAAACGCACCGGTTTCGATCGCCTTCGTGATCCTCATCAGGTCCTGGTAGATCACGCGGCCCGCGCCGATGGTCAGATGGCCGACTTCGGAATTTCCCATGACGCCGGGCGGTAGTCCGACCGCTTCGCCCGACGCGTCGAGCACGGTGTGCGCCTGGGTCGCGTACAGGCGATCCATGGTGGGCGTCCGCGCCATAGCGATCGCGTTGGACTCGCGCGCCTCGCGAATACCCCAGCCGTCGAAAATCACCAGCGCCGCGACGGGCGGACGTGCGCCGCCTTTGGGCCGCGCGCTCACGGCGAGCCTTTCGCGCTCAGCGGAAACGCACTCGTCCCTGGATAGACGGCTTTGGCTCCGAGCTCCTCCGCGATCCTGAGCAGGCGATTGTACTTCGCGATGCGCTCGCTGCGGCTCATCGAGCCGGTCTTCATTTGCCCGGTGCCGGTTGCGACCGCGAGGTCTGAAATCGTGGTGTCCTCGGTCTCGCCCGAGCGATGCGAGATAACTGCGGTGTAGCCGGCCGCGCGTGCCATCGCGATCGTCTCGAGCGTCTCGGTGAGCGTGCCGATCTGGTTGAGTTTGATGAGGATGGAGTTGGCGACGTGCTCGTCGATTCCGCGCTTCAGGAATTTCCGATTGGTGACGAAGATGTCGTCGCCGACCAGTTGCACCCTGCCGCCGAGCTCGCGCGTCATCACCTTCCATCCCGCCCAGTCGTCTTCCGCAAGCGGGTCTTCAAGCGAGATGATCGGGTACTTCGCGAGCCACTGTGAGTAGAACTTGACCATCTCCCCAGCGCTGCGCGCGCTTTTGTCGGAGCGCGAGAAGACGTACTTGCCGTCGTCGTAAAATTCGCTGGCCGCGGGATCGAGCGCTATCGATACGTCGGCGCCTGCGCGGTAGCCGGCGCGTCCGATCGCTTCCAGGATGACCTCGATCGGCTCTTCGTTGTCTTTGAGATTCGGCGCGAAGCCGCCCTCGTCGCCAACGTTGGTCGAGTGCCCGCGTTCCTTTAATACGGCGGCGAGCTCGTGAAAGACCTCGGCGCCGGCGCGAATCGCGTCGGGGAAATTGGGCGCGCCGTGCGGGACGATCATGAACTCCTGCATATCGACGTTGGAGTCGGCGTGAGCGCCGCCGTTGACCACGTTCATCATCGGGACCGGCAGGATATGCGCGTCCGCATTCAGATATCGATAGAGCGGGACGCCTTGTGCGGCGGCCGCCGCGTGAGCCGCCGCGATCGAGACGCCCAGGATCGCATTCGCGCCGAGCTTCGACTTGTCCGCGGTGCCGTCGAGCGCGATCAGCGCCGCATCGAGCGCTTGCTGCGACGCCGCGTCCATCCCCTTGAGCCTGGCCGCAATCGCGCCGTTGACGTTCGCGACCGCCTTGAGCACGCCTTTGCCGCGATAGCGTTTCGGGTCGCCGTCGCGCAGCTCGAGCACTTCAAGCGCTCCGGTCGACGCGCCCGATGGAACCGCCGCGCGGCCGAGCGCGCCGCCGCTGAGCCGCACGTCAACCTCGACCGTGGGATTGCCGCGCGAGTCGAGAATCTCGCGCGCCCTGATTTCTTCGATTGTTGTCGCTCGCGCCATCGTTGCTAGCCTCGCCGCCGGTGTGCACGCGGAAGGTCCGCATTCTAGAGCACAAGTGCGGAGTCTGTCACGATGCTACGGCACTGCCGCGAGGCTTGAAACCGATGCGCCGTCGGCTACACCGCGCCCGAATCGCGCAGCGCGCCGATCTCTTCCCACGTATAGCCGAGCTCGAGCAGCACTTCCTCGGTATGCTGCCCGTGCTCCGGCGCGGGCTTCGCCGCGGGCGGCACTTCGCCGTCGATCGTCACGGGCGCGCCTGTCACCAGCACGCGTCCGGCCACCGGATGGTCGAGTTCGAGCAGGTAGCCGTTGGCGCGCGCCTGTTCGCTCTTGAGCATCGTGGTGTAGTCGACGACTTCGGTCGCCAGTATGTCGGCGTCGTGCAATTCGGCGAGCCATGCGTGGCTGGTCTTCTTCGGGAAGATTTCGTCGAGCACCGCCTGGATCTTGTCGCCGTGAAAATTGCGCGTCACGTTGTCGGCGTAGTCGGGATCTTTTTCGAGATGCTGGATGCCCGCGATTCTGCAGAATGCGGGCCAGCGCTTGTCGTCGACGCCGGCGATGCAGATGTGTCCGTCGCTGGTTGGAAATGCGCCCCACACGCCATGCAGGAACTGGTGACCGCGGCCGGCGCGCTCCGGCTCGCGGCCCGCGATCGAGGTGTAATTAATCTCCATTCCCTGCATCGCGATCATGGTGCCGTAAATCGACGCGTCGACCTTGCGCCCGACGCCGGTGCGCTCGCGCGACACCAGCGCCGCGAGGATCCCGCCCGCGAGACTGAGCGCGCCCGAATGGTCGGCGACGAAAATTCCGGCCGCCAGCGGCGGGTCGTTCGGCATCCCCGTCTTCGCCATGATTCCGCTGGCCGCCTGCGCGAGCGTGTCGCGGCTCGGCCGCGTCGTCCACGGTCCCTTCGGTCCCCACGAGCTGCCCTGCGCATACACCAGTTTCGGATTCACGTTGCGCAAATCCTCGTAGCCGAGTCCCAGCCGGTCGAGCACGCCGGGTCGATAGTTGGTGACCAGCACGTCATACGACTTCGCCATGCGGCGCACCAGTTCCTGCGCCGCGGGCTTCTTCAAGTCGGCGGTGATGCTGCGCTTGCCGCGATTCATCGCGATGAAATAGTGGGAGACCGTCGGGTTGTTCACTCCGGCACCGCCGATCAGCGAGGTCAGCATCCAGCGGCTCAGGTCGCCGGTCTCCTTGTTTTCGACCTTGACCACCTCGGCGCCCATGTCGGCGAGGAACAGGCCCGCGAAGGGCCCCTGGATCTCCTGGCCGATCTCGATCACTTTGATTCCTTCCAGCGGTTTGCTCATCGGACTCTTCTCCGGGAATTTCCTTGAGGACTTTCGGTAGGGAATTTCCTAAACGGTCGTTCAAGCGATCGCGGCGCGCGGGCATTATCACGCTGGAACGCGCGCAATCTCAAGCGCCGCGGTTTGGCCGGTGCGGGCAGCGCCGCTAAGCTTGGCGCCCATGGAGCCGAGCATCTATCAGTACCCATCGATCTTCCGCCGCGTGCACATGGAGGCGCCCGGCGAGATCGAACAGGAAGTCGAGTTTCTGAAACGCGTCTGGCGCAAGCACCTTGGCCGTTCGGCGCGCCGCGTGCTCGATGTTGCATCGGGGAACTCACCGCACGGCCAGATTCTCGCGCGCGAGGGCGCCACCGTGGCCGGAGTCGACCGCTCGCCGACGATGATCGCGGCGGGGCGCCGGGAATCGCGCGGGCTCGAGCGAATCCGTTTCTACCGCCGCCGCATCGAGAAGTTCGCGATCCCGGAGCGCCCCTTCGACGTCGCGTTTTTCATGTCCGAGACGTTCCCGGTCCTCACCCGCAACGCGGATCTGATGTCGCATCTGTATTCGGTCGGTCGCCTGCTGAAACGCGGCGGCCTCTACTTCGTCGACATCGATCGGATGGACGCGCTCAGGCGCGTGCGCCAGCGAACCATGTGGCAGCATCGCGAGGTTCAGGTCGACGGCATGCTGGTCGACGTACGGGCATACAATCAGCCTCTGCCGTGGCATTCGGGACTCCATTCGATCTACGAGCTGGAATGCAAGATTCCTCTTCCGGACGGCGAGGTGACCACGCGCGACGTCATTCCGATTCGCTACCTGGTTCCGTCGACCCTCGAACTTGCGGCGCTGGCCTCGCGAATGTTCGAGATGGTCGCGGCGTACACCGATCTCTCGATGGTGACGCCGCTGGACGAATGCGATCGGCGCTGGCTGGGCGTCCTGCGCAGGGTCTAGGGCTTACGGACCACG
>DATDGX010000212.1:0-3163 GCA_036521875.1 Binataceae bacterium (SeqCode)
GACCATCGAGCGGTTGGAGGCGATGGCCAAGAAGGGCAACTTGCGCCGCGTCGATCTCACGGTGCGCGACATCGCGGGCGGACCGGTCGGCGACTTGCCGCCAGGAACCACCGCGGCGAACTTCGGCAAGATAAGCGCCGACGCGACGCCCGAGGACAAGGCGCTCGCGATCATGAACATGATCGTGGAATCGATCGGCGTGCTCGCGATGGCGAGTGCGCGCGCCGCCAATCAGGAGAACATCGTGCTGACCGGCAAGCTCACGAGGATCTTCCGTTTCATGCAGGAAGCGAAACGGCTGGACTTCCCATTCGGGCGCCGTTTTGTAATTCCGGAACACGCCGACTACGCAACCGCGATCGGCGCGGCTCGCCACGCGTTGCAGAAGTAGTGCGGGCGCGCAACCGCGCGCGAAACCGCCGATGACCGAGGTGAAAATCCGGCCGCTCCTGGAGGCCGACCTCGCCGACGCCGATCGCATCATGCGCCGCGCGTTCGGCACCTTCCTCGGACTCCCCGACCCGCTCTCATTCATGGGCGATGGAGATTTCGTTTACACGCGATGGCGCGCGGACCCCGCCGCCGCGCTCGCCGCCGAGCAACACGGGCGCCTGGTCGGTTCAAACTTCGTGACTCGATGGGGCAGCGTGGCATTCTTCGGCCCGATCTCCGTGGAGCCGGAACTCTGGGACCGCGGGGTCGCGCAGCAACTGCTCGAAGCCACGATGAAGCTGTTCGCGAAATGGCGGAGCCGGCATGTTGGCCTCTACACCTTCGCCGAGAGCGGGAAGCACGTCGGGCTCTACCAGAAGTTCGGTTTCTACCCGAGATTCCTGACCCTGGTGCTGGAGAAGAAGCCCGGCCCCGTCGGCGAGCCTGCCGCGCGATTTTCGTCACTGTCGGATGTGCAGAAAAGGAAATGCCTCGCCGATGCCCGCAGGCTCACCGGCACGATCCTGCCTGGCCTCGACGTGCGCCGCGAAATAGAAGCAGTCGAGGCACAGAAGCTCGGGGATACGATCCTGATTCCCGAAAACCACGGCGCGGGACTCGGCGGCTTCGCGGTCTGCCATTACGGCGCAGGAACGGAGGCGGGCAGCGGCAACTGTTACGTGAAATTCGGCGCAGTGGCACGCGCTCGCGGCGCGCAGCGGGCGTTCGAGCAGCTGCTCGATGCGTGCGAGTCGTACGCTGCGGAGCGCGGCGCGTCGCTAATCTCATTGGGCGTGAATGCAGCGCGGGAATTGGCGTTGCGCACGGTTAAGGCGCGCGGCTATCGGACCGATATCCAGGGAATCGCCATGCATCTGAACAACGATCCCGGTTACAACGTCCGCTCGGCATTTCTGATCGACGACTGGCGCTGATGGTTTGTCTTTCGCGGGCTTTTCGCCGGCGGCACCCGGAGCCGTTCCAACCGGAGCGCGGATGGCGTTAGAATGCCCGGACTTGCGCCGGTCCGGCTTGCTCGTAGCGTGCGGGCGACGCGCGCCGGATCGACGGCCGGGAATCAGGAGTCATGCCGTCAGAACTGCTCAAGGGATTTCGCATGCTCGATCTTGCCGACGAGAAGGGCGCGCTATGCGGCAAGATCTTGGCCGACCTCGGCGCGGAAGTAATCATGGTCGAGCCGCCCGATGGATGTCCCACGCGCCGAATCCCGCCGTTTCTCGACGACCAGCCCGGCTCCGACCGCGGACTCTACTCGCTTGCCTATAACGCGGGCAAAAAATCAGTCACCGCGAATCTCGACTCCGCGGACGGGCGCGCGCTCGTCGCTGAACTCGCCAAGCACGCCGACTTCCTCGTCGAGTCGTTTCCGGTTGGCCATCTCGACTCGATCGGACTCGGCTACGACGCGCTCGCAAAAATAAATCCGCGCCTGATCTACACTTCGATCACACCATTCGGCGACAAAGGCCCCGGCAAAGACTACCAGTGGGCCGACATCCTGACCTGGGCCGCCGGTGGCGCGATGTACCTGATGGGCGAGGAGGGCAAGCCGCCGCTGCAGATGAGCCTGCCGCAGGCGGGACTGCACGCGGGCGCCGAGGCGGCGGTATCGTCGCTGATCGCCCATTACCCACGCCAGGTCGACGGCTTGGGACAGCACATCACCGTGAACATGCAGGCCTGTATCGTGTGGACGCTGATGAACGAGCAGGCGATGCCGATTCTGCATGGCAATCACCTGTCGCGCACCGGGATGTTCGCGGGTTCCGCGGACGCGCGGCGCCAGATGGTCTATCCATGTGCCGACGGGCACATCTCGATTCTGATCGCGGGCGGTGTGCTCGGCGGCAGCTCGACCAAGGCGCTGGTCGGATGGATGAGCGAGAAGGGAGCCGCTTCCGATTGGATGAAGGCCAAGGACTGGGTCTCGTGGGTGCCGGGCGCTTTGATGGCAATGACGCAGAAGGATCGCGACGAAATCGCGGAACTCGAAGATAGGGTCAGGCGTTTTTTCATCACGATGCGCAAGCGCGAGATCTACAACGAAGCATTGAAGCGCCGCATCCTGCTTGCGCCGGTCGCCAACGCCGCCGATATCGCAGCCGACGAGCAATTGAAGGCGCGCGAATATTTCGTCTCGGTGCCGCACGAAACCCTGGGCCGCACACTCACGCTGCCCGGCGCATTTGCCAAGATGAGCGCGACGCCGATCGGTTCGTTCACGCGCGCGCCGAAAGTCGGCGAGCATAACGACGAGATATACCGCGGGCTTCTCGCGATGAGCCGCGAGCGCCTGGCCGGGTTGCGCGAACGCGGCGTCGTGTAACAACGGCGGAGTGGATTAGAAAACGAGGAACGCGCGATGAGCCGCTACGCATTGGAAGGAATACACATCCTCGACTTCGCCTGGGTCGGCGTCGGGCCAATTACCAGCAAGTATCTCGCCGACAACGGCGCCGACGTGATCCGCGTCGAGTCGGCGGCGCGGCTCGACGTGTTGCGGGTCGGACCGCCGTGGAAAGATGCGAAGCCGGGGATAAACTCGAGCCAGTTTTTCGCGAGCTACAACACTTCGAAAAAAGGCATCACACTCGACCTGGGCAAGCCGCGCGCGCGCGAACTCGCGCGAAGACTGGTGCCGTGGGCGGACGTCGTGGTCGAAAGCTTCACGCCCAAGGCGATGCGCAAGTGGGAGCTCGACTACCAGCAT
>DATDGX010000213.1:0-24517 GCA_036521875.1 Binataceae bacterium (SeqCode)
AGGCTCGAGCGGCTTCCGGACTCGGACGCTGAAACCTCACTGAGGTTTCAAACTTCCCGTTTGGAAAAGGGCGGCAGGGCGCTGTTAGAAAGGCGGAGTACAGAACTCACTTTTCTTTGCCGGCGACAACGGAGCCGGTCCTGCGTGGCGCAGGGGGCAGGGGTCAGCCCCTGCCATCGCCTTTCCATTCGAGGGTTTCAGGCATGAAGAACCACAGGATCGCAAAGGCGGCAGCTGCCACAGAGGCCAGGAACAGAAATCCGGCTCTGTCACCGAAGTGATGAACCATCGCGCCGGCGATTGTTTGACTGAGAGCGGCGCCGATTCCCACCGCCGTCGCAATCGCGCCAAGGGTAAGATTAAACCGCCCGGTGCCTCGCGTCAGATCGGCGATCACCAGGACGGAAACGACGCCGAAAATGCCGGCGCCGATGCCGTCGAGCACCTGTATGCCGACTAGCAGGTGGAGGTTGTGGGTGACGGTGTAGAGGACACCGCGGATCGGCAGCACGCCGAATCCTATCAGCAGCAGGGGCTTTCTGCCCCATGAACCGGCAGTGCGGCCAACCGATGCCGCAATAAGTGTGATCGTGAACTGGGTAGTCACGACACAGGCGGACATGAACATCATCGAAGCGCGCCCCTTGCCGCGCGCGAGCATCTCGCCAAGCAGCGGGAGCATCGCTGCGTTGGCGAAATGAAACATGACCGCGCAGCATAGAAAGATCATCAGCGGGCGATCCTCCAATAGATCCCGGACGCTTGCCGGATTTCCGTCATCTCTGCCGTCCCTCGCCCCCCTGGCCAGCTCGTAGTCGATCTCGTCGGGGGGTATCAGCAACAGCGACAGGATCGTCGGGACTGCGAGAGCCACGACAAAGAGAAAGACGCCGCGGTTCGAAATGAAATATCCGATCAACCCCATCGCTACGGCGGCGACCACGTTGCCGGCTGAGTTGAATGTTTGGTTTCGTCCCTGACGGCGATTGAAGAGGCGATGCCCCACGATCCCAAGTGAGATGGCGGCGATGGCGGGGATGAAGAAACTCGACATTGCTCCGATCAGCACTTGCGCGGTCACGACCGGCCAGAACGATGGATAGGACGCAATCAAGAGCGCTCCGATCGCCAAAGCGATCACTCCCGCCGCAATCAGCGCTCTCTTGGACTTGAGCCGGTCCACCAAAGCGCCCGCCGGCGTTTGCGCCGCAATGCCGGCGATTCCGCCAATGGTCAGCTCAACCCCCACGCGCTGCTCGTTCCAGCCATAGCTGGCAAGGTAGATCGCGAGGAACGGGCCGACGCCGGTCTGCACGTCGGCCAATAGAAAGTTCAGCCAGTCGAGTCCGCGCAAGCTCCGGGCGGAAGGCTGCTTGCGAGTAACAATATTCGGCTTATCGTTTGCCTCGGACACGGTGCCGGAGGCACTCGACGGTCGTCGCTTCATTCGAGAGCTCGTCAGTTTCGGCAGACTTGCGCGTCGCCAGCGAGGGCATTGAATTATCGTACCTCGCCTGAATGCCACGGGTCGAATATGACCGGAGAGAATGGATGGTGCGGCGATGTCCCCATCAGGCAGGGGTCAGCCCCTGCCTTGAGACGGCGGGCGCACGTCAATATGATTTTGGGCGAGGGCGCGACGCGCCCTTTTTTCGACCCGCATTTAGGGATTCAATCAAGATTGACCCGCCGCCGACACCTGTGGAACTCGCCAAAACATACGATCCTAAATCCACGGAACAGAAGTGGTTCCAGCTCTGGATCGATCTCGGCTACTTCAAAGCCGACCCGGCGCGCAAAGGCACCCGCCACGACGCGCACGGAAATGACTATTTCTCGATCGTAATTCCGCCGCCCAACGTCACCGGCCAGCTCCATCTCGGCCACGCGCTCAACCACACCCTGCAGGACATCATCGTGCGCGCGCGCCGGATGCAGGGCTTCAACACCCTGTGGCTGCCGGGCATGGATCACGCCGGCATCGCGACCCAGAACGTGGTCGAGCGGCAGCTCGCCAAGGACGGCAAGACCCGCTACCAGCTCGGCCGCGAGTCGTTCGTGCGCCGGGTGTGGGAATGGCAGGAAACTTACGGCGGCAAAATCCTGGAGCAGGATCGCCGCCTCGGCGCGTCGCTGGACTGGAGCCGCGAGCGGTTCACCCTCGACGCGGGCCTCTCGCGCGCGGTGACCAAAGTCTTCGTCGAGCTGTATCGCAAAGGGCTCATCTATCGCGACCGCCGGCTGATCAACTGGTGCCCGCGATGCGAGACGGCGCTCTCCGATCTGGAAGTCGAGCACAAGGACGCGCAGGGGAATCTCTATTACCTCCGCTATCCCTTCAGCGACGGCACCGGAACGATTACGCTCGCGACCACCCGGCCCGAGACGATGCTGGGTGATACGGCTGTCGCCGTTCATCCCGACGACCAGCGCTACGCCGCGATCGTCGGGAAGAAGCTGCGGCTCCCGTTCATCAACCGCGAAATTCCGATCATCGCCGATGCGGCAGTCGATCCCAAGTTCGGCACCGGCGCCGTAAAGATTACGCCCGCGCACGACTTCAACGACTTCGAGATCGGGCGGCGCCATCACCTGGAGCAGGTCTCCGTGATGGATACGCGCGCGCATATGAATGAAAACGCCGGTCCATATCGCGGCCTCGATCGCGAGGAATGCCGCCGGCGTATCACCGACGACTTGAAGAGCGCCGGGCTGCTCGAAAAAATCGAGCCGCACCAGCTTTCGGTCGGCACTTGCTCGCGATGCGACACGGTGGTCGAGCCGATGATCTCCGAGCAATGGTTCATGCGCGTCAAGGAGATGGCGGAGCGCGCGATGCAGGCGGTGCGCGACGGCCGCACCACCTTCCATCCGAAGTTCTGGGAGAACACGTTTTTCAACTGGCTGGAAAATATTCACGACTGGTGCATCTCGCGCCAGCTATGGTGGGGGCATCGGATTCCGGCGTACCGATGCCAGCGCTGCGACCATCTGATGATCGCCGAAGAGCGACCCGCGCGATGCGAGGAGTGCGGCGGCAACGACATCACCCAGGACGAGGACGTGCTGGACACCTGGTTCAGCTCCGGGCTGTGGCCGTTCTCGACGCTGGGATGGCCGGAAGAAACGCCGGAGCTGCGCCGCTACTATCCGACCAGCTTGCTGGTCACCGCGTACGACATAATTTTTTTCTGGGTCGCGCGGATGATGATGCTCGGACTCGAGTTCATGAACGACGTGCCCTTCCGCGACATCCTGATCACCCCGCTGGTGCGCGACGAATACGGCAAGAAGATGACCAAGTCGAAGGGCAACGTGGTCGACCCGGTCGACCTGATGGAACAGTACGGCACCGACGCGTGCCGCCTCACCTTTGCGCAGCTATCCGCGCAGGGCCGTGAAGTGATTCTCTCGCACGACCGATTCGCGGCCTCGCGCGCATTCGCAAATAAAATCTGGAACGCGGCGCGCTTCGTGATGATGAACCTCGACGGCGCGCCACAGCCGCTGAAGACCGTCGAAGTTAAGAATCTCGGCCTGGCCGAGCGATGGATCCTCAGCCGGCTCGATGCGACCATTGCGGAGGTAAGCGGCGCTATCGATCGTTTCGAGTTCAACCTCGCGGGCATGGCGATTTACCAGTTCATCTGGCACGAGTTCTGTGACTGGTATATCGAGCTGTCGAAAGAACCGCTTAAGGCCGGCGGCGAGCGCCGCGACGCGGCCCGCTACGTGCTCGTCACCGTCTTCGATCGGATGCTGCGCTTGCTGCATCCGTTCATGCCGTTCATCTCCGAGGAAATCTGGCAGGTGATTCGCCCGTATCTGCGCGAGGAGGACGGCTCCAGCTTGAGCCCGCACCTGGTGATTGCGAAATGGCCCGAGCCCGCCTCGGTGGATCCACTGAGTATGGCGGAAGCGGCCGCGATGACGCGATGCATCGAGGCGACCGAGGCGATCAACTCGCTGCGCTCGCTGCTGGGATATCATCCGGGGCAGCGTGTGATGGCGGCGCTGCGACTGGTGGCCAAAGGTGAAGCCGACAGTCACAGCAATGTTCCGCAATTGCTCGGTAGGGCGCTCGCAGGGTCCGCAGAGTTAGCGATCCGGGCCGCTTTCGCGCAAGCGAAGCCGTATGCTGCCCAGATGGCGAAAACGGAGAGCCTCGAAGTGCTCGGGGCCGGCGCGAAAATGCCGGACCGGGTCGTGACTTCGGTGCTCGATTGGTGCGAAGTTATCGTGACCGCACCCGAAGGTTTCGATTTCGAAAAGGCGCGCGGCGCTCTGCAGAAAAAACTCGACGAAGTGAGCACCCATCACGAGCAGCATCTGAAGCGGCTCGGCAATCCCGAATTCGTCGCCAAGGCCGCGCCCGAAATGCAGAATCAAATCCAGGAACGCGCCCAGGAATTGGAGGGGCAGCGCCGCTTGCTCGCCGACCAGCTCAAGCAGCTCCAGGCGTCCGGGTGATCTACCAAGCGATGCGGACGCGGTAAGCGTGGAACTACTTCATCAGATCGATCTCACCGACCTGCTGCGAAGGGCGCTCGCCGAGGACCTCGGCCAGGGCGATATCACCACCGCCGCCACCGTCAACTCCGGACAGCGCGGACGCGCCAAAATCACCGTCAAGGAACCGCGTATGATTCTCTGCGGCGGTCCGATTCTCGAGCAGGTCTTCAGGCTCGCCGGGGCGGTCCCCAACCTGACGTTTCTCGCACCCGAGAGTGTCGAGCTCAAGGCCGGCGACCGGATCGCGCAGATCGATGGGACGCTGGCGGGAATGCTGATTGGCGAGCGCGTCGCGCTGAACTTCGTGCAACTGCTCTCCGGCATCGCGACCTTGACGCGCAAATACGTCGACGCGGTCGCGGGCACCCGCGCAAAAATAATCGACACGCGCAAAACCCATCCGGGCTTGCGCGCGCTGGAAAAATACGCGGTGCGCGCAGGCGGCGGCTTCAACCATCGCTTCGGCCTCGATAGCGGCATTTTGATCAAGGACAACCACATCGCGGCGGCCGGCTCGATCCAAGGTGCGATCGAACGCACGCGCCGCCTCGCGCCGCATGCGCTGCGCGTCGAAATCGAATGCGAGACGCTGGCACAGGTCGCAGAGGCGCTCGCCGCGCGCGCCGACGCTATCCTGCTCGACAACATGGCGCTCGCCGATCTGCGCCGCGCGCGCGAGATGGCGCGCGAGGCGGGACATAATGACCTGCTGCTGGAAGCGTCAGGCGGAGTGACGCTCGAGACCGTGCGCGCGATTGCCGAAACCGGCGTCGACGTGATTTCGATCGGCGCCCTGACGCATTCGGCACCGGCCGTCGATATCAGCATGAGGGTTGAAGCAGTCTGATCGGGCCGGCGCGACGTCGGCACGACTGCCTTCACAGGCGCGACAAAGAAACGGCGAAGCGGCGAAAGAGCGAAACAGCGAAACCGTGAAAGAGTGAAAGGTTGGGGAGCGCATGGCTCTCACGTCACGTCCGTCGCCCTACCAATCGATTGAACGCGGCGAGCCCGGCCGCGTCGGATGGCGAATCCATTACTTCGAGGAAATCGACTCGACGCAGTCGGCGGCGCGCGAGCTTGCCGAGGGAGGCGCGGCCGAGGGCACCGTCGTCATCGCAGAGCGGCAGACGGCCGGGCGGGGCAGGATGGGCCGCTCGTGGCATTCACCGTCGGGCGTCAACCTGTACATGACGATAATCCTGCGGCCGCGGATGACGCTCGCGGAGGTGCCGCGCCTGAGCCTGGTCGCGGGAGTCGCGGCGGCGCAGGCGCTTGAGCAGGTCGCGCCGGGGATGGTGGCGCTCAAGTGGCCAAACGATGTTTGGTTACGGGGGAGGAAGGCGGGCGGTATGATCGCCGAGGCAGTCACCGACGCGCGCCAGCAGCTGCTGTCGGTGCTGCTCGGCATCGGCATCAATGTCAACCTGGTCGCCCTCGATATTCCGTCGGAACTTCGTGACAAAGCGACCTCGGTGCGAATCGCGACTGGCCGCCCGTGCGACCGAATTGCGCTCGCCGGCGCGCTTTTTAATCTGCTCGACACTCGCTATATGGAGACCCAGGCGGCGGGCTTCGCGGCGGTCCGTCCGGAATGGGAGCGCTACTCGGCGCTGACCGGCAAGCGCGTCGCGATTGTCGACGCCGGCCGGTGCGAGACCGGTATCGTCAAGGGAATCGACGCGGACGGCGCGCTGCTGCTGGACACCGGCGCTGCACTTGTGCGAATTGTCGCCGGCGATGTTACGATCGAAGGTGCTTACGTTTAAATTGTAACGATCAAGTATTTGTCGGAGATGAATCGCTTCGCCGCATGCGTCGCGCTCTGAACTCGTCCCTGGCGCGCGCGAAGCGCGAGAGAGGTAGCGGCTATGGCTGTCGAGGAAATCGGGCGGCTCCGAACCATCGCGATCGTCGGCCAGGGCGGCACCGGCAAGACCCAGCTCGCGGAGGCGATGCTCTTCACCGCCGGTGCGATCAGCCGCCTCGGCCGTCCCGACGACGGCAGCGCGGTGATGGATTTCGAACCGGAAGAACTCCATCGCCACGTTTCGATCAGCTCTACCTTTCATCATCTCAACTGGAAAAAGACCGAAGTCATCATCGCCAACACGCCCGGCTACGGCGCGTTCCTTCCCGATACCGTTGCAACCCTGCGCGCGGTCGACGGCGTGGTGCTGCTCGTCAGTCCCGGCAATGACACCAAAGTCGAGTCGGAAAAAATCTGGGAGGCGGTTTCGGAGCTCGGGTTGCCGCGACTCGCCTTCGTCTCGCGACTGGACCGGGAGCGAGCGAGCTTTGACAATGCGCTCAGGGATCTCGAGAAAACGCTCGGCGCCAAGCCGGTCGTGATGACGCTGCCAATCGGCGAGGAGCTCGCGTTTCGGGGCGTGGTCGACGTGCTCGCGATGAAGGCGCTGGTGTACGGCGACACCTCGGGCAAGGCGAACGAAGAGGAACTCAGCGGCGAGTTGAAGACGCGCGCCGAGGCGGCTCGCAACGCGCTATTCGAGACGGTCGCCGAATCCGACGACGCGCTGCTCGAGAAGTATCTCGACAGAGGATCGCTCGAAGAAGAGGAAGTCCGTGCCGCACTCCACGCCGGTGTCCGCGCGGGCACGCTGACTCCGGTGTTCTGCGGGTCGGGCGCCAAGAATATCGGCGTCGCTCCGCTGCTCGATGCGATCAACGTGCTGATGCCGGCGCCCAACGAGCGGCCCGCGGTCAAGGGACAGCATGCCTCAAGCGGCGAGCCGGTCGAGCGCGCCGCCGATCCCAACGCGCCGTTTGCGGCGCTGGTGTTCAAGTCGGTGATCGATCCGTTCGCTGGCAAGCTCTCGATCTTTCGCGTCGTGTCGGGCAAGGCGGTGAGTGACGCAACCGTCTACAACGCCGCGCGCGAATCTCGCGAGCACTTCGGCCAGTTGCTCCGCCTGGAAGGAAAGAAGCAGGCTCCCCTGGCCATTGCGCTCCCCGGCGAGATCGTCGCGGTCGCCAAGCTCAAGGACACCACCACCGGCGACACACTATGCGACGAGAAGGCTCCCGTGCTGCTGAGCCCGCTCGTGCGGCCCACGCCGGTTATTTCGTTCGCGATCCGCCCCAAGACCAAGAGCGACGAGGAGAAGTCATCGGCCGCGATGCACAAGCTCCTGGAAGAAGACATCGCGCTCGAGATGCATCGCGACCCGCAAACCCACGAGATCATTTTGTCGGGCACCGGCCAGATGCATATCGAGGCGACCGTCGAGAAGCTCAAACGAAAATTTAATGTAGAAGTTGAACTTCAGTCGCCCAAGGTCCCGTACATGGAGACCCTCAAGGGACGCGCCGAGGCGCAGGGAAAATACAAGCGCCAGTCGGGCGGTCGCGGACAATACGGCGACTGCTGGCTCAAGGTCGAGCCACAGCCGCGCGGCAAAGGCTTCGAGTTCGTCGACGAAATCGTGGGCGGCGTGATTCCTCGCAATTTTATTCCCTCGGTGGAAAAGGGCGTGCGCAACACGTTGAACGAGGGCTTCCTCGCCGGATTCCCGGTGGTCGATATCAAGGTGACGGTCTTCGACGGCAGCTATCATGACGTCGACTCCTCGGATATGGCGTTTCAGATCGCGGCCTCGATGGGACTCAAGGCCGCGTTCGAAAAAGCGCGGCCGATCATCCTCGAGCCAATCCTGGAACTCGCCGTGGCGTGTCCCGACGAATGCATGGGCGAAGTGATCGGCGACCTCAACTCGCGCCGCGGCAAAGTGTTGGGGATGGATCGCAAGGGCCAGAGCCAGGTCATCAAGGCGCGAGTTCCGATGTCGGAAGTGCTCAAGTATGCGCCCGACCTTCGTTCGATAACCTCGGGACGTGGATCGTTCGAGCAGCACTTCTCGCATTACGAGGAAGCGCCTCCGCAGATCGCCGAGAAGATCATCAAGGAGACGCATGCCGCTCGCGAGGCCGCCAAGGAACGCGCCCACGCGTGATTCGCGCCGCCACAGCTCCCTGAACGGCCACGAGCGCACCCGCCGAATGCGGCTGTCCTGACTTTAGTGGCGGGTATTGCTGACGCCCGTGGTCGGATAGAATCTCGGGGCAGAGGCCTATGGCGCCGCTCGGAAAAGGACTCGTCGCCGTCGGGCTCGTCCTGATCGTGGCGGGAGTTGCGATTTGGGCGCTGCCGTCGATTCCTTATGTCGGACGGCTGGGGCAACTGCCCGGCGATTTCTACATCAAGCGGAATAACTTCACGCTTTACTTTCCACTCACTACCGGAATTCTGATGAGCGTCGTACTGACGATCCTGTTCTCGCTGATGAGGCGATAGCTGTGGCCGATGACACCAATTTGAGCCCGCATCGGATTGCCGAACGCAAGCGGCGCCGCCGCGAGCTTATCGCCGTCGGCATCGCGGGCGCGACGCTGGTCTCCTTCGTCCTCGCGCAGACTGAGCTGCCGCCGCTGACCCGGCACACCTCGCTGGTTTCCAACCTCGCGGTAATCACGCTCTTCAACTTGAGCTTCCTGCTGCTGGGACTGCTGCTGTTTCTGGTCGGCCGCAACCTCGCCAAGGTCATCTTCGAGCGCCGCCGCGGACTCATCGGCTCGAAGTTCCAGGTCAGGCTGGTGGCGGGCTTTATCGCGGTGGCGCTGGTGCCGAGCGCTTTCCTGCTCTACGTATCCGGCGTTTTCCTGCACGCCGATATCGGGAGCTGGTTCAATCCCGAGTACGAGCAGGTGCTCGACGACTCGCTCGAGATTGCGAAGACCTATTACCTGAACTCCGCGAACAACGCGTCGCATTTCGCACGCGTGCTTGCGGAGGAGGTTGCAACGCGCAACATGCTCGCGCCCGACCGGCGCGCCGAGCTCCGCGAGTACATCGAGAAGCGCCAGCAGGAGTACAACCTCGGCACCATCGAGGTGTTCTCCAAGGATCGCAAGCTGCTGCTGCTCGCGCTGAGCCCCAAGACTCCGACCGGCATTGGCGTGTCTCCCGACTCGGCGCTGATTTCTGAAACGCTCAAGGGGCAGGCAATGACGCGTACCGATCGTCTCTCCCGCTCCGACGTGGTACGCGGCACCGCGCCGATCTATTCGTCGACCGAGTCCGATGCGGTGCTGGGCGCGGTGGTGGTCGACTATTTTCTGCCCAAGAGCCTCGCGACGCGCGCGACCGACATCTCGCGGACCTCGGAGGATTACTTCCAGCTCCGCATCCTGCGCCAGCCGATTCTCAACAGCTACATCCTGGCCCTGGTGCTGATAGGTCTCGTGGTGGTGACGCTCGCGAGCTGGTTCGGGATGTATCTGGCGCGCGGAATCACCGGCCCGATCAAACTGCTCGCGCAGGGCACCGAGGCGATTGCGGCGGGGAATCTGAACTACCAGATTCCCGAGGTCGGCGATGACGAGCTCGGTCGGCTGGTCGATTCGTTCAACCAGATGACTACCGACCTCCGCGTCTCCGGCGCCGAGCTCGAACGCCGCCGGCGCTACACGGAGACGCTGTTGCGCAACGTGTCCGCCGGCGTCGTCGGCCTCGACGCGCAAGGGCAGGTGACGGCGATAAATCCATGCGCGGAGCGGCTGCTGGGTCTCACCGCTGCCGACGTGATCGGGCGCAACTATGTCTACGCGTTTCCGCCCGCGCTGGCCCGCGTGCTGGAAGATCTCTTTGCCTCCGCGACGCGGCCGCGCGAAGTGCGCTCGACTATCAAGCTCGAGTCCAACCTCACCGGCGACAGCGAGCTGATGATGACGGCGAGCCCGCTCGCCGAGGGCGCCGATGAACCCGGCGGAGCGGTCCTCTTCTTTGAAGACGTGAGCCAGATCGCCAAGGTCGAGCGGATGGAAGCGTGGCGCGAAGTGGCGCGCCGCATCGCGCACGAGATCAAAAATCCGCTCACTCCCATTCAGCTTTCGGCCGAGCGCCTGCGCCGCCAGCTCGGCGGGCGTGACGGCGGACAGTCTTCGCTGGTCGACGAATGCACCCACACCATCATCGGCGAGGTCGAAGATCTGAAGCGCCTGGTCAACGAGTTCGCCGGCTTCGCGCGGATGCCGCATCTGAATCCTCTCCCCGGCGATCTCAACGCGCTAGCCGCGGAGACGGTTGCGAATTTCCGTGAGGCAAATCCGAACGTCGAGTTCTCGCTCGCACTCGACGCGGCGCTGCCGCTCATCGCGATCGACCGTGAGGCGCTGAAGCGCGCCTTGGTCAACCTGCTCGACAACGCGGTTGCCGCGACCACCGCGTTCTACAACAACAGTCATAATGGCGACCGCCCGCGCATCGAGCTGCGCACCGCGCTCAAGGCGAACAAATCCGTGGTCGTGCTCGAAATCGCGGACAACGGACCCGGTATTGAGCCGCGCCTTCGCGCCCGCGTTTTCGAGCCGTACTTTTCGAGCAAGAAGGGCGGCACCGGACTCGGCCTCGCGATCGTCTCCGCGATCATCTCGGATCATCGCGGCCTGGTCCGCGTCGATAGCAACCAGCCGCACGGAAGTAGATTCATCGTCGAGTTTCCGCTAAAAGAGCAGCAACTCGCCAAGGCAACTGGCTGAAGGGCCGCGCGCGTCGCGCGCATCGCGCATCTCAGCAGAAAAGTTCCAGCAGAGAGAGAGCATCGAAGTGAACGAAACTGTGTTGGTGGTGGATGATGAGGAGCGGATTCGATCCTCAATTCGCGGCATTCTGAGCGACGAGGGCTTTCGCGTGGTCGAGACCGGCGACGCGCCCGCCGTGATCGATCTGATCGCGCGCGAGCATCCCGCGATCGTGCTGCTCGACGTGTGGATGCCCGATCTCGACGGCATCGAGTTGCTGCGGCGAATCAAATCCGAACAGCCGCAAGTGCCGGTGATAATGATCTCCGGCCATGCCAATATCCAGAGCGCGGTCGCGGCGACCAGGCTCGGCGCGGCGGATTTCATCCAGAAGCCATTCTCCGTCAGCGGATTGCTCGCGTCGATCGCGCGCGCACTCGCCGGCGGGCAGCCGGTCACTCACGCATCCAGTTTGCCCGCGCATGAGAGCGCCGGCGTCGCGCCTCGCGCCGCGACCTCGCGGCTGGGAGCGCGTCCGCAGCGCACGATCGCGCGATCGATTGTGATGGGCGGGCAGGGGCTCCATACCGGGCTCAAGACCGGAGTGATTCTGCATCCCGCGCCCGCGGGCTTCGGAATCGTGTTCTCCTCGCTCGCCGATGAAACCGCGGTCGCGGCCTGTCTGGAGAACGTGACCGACACCGGCTACAACACCACGCTCACTAGCGGCGGACGCTCAGTGCGCACCGTCGAGCACCTGATGTCCGCGCTCCACGCGTTCGGAATCACCAACCTGCTGATCAAGACCGATGATGAAGTGCCGGCGCTCGACGGCTCCGCCCTGGAATTCTGCCGCCAACTCACCGAGGCTGGTGTGACCCTGCAGGATCGAATCGTCGAGCCGATCAGAATCACCAAACCGATCGTGATCGGTGAAGAAGGCACGGGCTGCGAGTTCATCCGCATCGAACCTGAGGCCGCCGATCTGCTGATCATCGACTACACGCTCGACTATCCGGAACCGGTCGGCATCCAGCGCGTGCATTTCGAGATGTCCTCGCCGGAGGCCTACGCGCGCGAGATTGCGCCCGCGCGCACCTTCACGTTCGTGAACGAGTTCCGCAAGCTGTCCGAGATGGGACTCGGCGCCGGCGGACGCCTCGACAACCTGATCCTGGTCGACGAGGTCAAGGTCGTGAACACCACGTTGCGCTTCTCCGACGAATTCGCGCGCCACAAGGTGCTCGACCTGATCGGCGACCTCTACCTGCTCGGGCGGCCGATCATCGGACACGTGACGGCGTCGAAGACCGGACACTCGGACAACCTCGCGATGGTAAAAGCGATCCGCGGCTCGCTCGCTGACTGAGGAGCGGCGCGCGGCGCGCAGATCGAGACTCACAGCGAGACCATCAAACTCGTCACGAGACCGGCGAACTTAATGGACCTCAACGGCAAAGTAGCTCTGGTCACCGGTGCCGGCCGCCGGGTCGGCAAAGCAATAGCGCTCGCATTCGCGGCGCGCGGCGCGACTCTCGCGATCCATTACCGCAGTTCGCGCGCCGAGGCCGATGCGGTGGTCGCCGAAATAGTCGCCAAGCCTGGCAAGGCGGCATCCTTTCACGCCGACCTCGAGAAGGTCAGCGACATCGAGTCGATGGTCGCGGCGATCCTCGCAGCATTCGGCCGTATCGACGTGCTGGTCAACTCGGCGTCGATTTTTTATCGCAAGCCTATCGAGGAAGTGACCGAGCAGGACTGGGACGTGAACTTCAACACCAACCTGAAGGCGCCGTTCTTCTTGGCCAAATTCGCGGGCGCCGCGATGCGCCGTCAGGGCGCCGGCAAGATCGTAAATATCGGCGACTGGGCCGGTATACGGCCGTATAACAACTATCTGCCGTACGTGGTTTCGAAGACCGGGGTTATCGGGCTCACCAAGGCGCTGGCGAAAGCGCTCGCGCCGGAAGTGCAGGTGAATTGCGTCGCGCTGGGGCCGGTGATCGCGCCCGAGGGATACGGCGCCGACGAGATCGCGCGGATGGTCGCCGGGACGCTGACCAAGAAAATGGGCACGCCAGAAGATGTCGCTCGCGCGGTGCTGTTCTTCTGCGAGGGAACCGACTTCGCGACCGGCGCAACGCTGGTCCTCGACGGCGGCAGACTGATTGCGTAGCCATTTACGCGAAGCCATCTAAATTATTTGGCTAATAATTTCCGCGTCACTCCGGTTCGATCGCGCGTCGCCGTGCTCGCGAGCGGCGGCCTCGACAGCGGTGTGCTGCTGGCTGAGATGGCGCGGCGCGGCCGGCGCGTGTCTCCGCTTTACGTGCGTGCGGGTCTCAAATGGGAGTCTGCCGAGCTCGCGGCGCTGCAACGTTTCCTGGGCGCACTCGGCCGCAAAAATATAGCGCCCGTCATCGAGCTGCGCTTGCCGATGGACGACATGGCCACCGATCATTGGAGCGTCACCGGGCGCCAGGTCCCCGGCTATCGCGCCGCGACCGCGTCGAACTACATCGCGGGCCGCAACTTGAGCCTGCTCGCCAAGGCCGCGGTCTTCTGTTCGCTCCGGCGAATCGGGGAGATCGCGATGGCCCCGCTGGAGAGTAATCCCTTTCCCGATGCGCGCCCCGAATTCTTCCGCTCCTTCGAGCGCACCGCGGAGCTCGGCCTGGGGCTGAGGCTTCGGGTCACGACGCCATTTCTCGGCTTGACCAAGGCGCAGGTGATCCGGCGGGGCAGGGCGCTTCCGCTGGAGCTGACGCTCTCATGCGCGCGGCCGCGCGGCGCGCTTCATTGCGGCGCGTGCACCAAGTGCGCGGAACGCATCGGGGCCTTCGCCGCCTCCGGCATCGATGACCCTACGCGCTACGCGCGCCGCCCGCGCGCGTCGCGAGCGACGGTGAATTAATTTGGCTGTAGTGGCTTTCTCAATCCGAGCAGAGTTTTCTTCTGAAGCGCGTCATTTCTTTCTGTACTGCGGCAGGTTCTTTACGCGGCGCTGCCGGGCGGCTTTCGGAATTCGATCTTGCTCTTCATCGAGAGCTGCTTGAGCATCGCCTTCACCACCGCTTCCTCGTTGAACGAAAGCAGCGCCATCGCGATCTTCGGCTTGATCTCGCTCAGCGCCGCTGTCGTAGTTCCGCGCCGCGCCGTCACCTTGATGAAGCTGTAGCCGAGGTTCGAAGCGATTATTGGCGTGAGCTGCCCGACCGGGGTCGCGAAGACCTCTTTGTCCACCACCGGCGGAAGCTGTCCGGGACGGAAGTAGCCCAGGTCGCCGCCCTTGGGCGCTGACTTGTCGTCATCGGAGTCCTTGCGGGCCAGCGCCGCGAAGTCCTTGGTCTTTAGCGCCTCGGCGTAGATCGCGCGGATTTTTTTTTCCGCCGCCGCCTTTTGCGCGTCGGTGGCGTCGGGCGGAAGCTTGATCGCGATATGCGAGAGCTGGACCTCGCCGGGATCTTTCACGAAGCGGTCTTTGTGCTCGTCGTAGTACTGCTGGATTTGCTGTTCGGTCGGCGTCACATGATGCGCGCGGAACTCATCGTCGAGCATCTTCTCGATCTCCATCGAGCCGCGCGCGACGTCCATCAGTTGCGCATCCGGCGCGCCGCCGACCGCAACGGCCTCTCCTCCCGCGCCGGCAACCTGGTACTCGCGCGCGCGCTGCGCCACTTCCGCGTCGGGGATGGTTATCTTGCGGCGATTCGCTTCCTGCAGCAGCAGCTCGCGATAGATCAGATTCTCGGTCGCGTCTTTCCACACTGCGTTGGTCTCGTCGGTCGAAGTCGCATTGATGAGCTGCGCCTCGGTCTTCGAGTATTCGTCGACCTGCGTAGCGGTGATCGGGGTTCCGTTCACCGTAACGACGATCGGATCTTTCGAGTTGGGTTTGACGATCGGAACGATTCCCAGGAAGCGCTGCTGCCAGCTCAGATTTGACTCCCCAAGCGTCTGCGTGGTGGGAAGGCTGTCGGCCTGAACCGCAGGCGGGAGAGTGAGCGGGGCCGCCAGAGCCATCGCCACGGCCAGCGCAAGCGCTCCGAAGCCGCCAAGCCTGATCCTTGTGATCGTCGGCGAACCCATATTGAATCAGTTCAATCCGGTTGAGGCGCAGGCGATGCCGCGCTCTGCCCTGGCCGCCAACTCCCGATGGCGCAGCTCCGTTTCGCATGCCTGGTGGTCGCGATAATCGCGAGCATCTGCGCTTTGGTCTCAGGCTTCATCCTGTTTTTCGTGATCGAGCCGCCATTCCTCGCGTCGATTTTTCTCGCTGCGGGCGCGATTGCGATTGCATGCTTCCTGATCGCGGGTGCGACCGCATACTTCATCGAATAGGCTCACGCGCTGGACTCGGGCTGAGCGCGCTCCGGAACCATCGCGGGCGCATAGGCGGTTTTGCACGGCGGTCCGGGCGCGAACCAATGCTCGACGTGTCCCGGGTCGGCGCCCAGGAAAATCAGGCTGGAGGAGCGGGTGCCGTAGCCGTCGACATGGAGACACAGCCCGTTGGGGCGGTCGCCGCGCGAGTCGAGTTGGGTTTCGTGATCGGCGAGAATCGCGCCCAGCTCGTCCTGCATCGCGACCGGATCGCGGCGGAACTCGGCGTGCTCGCCCAGGCGCGCAAACCTGCTGTACGATCGGCTGATCTTCGGGCATTCGAAGTCGTCGAGGTCGAGATTGGTTAGCAGGTGAAGCCCCGGCGTCAGCGTCACCATATCGATAGCGCCGTCGCGGTTGTGCGCTACCCACGCTTCGTCGCGTGACGCAATCAGCAGATTGAACGGATTGTAATCGGAGCCGCGCTGCGCGCGCGTGAAACGCGCCGCGTCGGCGGCGCTCCGGTGGCGCAGAGCGTCGAGGCATAGCAGCCCGCGCGAGCGCACGTCGGGATTCGCACCCTCGAGCGCGCGGCGGTTGAGGAGCCCGGCCACCACACCGTACTCGTTGATCCCGAGCCACGTCCCGCCAGCCTTGAGATCCTTTCCACCGACCACATGCGGATGGTGTGCGAGCGTGGTTGGGTTGTCGGCCGGGCGCGCGAGGAACTCGTCGCGATTTGCCGCGATCACGACCGGGTAGTTGCGGGTGGCCTGGAAATAAATCGCCAGCGTGCACATCACCTTCAAACTTGGCAGGAGCGGACGCATCTCAGCAAGGGGCAACCCGCAGTCGTTCTGGTACACTTTTGACGTGGACGCGAAACGATTCGACGCGACCCGCTCCGACGTCAAATTCGACGTCATCTTGGTCGGCGCCGGCGTAATCGGCAGCTCGGTCGCGATGGGCCTGGGGGAGCGCGGGCTCAAGACGCTCGCGGTCGATATCGATCTCAGTGGCCGCCTGAGCTCGAGCGAAAAGAACGCCGGCGGCGTGCGCGCCACCTGGTGGCAGCGAGTCAATATCGCGCTGTGCCGCGTCTCGATCGAGTACTACCAACGCGTGCGCGACGAAGTCGGGTTTCGGCAGAAGGGCTACCTGTGGCTCTACGGCGACGACACCTGGACCGGAGCGCGCGAGCATCTGGCGATTCAGCGCGAGCTCGGTCATCCGATCGAAGCGCTCACGCCCGTTGAGGTGAATCGCCGCTTTCCGGAGATCGACAAGCTCGAAGAGATAGCGGGAGCGACCTTTTCGCCGGCCGACGGGCTCATCAATCCGAACCTGCTGAAAGAGCATTACCGGACGCGATCGCGCGCGGCGGGTGCGCAATTCCTCGACCGCACTTTCGTGCTCGCGATCGAAGCAGGCAACTCCGAGGTGCGCGTGCAATGCTGGCAGGCCGACGATCCGCTCACCGACGCCGACCTTACGCGGCTGATGACGCAGGACGGGCCCGGAGAGGCCGAGATCGGGCGTCTGTTCGAGCTTCGCGCCGATGCGATCGTGCTGACCGGCGGCGCGTGGTCGCCACTCGCGCTGAAGATGCTCGGGCTCAAGAACTGGAGCCAGCCAATTCGCCGCCAGGTGTGTATCGTGGACAGCCGCGCCACTAACCTCGCGCAGTATGGGATGATCGTCGATACCTCGGGCGTGTACTTCCACAACGAGGGGCCGCACATCCTGGCCGGATATTCGCCGCCCGAGGAACCGCCTGGTTATCACTTCAACTATGACGGCGAGCCATTTTTCCTGAACGAGATTTGGCCGCGGATGTTCGCGCGGATGAGCTCGATGGAGCGCTTGAAGCATCTCACCGGATGGGCCGGGCTGTATGAGGTCTCGCCGGATCGCAGCGCGATCGTCGGGCGCGCCATGCCCCGCGTGTTCGAGGCGCACTCGTTCAGCGGCCGTGGCGTGATGCAATCCTACGGGGCAGGGCAGGCGCTTGCCGACTTGATCGCGACCGGTCGCTACGGCCGCTTCGACGCGAGCGCGCTCTCGCGCGATCGCTTCGCTACCGGCGCGCAAGTCTGGGAAGAACTTCACATCTGATACGGGAATCAGTCCTTACCACGAGAATCGCAACCAAACCCAGCGCCTGCGAGCTCCGAATCGGCATTGTGACCCCTGAGAACCGTGCGATGGCTTTGCCTGGCGGTCATATATAATCGCTCGGACCGGGAAACGCGGCATGCGGGGCGTCACCGGCGCCAGGCGACGATGATTTGTGACTCATGTGGATGTCCGAACGCAGCCGACCGCAAATTCTGCGGCGGATGTGGAAAGCCGCTCACCGCGGTAAGTGGCGCGTCGCGATCGCAAGCGACGCCTTCATCCGGCGGCGGATCGCGAGCGTCAGCATCGATCATCTGTAACGCGTGTGGATGTCCCAACGATGCCGGCCGCAAATTCTGCGGAGGATGCGGCGCGGCGCTCACGGTCGCGTGCCCATCGTGCGGAGTGCCGCATCGTGTCGAAGAGCGATACTGCGGCGCGTGCGGCAAATCGCTGGACGGAGCCACTAGCGGACCGACCGCGCCATCGTCTCAAGCCGCCACAACTTCCGCGGGAGCATCGTGGTCCGCGGCGCAGTCGCCCATGCCAGCGTCGATCGCCGGCGGACGCTACCGCGTGCTCCGGCTCCTCGGCGAAGGCCGCAGCAAAGTCGTATACCTCGCGCACGACACTGCGATCGATCGCGACGTCGCCGTGGCGCTGTTCAAGGTTGACCAGGTTGACGAAGCGGGGCGCGAGCGCACCCGCCGCGAGGCGCGCGCGATGGGCCGCCTCGGCGAACATCCTAATATCGTTGGCATTTATGACGTCGGCGACGAGAACGGCCGGCCCTTTATCGTCAGCCAGTACATGCCGGGTGGATCGGTTGACGATCTGCTCCGGCGCCGCGGCCGGCGCGGGCTCGCGCTCGACGATGCTCTCAGGATCGCGGCCGAGGTAGCCGACGCGCTCGATTACGCGCACTCGCGTGGCGTGATTCATCGCGACCTGAAACCCGCCAACGTCTTCATCGCGCAGGATGGGCAGAGCATGCTCGGCGACTTCGGCCTCGCGATCGCCCCCGACCAGTCGCGCCTCACGGTGCAGGGCATGATGGTGGGCACGGTCTCGTACATGCCACCCGAGCAGACGCTGGGCAAACCGCTGGAGCCGCGCAGCGACCTCTACTCGCTCGGCGCGATGCTGTTCGAGATGCTGACCGGGCGGCCGCCGTTCATCGGCGATGACTTGATGGCGATTCTCACCCAGCACGTGAGTGCCGTGCCGCTCCCGCCGTCGGCGTTTGCGTCTCAGGTGCCGCCCGCGCTCGACGACTTGGTGCTGCGGATGCTCGCGAAGACGCCGGAGGCGAGACCCGCGAGCGCGTCGGCGGTGCGCGACCTCCTGCGCTCGATGACTTCCGCTCAGCCTGCCGCAATCGATGTGATCGCTTCCACGGTGATGATGGAGCGGCCAAACCTGCGCGCACAATCGGCGCCCGACGGCACCGTAAGCATTTTATTTTCGGACGTCGAGAATTCCACCGTGATGACCGAGCGGCTCGGCGACCTTCGCGCGCTCGAAGTTCTCGCGATTCACAATCGCATCATCCGCGAGCAGGTGGCGGCGCAGCAGGGCTACGAAGTCAAGGCGATGGGCGATGGCTTCATGATCGCGTTCGCCAGCGCGCGGCGCGCGATGCACTGCGCGATCGGAATCCAGCGCGCGCTCGCCGACTACTGCCGTCAGAATCCCGGCGTCCCGATTCGGGTGCGAATCGGAATCAACATGGGAGAGGCGATCCAGGAGGAGGGCGATTTTTTCGGCAAGGCGGTAATCCTCGCCGCGCGAATCGGCGCCGCTGCCAAGGCCGGCGAAATTCTAATCTCGCCGACGGTCAAAGAAGTCACTCAGAGCGCGGGCGACTTCCGCTTCGACGACGGCCGCGAGATGCAGCTCAAGGGCCTCGCCGGGAACTATCGCGTCTATCGCGTGAAGTGGGCCGCCGCCGATCAAACCTGCCCACGATGCGCCCGGCCGCTTCCCGCCGACGCCGAGGTTTGTCCCTTCTGCACTGCGAGCGTTCCGCGCGTGGCGGCTTCGACCGCGCCGGATAACGCGCCGGAGCAGACGCGGAGCGTCGCGGCGCGCGGCAGGGCAGGGAGTTCGAGGTCCTGGATCGCTCTCGCGATCGTTGCCGTAGTCGTGGTCGGAGGCGCGATTGCGGCGCTGGGAATTATTCACGACCAGCAGCAGCAGGCGCGCAAAGAAGCGCGTAACGCGCTTTGGCTACGGCGCCAGCAACGCAATCCCAACCCCGGCGCGATCGCAGTGGCGCCGGAAAACTCGCAAGCGGCGGCGCCGCTCTCAGCCGCAATCGCATCGCCAATCGCAGTCGCGACCGCGGCGCCACATCCGCAAATCGCGGCGATTGCTCCGGCTCCTCTAGCGCACCAGCCGCAGGTGCCGGCGACGAACGGGTTCGTCCCAAAGCCCGCGGTCGTCGAGCTCAACCAGTTGCGCCGAAACGCCGGACTGCTCGCCGTCATCGGTGAACCCTCGGCGCACGAGGCGGATGAAATCACCGCTCGCAAGGTGATCGAGAAATTCATGCAGGAGCGGGGTTCCGCGTCACGAGGCGGAGCTGGCGAGACCGAGATGTCCGAGCGGATCATCGGCCGTCCTTCGTACGGATCCGACGGGATGGGCTCGTCGCCTGTCATTTTCCTGTTCAAGCGTCCGGGCCGGCGCTTCACGGGCGCAGAGATTGTGAATCGCATGGCCGCGATGCCATTCGCGGCGGTGCGGCTACTCGATCCGCAACTCGCCGCAATCGGATTCGGGTCCGCGTGCGCGATAGGCGAATGCTGCGCGCTGATGACAATGCAGCGCGGACTGCCGAAACCGCTTCGGCTCAAAATGTTCGTGGCGAGCGAGCACGATCGCGCGTGGAACCCTGATCTTGGAGCGATACCGCCCACTCGCGGCCGCCTCAAAGTGCCGATCGAATATCCGGCGCCGGGTGCGCCGACCGCGACGCTCGCGTATCGCGGCGGCGACTGGCCCAACCCGCTGGCCGTGTGTCCGGGCTACACTGCGCCGACCGGGCCCGCGATGATCCTCGAACTCGGTGCGGGACTGGGCGGCGCGGATGATCCCGTGATCTCGGGACATTCGATCACCCGCGCCGGCGTCGAGGTGGCGCACTGCCTGTTGCGGCCGGCGGCGTTTCGCAATGCAGAGTTGCCGTGGGGAATAGCCGCGCGCGGATTTCTGACCGGCGCTGGAGCCGTGATGCTGATCCCGCGCGAGCCGCTCAAGCCCGCGAGCTCCTACACTGTCTCGATAGTCGCCGACTCGACGCCGTACACCTGGTCGTTCAGGACCGCGTCAACACCGTTGCTGCCCTAGTGGGTTTCCTCGGTGTTGCTGCGCATGATATTGGATTTGAACTGCGCCGGTGCGTGGGTGATGCCGCTACCGTTGAGGAGGATTGATGTTTTCATCGATCGAGGATGTCATCAAACGATTCGCCAGCAACAATTATATTGCGAGCCGGCGAATCGCGACCGTCATCTACCTGGCCTCCGAGTTGAAGAAGCCGGTGCTGGTCGAGGGGCCCGCCGGCGTTGGCAAGACCGATCTCGCCAAGGTGCTCGCGCTGTCGCTCGGCTTCGAACTGATCCGGCTCCAGTGCTACGAGGGCCTCGATGAGGGCAAGGCGCTGTACGAATGGGAGTACGCCAAGCAGCTACTCTACACGCAGATTTTGAAAGACAAGATCGGCGAGGTGCTGGTCGGCGCCCGCGGGCTCAAGGAAGCGGTCGACATGATCGCGAAAGAGGACGACGTGTTCTTCTCCGAGCGCTTCGTTCTGCCGCGCCCGCTGCTGAAAGCGATCTCGAGCGCACAGCCGTCGGTGCTTCTGATCGACGAGATCGACAAGGCCGACGCCGAGTTCGAGGCGTTCCTGCTCGAGTTGCTTTCCGATTTCCAGGTAACCGTGCCGGAGCTCGGCACGCTCAAGGCCAAGCACATCCCGCTGGTGGTGCTGACTTCGAACAACGCGCGCGAAATGTCCGACGCGCTCAAGCGCCGCTGCCTGCATCTGTATATCGATTTCCCCGACCGCGCACAGGAGATCGCGATCATCAAGATCAAGGCGCCCGAGGCGGCACAAAAGCTCGCCGAGGAAGTCGTTACTGTGGTGCAGTCGCTGCGCAAGCTCGACCTCAAGAAGGCCCCGGGCATCAGCGAGACGCTCGACTGGGTAAAGGCGCTCACATTACTGAACGTGCAGACGCTCGACCAGGACCTGGTCAACGAGACGCTCGATACGATCGTGAAGTACGAAGGCGACGTCAGGAAGGCGCAGGAAGAGTTGAAGGATTACGTGAGGCGGGTGCGCGCGCGCCGCGGCACCGAGGCGGGCAGCGACAAAGATCTGTTGAACTGAAGGTTCCTGCGGAACTGACCGTCGCGAATCGCCGCACGCCGTCCCGAATGGAGCGAAGGGTCGCGCTAGACTGAGCATCAACGATGGAAGAAAAGCTCGTCGAATTTGCCAACCTGTTGCGTGAGAACGGCGTGCGCGTCTCGCTCGCGGAGACGCTCGACGCGTTCAGCGCGTCAGAGGTTACCGGCCTGGGCGAACGCGACGCTTTCCGCGCCGCCCTGCGCGCCACCATGGTCAAGCGGGCCTCGGAACTTCCGGTCTTCGAGGAGCTGTTCGACATCTATTTCTCCGGCCTCGGCGAGATCATCAAGCAGGCGAGCCAGGCGGTACAGAACGCGCTCTCGATGTCTGACCGGGAATTCCAGAAGTTCCTGGAAAAGGTCGAAGAGATGCTCAAGAAAGAGGGCAAGAATCTCTCCGATCTCGCCAAGCAATTGCTGCGCGATAATTCGGGCGCGATGGAGAAGCAGATTCGCGATGCCGCGCGCGCGGTGCGGCTCAAGGGAATCGAGCGGACTATCGAGGAGAACTATTTCGCGCGCGCGCTCGCGCGCCAGCTCGGCCTGGACAAGATCGAAGCCGAGATAAAGGAGCTCCGCGAGCAGCTCGAGAAGATGGACATCGGCTCCGCGCTCCGGGGCAAGCTTGAAGAGTACCTGGAGCGCCGGCTCAAGGCGCTCGACGACATCATCCGGCGCTACGTGCGGATGGAGCGCGAGAAGCGCGATATCAAGCAGAAAGAAGATCCGCGCTTCAACCAGATCGGCGAGAAGAGCTTTTACTATCTGACCGAGGAAGAGCTCAAGAAAATGAACGAGGCGGTGACCCGCCTGGCGCAGCGGCTCAAGAACGTGATCACCATCCGCCGCAAGCGCGCCAAGAAAGGACGCTTCGACATCAAGCGCACCTTGCGCCAGAACATGGAGAACGGCGGAGTGCCGTTCAAGCTGCGCTTCGAGCGGCGCAAGAAGGAGAAGCCGCAGGTCCTGATCCTGTGCGACGTCTCCGACTCGGTGCGCAACGCGTCGCGCTTCATGCTGCAGTTCGTGTACTCGCTGCAGGATCTCTACTCGCGCGTGCGCAGTTTCATTTTCGTTTCCGATATCGGCGAGGTCACCGAACATTTCCGCAACAACGACGCCAAAGAGGCGCTCGACGTCGCACTCAAGGGCGACGTCATCAACGTCTACGCGCATTCCAATTTCGGCTATGCGTTCCGCAACTTCGTGGCCGACCATCTCGGTGCCGTCAACAAGCGGACCACCGTGATCGTGCTCGGTGACGCGAGGAACAACTACAACCTCCCTCACGACTGGTGCCTGCGCGAAATCCGCCAGCGCGCCAAGCGGGTCATCTGGCTCAATCCCGAAAGCCGCAACACCTGGGGCTTCGGCGACAGCGAGATGGAACGCTACGCCGTGCATTGCGATCTGGTGGAAGAGTGCCGCAATCTCAACCAGCTCTACCGGGTGATCGATCGTTTGGTCGCCGTCTGAAAGCGTGGCTCGCCGCTGCGCGCGACCGGGTTCGGTTGACCACGGGGCGTCTTTGGGCCAAGATATTTTCCGGAAGAGACGCGCCGCGAACGCACCCTCGCGCAGCGGAAAAGCGCCCTCTAGCGAGTTCGACTATGGCTGCCGATAGAAAAGATTTCATCCTCATGATGGTCGGTGGAATCACGGTCGAGCCAAACAGCAAAACGCCGGTAGTGGTGCTGAAAGATCCTGACAACAAGATTAATTTACCGATCTGGATAGGGCCGCTCGAAGGTCAGGCAATTGTGATCGAGCGCGAGGGCGTCAAGCCGCCGCGCCCGATGACTCACGATTTGCTGCGCAACCTGCTCGCCGAATTCGGCGCCACCGTCGAGTCAGTCGAGATTACCGATCTCCGCGAGCAGACTTATTTCGCGCGCATCCAGCTCAAGACCCGCGAGGGCAGGGCGCTCGGACTCGACTCGCGCCCGTCTGACGCCATCGCGCTCGCGCTCCGGACCAACTCGCCGATCTACGTCGCCAAGAAAGTGCTCGAGGACTCCAGCGAGCTCCAGGAGTCGCAAGGAGAGTCGACCTCCGCGGACCAGAATCTCGCGAGCGTCTCGCGCGACAAGTGGGCCGAGATTCTCGAGCGGATGTCGCCCGAGGACTTCAAGTACAAGATGTGAGCCGGGGCGCGCGCCTCACGCTCGACTGACGCTCGCCCCGCGGCGCCGCCGCAAAGCTCGTCGACATGCCGCCAACCCATCGCAAGCTCAGCCGCAAGGAGCTCAAGCAGCCCGATGAGTTCATCACGCTGTTCGGACAGGCGCGCGAATTCTTCGTTAACAATGTACGCCAGGTCTTGATCTCTGCTGGTATCGTGGCCGGAGTCGCGGCGATCGCGATCGCGGTCTACGCCTACGAACGGCATCGCGACACCGTCGCCTCGGATCAATTTTACCATGCACTCTCGGCGCTGAACGCGAAGCAATACAAGGACGCCGAGGACAGCTTCGCGAAGCTCGTGGACGCGGAGCCGGGTCGCAGGATCGGGCGGCTCGCGCGCTTCTACCTCGCCGAGACTTACCTCGCCGAGAACGGTCTCCCGCACGCCCGCGACGCGCTCATCGATTTTCTCGCCGAGGAGCAT
>DATDGX010000214.1:0-4490 GCA_036521875.1 Binataceae bacterium (SeqCode)
GGCGACTCGGTACGCCGCAGCAGCTCCGGCAGATCGAGAAAATTGCCGGTGCCGACGAACACGTCGACCTCTGGCATCAGGTCGCGAAGCTCGGCGCCGTAGCGTTGCGAGAGGCACCCGGCGACCACCAGCCGCTTGCCATGCCCGCGCTTCTTGGTCGCCGCGGCTTCCAGGATCGCGTCGATCGATTCTTTCTTCGCCGCTTCGATGAACGCGCAGGTATTCACCACGAGCACCTGCGCCGCTTCCGGGTCGAGAGTGATCTCGAACCCGGCGCTGCTGAGCGCGCCGAGCATCAGCTCGCTGTCCGCCGCGTTCTTGGGACAGCCGAGAGTGAGAAGGTGAACGGTTTCCATGGCTAAGCCCAGGAATTTCGAGGGCCTCTATTTGTACTCGCCACGTTCAAACGACGCAATCGGGTATGCCCCACCGATGTTTCGGAGGTGTTACACGGAGAACAAGAAGAGACTCGCGGCAGTTCAGCTATCGACAGGCTATGTATCGAGCTGGTCAATTTACCCTGTTCAATTTTTTAATTTTGCGGCGGGCCATTCGATTTTGACGCCACCGGATTCTTCGGCGCCGTCACGACGTCCGCGCCCGTTGGCACCGTGAACGAAAATAACGAGTCGTCGATCGCGACGTTGTCGCGCACCTCGCTGAACTCGAGGGTGGTCACGTCGCCAAGCTGATCGGTCATGGTGAATCCGACGATGTCGTAGGACTTGGGATCGAGCGCAACTTCGAACCGCTCGTCGCTGCGCCTGGGTTTCAGGACGACATGAATGCGCCCGTCCGCCGCTGGCGCCTTGGGAGCCGCAACCTCGAAGTCGCGCGAGATATCGCCGATCCCGAGCAGGAAGCCGGCCGCGCCGCTCGAGCTTATCGCCTGCTCCAGCGGGGATTCGACGACCTGGTTGAGATCCGGCTCATAGCTGTAGAGCTGCTTGCCGTCGCTCACGATTGTCTGCGTATCGGGCGCCGCAAATTCCCATCGCATCCGCCCCGGCTTGTGAAACGACACCGTGCCTTCGCGCGAGCGCTTGGGCGCGCCGACCGCGATGATCGTCTCCTTGAACGTCGCGCTGAATGAGTTGGTCGTGTTGTAATGATGCTGCATTCGATCGACGACCGACTTGAGCGAGACTTTGTCCGATGGCGGCGTGGCGAATTTCTCCGCCGGCGCAGTCGGATTCTCCGGCGCGGCCGGGTTGTCAGGAGCGGTCGAGTTCGCGGCCGGCGGCGCGGCTTGCGCTGCGAAGACGCCGGAGGCGCCGAAGATTATTGCCGCGCCCAGAGTAACCACGGCCGGAGTAGTAAGGGTCATTTTCACGGAGAGCCCGCTCCTTCGCGGGCCAGGTCCCGAGAGGTCGCAAGAACGGCAAGTTCCGCAGGATCCGCGACCCAATACTAGTCTAGACGAATTTTACTCACGACGCTTCAAACAAAATCCGGGGTTTAGGTTTTGTCCTGGGACAAGTACGGTCCGACCTCGATGTTGAGCAATCTCCGGAGCGCGCGAGAACTTCGCGTTTGAAGACCGCCTGGTGTTTGTGCGAGTCTGAATCGGGATTCAAAATGGAAATCCCACCCGGACAATATTGAGCTTCGCAGTCTCCGACACCCGCGGTTATCTGGACATCCTCTATGCGGGCACGCTGCCGCCACACAATGGTGGCTCGGCGATCGTCGGCTACCAGCTTTTGGTGGGGCTGGCGGGCGTGGGCCATGGCATCCGAGCCATCGCGCCGATCACATCCGAAACTCTCGCCGCGGGCGACAAATTCTCCAGGTGCCATCCCCAGATCAGGATCAGCTCGTTTCTGGTTCCTTTTTTCAACAATTCTCCTGACCAGCCGACGTCGCGGGATTACCACAGCGCCGAGGCTGCGGCGATTGTCGGAGCCTTTGAGGCCGCGATTTCGGAAAGACGCCCGGACCTATTGATCATCGGTCGCGAAACTTTCGCCTGGCACCTACCCGATCTCGCAAAAAGTAAGAACATCCCATCGATGCTGTTGGTGCAAGGATCTGGCTTGTTCGGGATGGCGCATTCGTTTTCGTCTGCGGATCGCGATCGCTTAGCCGAACAGTTCGGAAAAGTTGACTTGATAGTGACAGTCGCGAGGCATCTGGAAGGCCCGATGCGAGAACTCGGATTGCCTCGCCCCACGACTATCGCCAATCCGGTAGACCTTTCAAGATTCTTCCCCGCGCCCAAGGACGCCGGACTGATGATGCGTCTCGGGCTTCACGCGGATAGCTTCATCATCGCCCATATTTCCAACATGAAGGGGCTCAAGCGCACGTCCGACATCGTGGCGTCGGCTCGCGAAGTCACCCGGCGCGAACCACGCTCAACTTACATAGTTGTGGGTGACGGCCATTGCCGTAAGCAGATGGAGGCCGAGTGCCGCAGCTTGGGAATCCTCGATCACTTCCGTTTCGTCGGGTGGGTCGATCATGAAAAAGTTGCCGATTACATTAACCTTGCGGACGCCGTCGTGATGCCGTCGGAAAGCGAGGCGATGGCACTGGTCTATCTTGAAACCCAGGCTTGCGGGCGGCTTCTGATCGCGAGCGATATTCCGGCCGCGCGCGAGACAGTTCGTGACGGCGAAACCGGGCTGCTGTTTCGAATGGGCGACATCGCCGACCTGACAAGGAACATTCTGCTTGCTGCGGATGACCCGTCGCTGCGCGACCGAATCGGGCGCACCGCACGCGAACGGGTCAAAGAGCATAGCCTGGAGTATTTCGTAGCGGCCTATGACCGTGCGATCCGTGCGGTAGTCCGAAAGCGTGGGCGCGAAGCTGTGGATTAGGCCGCGTCCGAAATTCGTTATCATCATGAGCGCCAGGACGAGGCGCGGAATGAATCGCATCCCTGTTCGATCACCGCTGCGAGACGCAGATCAGCAGTTGACCCCCGAGGTCGGCCGCGCGATAAAGGCCGACCTCGGCGACTTCGGGTGAGGTCGCGATCTTCACGAACGCCGCCGGCGAGGAATATTCAACGAGTTTCAAACTCTGTCCTGGTCCATAAAGTGGCCGCGAAGCCGGGACCGGAGTTGGAACCGAGCAACCAGAAGGCGAAGTCCTGGGAGCTGCGCGCGACGACGAGCCTTGCGCGATTGCTGATGACACAGGGTCATCGCGACGAGGCGCACGCGATGATCGCCGAAATCTACAAGTGGTTCACCGAGGGCTTCGACACCGCCGACCTCACGGATGCCAAGGCGCTGCTCAACGAACCTGGAAACTGAATATGCGCTGCACGAAATGCGGAAGTGACAACCGGGACGGTCGCAAGTTCTGCGCGAAGTGCGGCGTTGCGCTTGCGCGTCAGTGCCCGCGATGCGGCGCTTCGAACGAACCGGGAGAGGATTTTTGCGGTGAGTGTGGCGCTGCGCTCGCCGCCAACGCGGTAGCGGCCGCGACGCGTCCACCTCAAGCTGCATCAGCGGCTCCCGATATCCGTGTCACGCCGGAACAGCCGGAAGCTTCGACGACCATCGAGGGCGAGCGCAAGACGGTCACCGCGCTATTCGCGGACATCAAGGGCTCGATGGACCTGATGGAGGACATCGATCCTGAAGAGGCGCGTGCGATCGTCGATCCCGCGCTCAAGCTGATGATCGACGCGGCGCATCGCTACGGCGGTTACATCGTGCAATCGACCGGCGACGGGATCTTCGCCCTCTTTGGTGCGCCCAATGCGCACGAGGACCATCCGCAACGCGCCTTGTTCGCTGCGCTCCGCATGCAGGAAGAACTCAAGCGTTACGCCGACCAGCTGCGCGAGCGAGGCCAGCCGCCGTTATCGGTTCGGGTCGGCGTCAACTGCGGGGAGGTTGTGGTCCGCTCCATCCAGACCGGCGATGAGCACACCGAGTACACGCCGATCGGGCATTCCATCAGCCTGGCCTCGCGCCTGCAGACGCTGGCGGCGCCCGGCTCGGTTGTGATCGGAGAGAGTGTGCGGAAATTCGTCGAAGGCTACTTCCAACTGAAGGCCCTCGGCGCCAGCCGGATCAAAGGCGTCAGCGAGCCGGTCAACCTCTACGAAGTGACGGGGCTTGGTCCCTTGCGTACGCGGCTGCAACGCTCCGCGGGACGCGGTTACACCAAGTTCGTCGGGCGGCAGCGCGAGATGGACGCGATGAAGGCGGCGGCGGACCAGGCCAAGACGGGGCGCGGGCAGATCGTCGCCGCGATGGCAGAGGCCGGGGTCGGCAAGTCGCGCCTGCTTTTCGAATTCAAGGCCACCAGCGCGGCGGACTGGATGGTGCTCGAAGCCTTCTCGGTCTCCCACGGCAAGGCGTCGTCCTACCTGCCGGTCATCGACCTCCTGCACAGCTACTTCAAGATCGCGTCGCATGACGACCAGCGGACCCGTCGCGAGAAAATCGCCGGCCGAATCGCGATTCTGGAGCGCACGCTCGAGGACACCATCCCCTACCTCTATAGCCTGGTCGGAATCGCAGAGC
>DATDGX010000215.1:0-28491 GCA_036521875.1 Binataceae bacterium (SeqCode)
AGCTCACGACTTGGCAAACCGACTTACATCACTATGGACACGGACGACATCGCGACGGAGTGCGAGCGCATGGAATCGCATGGTGCTCGCGTTCTTTATGGACCGAAGCGCGCGGGTTGGGGTGACGTTGTTGAGGCGCAGTTCAGCGACCCTGACGGCAACATCTTCCTGCTGATCCAGACTCTGAAGGGAAATTAGGAAACCCTCAGCCTGAACTCACGACACTGACGGACAGATTAGGACAGCGCCAAAATCGGACCGGTGGTTCGAGCGGCCTTTCGGTCAGTTACGATCCGGGTCGTGCTTTCGCCGCTTGCCGGACCATTGCCAACCATTGCGCCCCTTCCGATACTCATCGCCGTCGTTGCCGTACCATTGCCAGCCGTTTCGCTCTCGATACCAGTGTCCTTGCCGCCCTTGATACCAGTCATCGCCGTGGGTGCTTTCCCACCGCCAGCTATTGCCCTGCTGGTGCCACTGTCCTTGCTGCCCTTGATACCACTCGTTTTCTTCGGCTCTAAGCAAGCTGGGCGCTAGAACAAACCAACAAATCAGAATCAGGACAGTTGCTAAAGTTCTCGTTTTCATTGTTCTCCCTTTGCGTGTTGCAACTGATAATAAACAGCGCAACGGATACTGACGAATAGGGACGTAGGCCGGGATTTCCGTTTTGAGTGTCCGCTTCAAGTTGCCCGTATAGACCAGACGGCCTCCCTCTGCAAGGTTCGAAGGCCGGTTTGGTCGACGGTCTTTCCAGCCATGTTTTGCGTCGGCTTGAGCCGCCAACGCTATCCAGAGATAACGCGTTTCGCTGTGACTGGCTGCTGGCCGGCGAGAATGCTTTCTGCTGGAAAAAGGGCCGCGAATGTTGGAGATAGCACAGGTCGAAATCCGCTAGCATCTTCCAGAGAATGAGTTCGCATTCAGTTCGGTACGAGGTCCGTCGTTAACCTTAAATTCCGGTGTCGCGAGAATGCGAACCTTGTACGCGCTTAGCATAGGGAAGCGCGATTCCGGGTCAAAAGCAATTCGCTTCCCCGATTCTGCATGAATCGCGCAGACACCGACCGAACCATTAGTGCGCGCCGCAATTCGCGTCACCTCGCGTTGCGCCCGGTCGATGGCAATTGATCTCTTTGCTTGTGACTCGGGCGAAGCGAAAGACCTTCGCTTTAGTTTCCGAGCGCGGCGAAGTCGTCGTCGCTGAGGCGAATCGCCGCGGCTTTCATGTTTTCCTCGAGATGATCGATCGACGACGTTCCCGGAATCGGCAGCATCACCGGCGAACGCTTGAGCAGCCATCCCAAAGCGATCTGGCCGGGCGCCGCATGGTAGCGCGCCGCGATGGTTTTCAAGTGGCTGCCGCGTCTCGCCAGCGATCCGATCGCGAGAGGAAAATATGGAATGAAGCCGATGTTTTCGCGCGCGCAGAAGTCGATCACTTTGTCGGACGAGCGTTCGGAAAGGTTGTAGGAATTCTGCACCGACACGATCGGCACAATCGCGAGCGAGCGCTTGATTTGCGCCACCGAAAAATTCGACACACCAACGTGACGAATCTTGCCCGCGTCGCGCAGTTCCGCAATCGCTCCGATCGAATCCTCGATCGGTATTCGAGGGTCGGGCACATGCAGTTGGTAGAGGTCGATTCTGTCCAGCCGCAAACGGCGCAGGCTGCCCTCGCACGCGAACTTGAGATGTTCAGGGCGGCCATCCGGCTCCCATCGGCCGGGTCCCGGACGCGTGTAGCCGCCTTTGGTCGCGATCACGAGACCGCGCGGATAAGGCGATAGCGCCTGCGCGATCAAGCGCTCGGACACTTCGGGGCCGTACGAATCGGCGGTGTCAATCAGGGTCACGCCGAGCTCGACCGCGCGGCGGATAAGACGGATTGCCTCGACCGGATCCTTCGGTTCGCCCCAGACGCCGCTGCCGGTGACGCGCATCGCGCCGAAGCCGAGTCGGCGCACTTTCAGATCGCCGCCGATAGCGAATGTTCCTTCGGGAAAGGTCATCAAGTTTCCTCGGATGTGAGAAGTCACACCGGACAGTAGTCCGACAGACGAGCGTTGCGCCAGCTTCGGCTAGTAAGGCCGGAGGAGCGCCTTGACTTCAACTTCACTTCAACTGCTACAGAATTGGATATGGCGGATTGCAAATTTGAATCTTCCGAAATCGGATTTGTCTGCAACCTTGAGGCGATGAACAGGGAGGAGCGTGTCCGCCATGCAGAGCTCGCGCGAAAGCTTCTGGCCGCGAGCGACGAAAAACAGCAACTCGATGACGGATTCGTATTCCGGATCTCAAACGGGAAATCTCGATGGCCGAACTCGCGGAGTGGGCCAGCCTTGAGCGTCGATGCTGCCCGTTTTTCACTAATCGCATCGAACCCGGGTCTCACGCCGAAGCGTCATGGCTTCATCTGACGGGTCCCTAGGTGGTCAACGATTTCTCCCGTGAGGTTGCGTTCGCGCGTAGCGCGAGGAGGAGAGCCGTGTGCACCTCCTCGGTGCGATCGCGGTCCGCTCCCCAGAAATGCAGCATACGATAAAGGGGATTATCAGATATCAGAGATGAAGCGGCCGTTGTAGCTTGCGCGAATTCGCCGCGCGGGCTCAGCGGCTCGCGCGCAGAATTTCTGGCGGAGCGAACAGGATTTGAACTTTCAGCCCCGTTTCTCGTCTGTCAGACGACGTCCAATTGTTCCACTGTGCGACTTCGTGACGGGCTTGGTTTCATCGCAACCGAAGGGCGCGCCGCAAGCCAGGGCTATAGTGCGGCCCGAAACTCGTCGCTTTTGCTTGACCACCTCCCGTCAGGGAGGAGCCAGCTAATGAATCCCGACTTCTGCACGCCAAATGGCTTTGTTTTGTAAATTTAGTGGGCGACGCCGATTGCTCCTTCCTATTGCTGATTTCCTTCGTCCGGTGCCCCGAGACCAGTTTTTGCGATATCGGCCCGAGGAGACTCCGCGAGATTTACGTCTACGTCTACAACCGCTGGAGCGGGAACATGCTGCCCGGTGCGCCTTGCCTGCAACCGTTCCAGTTCATGCAGGGTTCTCAGCCAGGATCTTGAAAGCGCCGCTTCGTGCCGCCAAAGGTTGGCGAATGCCTCGGGAAACTTTTCCAGCACGCGCGTAAGATTGAAAGCAGAATCATCGAGAAGCTCAGCCCGCTCGCGCGTTAGCCTCAGCTGGGCCTTCTCATGAGCCGGTTGGTCGCCGGGCGCCACGTCTTTCTCTTCTAATGCCGCCGCGACCCGATCCGTCACCGAATACTCGTATTGGCGGACCGATTCCTCCGCTTGTTTCACGAGGAACTCTTTACAACCGCGCCGGTAGAGCGCCGCTTCAAAGATCGGGACTCTGCGGAGCCGCCAGAGGTCGGCTACGATCTTCTCTGCCAACGCGCCTTCGAGGTGGCCCTGGGGATCCATGCTGGATAGTAGACCCGCGCGAAACGACTCAAAGTCATCGGGGTTCTCGCCGGGTAAGACTACGTCGCGTCCAGTGAGCCCATGTTTCAGTGCGTTCGACGACACTGTTGCCTTTCCAGCGGGAGTGCGCGGGCCCGTGCTCCGTTGAGCGTTGTGTCTGTTGGGCTGCGATCTGCTGGTCAGTGCTCATGTCTCAATCTCCGAAATGTTTTGCTTCGATTGTCGAATGGTTGCCATTTTTGCCCACTTCTGTTTTGTAGCACGAAGATCAACTGGTGCGGGACGGAGGGCGATGTCGAAAATGTAGGAGAGCGACCAACCTGGAAATGGATCACATTGTTCCGGTCAGCAAGGGAGGCAAGAGCGAAGAATTGAATCTGCAGATCCTGTGCCGACGCTGCAACAGGGCCAAGTGCAAGAAGCTGGTACCCAGGTTCTGAAGATGCGAGCGGCAGGCGAACCACCCCGCAGCATCGCAGTCGAGCTGGCCCTGCTGTTTCTTGGCGAACTCGAGCCTCTGGTAGCGGAAGATCCGGAGCGCCTGGTCTCGACCGAGGCGGTGCTCTCTTTTGCAGCGGTCAGGCGCGCGGATCCGCTCACGTGGCAACGCTGGCGCAGGATTCTCGAGAAATACGGAAAATCGGACCTGATCGAGCATATGCTCGGCGAGCCGCTGCGCATGGATCAGGGCGACGGTGGGTCTGCTGCGGATAGACCGATTGGACTTGTGCTCGAGTCTGGTGTCGAGTTCTTTCATGATCCTGACCAGCACGGCTGGGCTTATATTCGCGTCGATGGCCACTGGGAGAGTCACCCGATCCGCTCCCGACCGTTCCAGCTCTTCCTGCTGCGGACCTATTACCGGGAGACCGGCAAGAGCCCGGGCGCGCAAGCAATCCGCGCCACGCTGGAGCTGCTGGAGGCGAAAGCCCTGTTTGACGGTGCGGAATCTCTCATCCATCTGCGGGTCGCAAATCACCGGGGGAAACTCTATCTCGACCTGTGCGACCGCGCCTGGCGGGCGGTCGAGATCGATGCCGAAGGTTGGCGGCTGGTAGATCGACCGCCTACGAGATTCCATCGCACACGCGGTTCCCAGCCGCTGCCCGCCCCCGAGCGCGGCGGCGGTCTCGATGAATTACGCCGCTTCCTGAACGTCGACCATCAGGGCTGGATTCTGATCAAGGCCTTTCTGGTCGCGACACTGCGTCCTGGCGTGCCCTGTCCTATCCTTGTTGCCAAGGGTGAGCAGGGAGCGGGAAAGACGACCGCGTGCAGAATAATAAGCACGCTCATAGACCCGCGCACCGGGTCGCTACGGGGTGTACCCCGTGAAGTTCGCGATCTGACTGCGGCGGCAAGGAATTCCTGGATCGTATGCTTCGATAACCTGAGCCACCTGCCGAACGACCTCGCCGACGCAGCTTGCCGACTGGCCACCGGCGGCGGTTTCGGTGGCCGGCAACTCTATAGTGACCATGACGAAGCGATCTTCGACGCCACTCGTCCCTTGGTGTTCAATTCGATTCCCGACCTAGGTGCCGCGCGGCCCGACTTTCTCGATCGCGCATTGATCGTAGAGTTCCTCGACATAGCGCCCGTGATGCGCCGCGATGAGGCGCAGTTCTGGCGTGAATTCGAGGAGGCGCGACCGCGAATCCTGGGTGCACTGCTCGATGCCATCACCACTGGACTTAAGAACCTGCCCAACGTCAGGCTCGATCAGCTGCCGCGGATGGCCGACTTCGCGATCTGGGTAAATGCGTGCGAGGAAAGCCTCGGAATGAAACCAGGCGAGGCGCTGGCTGCTTACCAGTCAAACCTCACCGAGACGCACAACCTGGCGCTGGAGTCCTCGCCGCTCTACGAACCTGTTGCCCAACTGGCCCGGGAGGGCTTTAGCGGGACCGTCGCGGAGCTGCTTGCGCGGCTCAACTGCATGATGAGCGATGGCATACGCCGTTCGGTCCGCTGGCCCAAGGCGCCAAATGCGCTGGGCAACGCCTTGCGCCGCATGGCAAGCAACCTCCGCACTGCCGGGGTCCAGATCCAGTTTAGCCGCGCCGATATCCGCGGCAGGCGCGTAGTATCGCTGGTCTCCGAATCCGAGCCTCAGAAAAGATCGTCAGTTACCGTCAGTGACCGTCAGTAGCGTTTCCGGCACCACATGCGCAAAGCCGAAGCCAGCGAGTTTTGATGGGCCTTCGCCCGGAAAATAACTGAATGGCGATCGTAAGTTCGTAACTATGGCAACCACTGACAGCAACTGACGATCTTTTCCAGGGTTTCAAGACATCGCCAGTCCCATTCTGCCAGTGAAGGGAGCCGGTCGCTCATTGGTATTCTTTCGCCATCGGCTCGATCAGGTGCGCGACGAGCTCGAGGCGCTCCAGCGTGACGCGGAGCGAGAAGCGAAGCCCAAGGCCAAACGGCCGCCGAAAGACGATTTTCAGATCTGATCTTCACCCGCCGGCAACGGCTAGCCGGCTTTGCGACTTGAGCCACAGCGTCGGTGACAATGAGCCGGCGAGGTGGACCTTACAAATGAAACTTCTGCTCCATCTCCCGGTAGGCTTCGAGATATCGGCGAAACCACTCGACGCTCAGGCGCAGACCTTCATCGATAGTCGTCTCGGGTTGCCATCCTAGTTCTCGAGTCGCGCGGGAATTGTCACAATACATTCGCCAGATTTCCGTCGGCCGATAGCGTAGCGCGCCCACTTCGATCTTCGACTTGCTGGCAGTTAACTTCGCGATCTTCATCACCAGATCGCTGATGTTTATGTCGTGCCCGCAACCGAGATTGATCGGTCCCTCGATCCTCTCCGCATGCTGTGCCGCCCTGATCATTCCGTCGACCAGATCACCAACGTAATTGAATTCGCGCGTCTGTTTTCCTTCGGTCGTCTGCACCGGACGACCGAGCAGGCAGTTCATGATCAACTCCGGGATGACGGCCTTGCTGCTCTGATACGGACCGAATGCGTTGAAAGGACGTAGAATAACGATCGACGGTCCTGAATTCTCACGCTGCTTGAGCCGGCAGTATAGTTCGCCCGCGAACTTCGTGATGGCGTAGGGCGAAATCGGTTCCGGCCCCATCGTCTCTACAAACGGCACCTCGCGTTGCATTCCGTACACTTCCGAGGTCGATATGCAGACAATTTTTTCCGCGGTGGTGAAGGTATCGACGACGTTGGCGGTTCCCTTGGCGTTGACGTCGAAGCACTCCTCAACTTGCAGGAAACTGGCGCCAACGTGGTTGTACGCTGCCAAATGAAAAACGATCTGCGGCGCAAATGCCCGCACCGCTTCCAGCGCACCGCGGTTTCGGACATCCGCCTCGAAAATTGAGATTCGGTCCCAGATCGAGCGCAACCGTTCGTTCTTCATGACGTTCCCATAGCGAACGATCACGCCCACCGACGCCCCGTCGGCCAGCAGGCGCCGCACCAGATGGTGACCGATAAATCCGGAGCCGCCGGTTACCAGAACCTTTTTTCCGTTCATAGTTTGACGTCGTCCATCAGCGTTACGAATTCCACCATCGCGGCTTCGGCGGCCTGGCGGTCCTTCTCGGTATTCACGGTCAAATGCCGCCCTTGATGGCGATAGGCAAAAAGCAACTTCTCCCTGGCCAGCATCGAGAGATACTCCGGGAGGTCGGAGCCGCGGCGCATGTGGGCGAACGCCCCCGGCTCGCAGAGCAGGAAGCCAATATTGATCCAGTGCGGGAGCACCGGCTTTTCAGCAAACGCCGACACCCGCGCCGCGTCGTCGATCTCCACGATGCCGAACGGACTATGTAGTCGATACACAGTTACCGTGGCCAGCGCGTTATTGTTCCGGTGAGTCGCTCTTAGATCATCGATATCCACATTGGCGAGCGTGTCGCCATAGCAGATGAGAGCGGGCCCGGCGAGACCCTCGCTCGCATCGAGGATACGATCGATCATGCCTGCATCGCCCGAGTTAACGCATCGGATGTCCCAGCGCGGATCCCGCTTCTCACGCACGAATTGTTCGATCAGTTCGGCCTTGTATCCGACACACAGGATGAAGCGGTGGACTCCCGACGCCGAGAGATAGTGAAGCAGATGCTCCAGGAGCGGACGGTTGTTGAGCAACACCAGGGGCTTGGGGATAGCGTCCGTGAATGGTTTCAGGCGTTCACCCTTACCACCGCAGAGCACGATCGCGGTCAGATCGGAAGCGGGGTCAGTTGTACTTTGCATGCTGAGCTAACTCGCCCTCGCGAAGGAAGCGGTCCAGGTCTCCCGCACCAGAGCCATGCTAATTGAGCAGTCCCATCAGATGCGGCACGTACTTGCTTCTGAAGCCCTCCAACGTCATGGCCGAGGCAATAGTACAACGCGCTCGCGCGCCGATCACAGGTAACAGGGCAGGATTGCGGTGGAGATGCAGTATCCGGTCGGCCAGCGCGGAGCTATCTCCAGGCGGCACCAGATAGCCGTTTTCGCCGTCGCGAATCAATTCAGCAGCACCAGTGTTGTAGGTGGTGATGACCGGAATTCCGCAGGCCATCGCTTCAGCGACAACATAACCAAACCCTTCCGTCAGCGATGGATGAACTAGCACGCTGGCTCGCCCGTAAACGTTTTCCAACCCGGCCGCCCGGATCATCTGCGGCCGCAAACTGATGCTTGGGTTTTTAGCGATCGCTTCGGCGAAGTAACGGGCCACCGGTCGCGACGAAGTGCCACCCCAGAAGACGAGTTCGCTGTCCGGCAGGCCGAGCTTGAGGTACGCGTCGACAAGATAGTGAAAGCCTTTCCAGGGCTCGAGCAGACCTACAAATGCGATCCTGAAAGTCGATTCCTTGAACTCGGCCTGCGGAAATTCTGCGACGTTCAGGTGCGGCAGTATCGTTACGATCGATTCAGGTGAGAAACCGCGATCGAGAAAAGTCCGCCGCGAGTGTTCCGAATTGACTCGAATCAGAGTCGCTTCCCGATATTCGTCGAGAATTCGTCGCCGTCGCGTGCCGTTGATCGTGGGCCGCACGCCGAATTTCTGGCATTCCTGCTCCTGATGCGCCGAGAAGTCATCCACATGCGTGGTGACACAATCGAGGATGGTGGGACGATGGCGACCTCGCGCGGCTTTCAAGGTCTCGAAGCACTGTCCGGTCGTCCCCTGGACCAATTCGGTTTCGCGGAGATGGCCCGCGACGTAGCGATCGAACTGTTGCTCGGCGAGGAAACTGGTCCAGTCTCGCGCCCGCCGGATGAATGGGATTCGGGCTAGACCGGCCAGCAGCTCGGAACGAGGTACCACGCACGGCTGCAAGCTATGGGCGGCGCGGCAATACACTGACAAGTCGAAGTCTTCGCCAAGGCCCCGAATCATGTGGTGCAGGTTGAGACCTTGTCCTCCCTGGCCCTCCGTGGCATCGGCGGAAAGAACCATGCGCGGCCTGGTACCAGCGCTAGCCATCGATGAAGCGAGGTAATCCGGGTTGGCGCCCGCACCCGCAAAGGAGATTGCCTTCGAGTCCCATGGCTCTTCGCCGTCGGAAATTCCAGCCGCCGTTTGGACTACGTCTCATATTTATCCGAATCTACCCGTTACGCTAGGGCCCCATGCCCTCTCTGACCCAGCGATGCACAGTGCTGACAGCAACTGACTATGTCAGCGATGCGAACTTCGGATATCAGTGAAAGAGAAAGCGCGTAATCTCTTTCGGATCAATTCCACAATGCCCAGTTGTGAGTGGCGAGGACCCACGCGGCGAGCATCGCGTTAGCGGTCGCGTGAGCGACCACCGCGTCACACAGTCTCCCGCGACGGTACACCGCGGCCGCGAAGCTCATTCCCGCAATCAGGCCCGCCAGCCATTGACCGTGCAGCGCAGCGAACAGCGCCGACGATCCGAGGAATGAAATCCAGGTAAAGTGGCGGTACGAAACCTTTTCAAACTCGGCCGACACCAGCTTGCGCAGCAAGTAGCCGCGAAAGGCAAGTTCTTCTGCGATCGGCACGGTCAGCACCGCTCCGAAGATCCTGAACCCAAGCCAAACTGGCGCCACCACCTCCGGCATCTGATGCATCCCGGCGGCGAACACCGCATTCTGTGCCGCCGCATCGTGGCCGCGCGCCAATAAGATCCACATCACGAATGCGACTGCGCCGAGGCCGATCGCCTCAATCGAGACGTTAATAGGGAGCGCCGCGAGTTCTTTGCGATATGTCCACAGCACCGCGGCCGCCGCGACGACGCGCAGTGGGTAGAGCGAATCGAATCCGGGCGCGAATATCCGCGTCACCATCGAGGCCGCGAGGATCGCGAGCAGCGGCGCAAGATATACGGCCGCGAGGTTCCCTGCCCGAGTTCTGGCCGGCGCTGCGTCGAGCCGTGTGAATGCGGGCACACGCCGGCTCGCGACGATAAGTGCAAAGGCGGTGGAGTTAAAGAATAGCCAGCCGGCGACGCTGTGGAATCCCTCGATCGATGCGGCCGGCCACCACTGCCCGAGCATGATCAGCGCCACGATTCGGACCGTGTTGAGCATCCAAATCGCGGCCACTCCAAAAGGAATCAGCATCAACACCTGGGGGAAGCGCAGCTCGCGCCTGAAAAACCACAGGTATGCGCAGGTCAATACGATGACGAGCGCGATGCCTTCGATGCCGGAGCACGCAGCGGCGACTTGCACCGAGAAACGCGGCGTCCCGACGATCGCCCGCTCAGGCTGAACGACGACCTGCTGGCCAATCATGCGCAGCAGGAGCGCGACCCCATAGAACGTCGAACCTGTCAGCGCCGACCACAAATGGCGCGACAGGATTTGCGCCAGCCGCGCGACAACACCGACGATTACTGCCGCGGCCATCGCGAGCGGGTTGTGCTTCACCCAGCGAAGCCAGAACGCCGGCGGCATCACCGATGCCGCCCAACCGACCAGCGCCACCCCGCTCAGCGCCGCGCCGAACGCGGCCCATCGCGCCGCGTACGGCATCACGAACGCACCCATCCTCACCGCGAACCAGCCAGCCGCGATCAGAGTAGCGACGGCGCCCAGATGGACGCCCAGCCACACCCGCCAATTCGCGTCGTCACGCAACGGGTCTTCGAGCGTGATGAGGATCTCATCCTTAAGTGAATCCCAACTGAAAATTGCGGCGGCCACGAAACTCGCGAGCAACATCCGGCGGCCCGCAAGTAGCCCGACGAGCCAACCCTTGGGCACTCGATGGAGCGCACCGGCAGTCGGGGAGTGTGAAAACGCGATCAGTTCAGGAACGATCAGCAGCGCCACGGCGATACGGCGCCATGGCCACGGCGAGACTCCGGCTTGCGCGGAGCGATGAGGAAGTCCGGCCGGAAGATGCTCAATGGCGCCGGCCATCACGGCATCTCCCGTGAAACGAACCCGTGCGGAGGAGGATTAGCGGCGGCGATATCGCTCCAGCAGCAGGGCGGTGCCGCCGAGCAGAACGGCAACCCCGGTCGCGCTCGAACCCGGATCGAGTTCGGGAACTGAGGCAAACGCGGTACCGCTTGCGGCCATCCAGAGCAACGCGGTGGCGCCAACCAACGACAACAGGTCGGCGAGCGATCGGGAATTCTTCATCATGCGGTTCTCCATTTGCGTCTGCCGTGTCTTGAAAGGCGCCGGGCGTCCCGGCGTCTCCAGCGAACCCGTGCGGAGGATTAGCGGCGGCGATATCGCTCCAGCAGCAGGGCGGCGCCGCCGAGCAGAACGGCAAGCCCGGTCGCGCTCGAACCCGGATCGAGTTCGGGACCCGAAAAGGCCAATGCTCTACCGCTTGCAGCCATCCAGATCAACGCAGTGGAGCCAACCAACGACAACAGGCTCATGAGAGATCGAGGCTGCTTCCTCATGCGGTTCTCCATTTGCTTCCGACGAGTCTTGAAAAGTCCAGCCATCAATAGCCGAGCGGCCCGCAAGTGTCAAAGCTAAATCAGTAACTGGCTGTTCAAGGGGTCGAAGCTCTCTCAACGCGTCCGCCGCGTCGCATTCGGATGGAGCCACAAAACATCGATCAAAACATCCTCGGGCCGCAGCGGCGGATCGAACGAACTCAGAAACGAACTAGACGCTTCGAGCCGTCCGCCCGAGGCTTTGAAGAGCAACAGCTCGCACGTGGCAGTGATCTGCGAGTAGCTGGGGTCAAAGCGCATGTCGTCCAGAGTGATCGGCGAGCGATCGATTGTACCCGTGTCGGTCTTCATCGGCTTCCGCAGATGGACGAGCATCAGCGAGCTGTGCGGCCCAATCAATACCGGCGGAATTTGCATCAGCGCGCCAAGCACCGCCAGCATCGCGAACCATCGCGAATGCATATAGTCAGACGCCGCGACGACGATGAGACACACTATCGTTGCGGTCACGATAAAACGCGGTCCCCACGCGTCGTCGCCCGACCAGTCCCACCATTTCGCGTAGAGCAGAAGCTGCACGCCCAGCAGCGCCAGTGACCAAACGATCAAGCGCCGCTGGGCTGGGTCGCTCCAAAGCCTCCGTGCTGCCGCAAAGTAGAGAACCATCAGAGGCGAAAACAGGAACAGACTCTTGCCCGCCGAAAACAGGAATCCATAGAGACCAGTGAGTATTGGCGTCCGGAAATCGACCTCATAGCCGGAGCTAAGAATCGAGCCGGTGCGCGCGTGATTGGCCGCAATCGTCAGCAGCAATCCGGGAATCATCCCGATCGCAATCGGCATAAACGACTTTCTGTTCGACGGCGCAATCGTACCGGTCAGCGCGACGATGACCAGCGCGTCCTGCCTGATGGCAACTACAAAACCGCCGATCAAGCCGGCGACCCACGGATGGCCGTCGACGAGCAGATACATGGCGAGGATCAGCGTCGTGACTATCGCTTCCGCATACTCGACTTTCGAGTACGGAAACCAAACCGTCGTCACGCCGATCACCAGCGCGCCCATCGCCGCCGTACACCACTGCACGCCCTGCCGCTCGAGGATCAGGTAGACAAAAGCGACGCCGATGGCGCTGTTCAGCGTAAACAGCATCATGTTGAGCGGGCCCTCGATCGGGATTCCCGTGATGTGTGCGAACAGACGCGCGACCACGATAAATGGCACCTGCAGCAGCGAGACGCCGATTCCGTATTTCGTATGGTGCAGGCCCGGGAAGTACGGCGAGATGTCGTTGCAATGACAGTCGATGAGCGCCTTGGCCCAGGCGATTCGCTGAGAGTTGTCGCCCGATACGTAGTGGCCGCCGAAGAACGCGAGATAGATCAGGAACGCCGATCCGAAGACCGCCACAAACCGCCGCGCGCCGAGTCTTCCCGCGATGGCCATGCGCACTATTTGCAAACCGAAGTTGTGATGGCAATCGCGCGAGACGAGGCGGTACACGTCAGGCAATTAGTCATCTCAAGGAACATCAGGGGAATATAAAGCGCTGGTCAGATATTGGATGACGCTAATAACCGATGATATAAACAAACTGCTTGTTATGACGACATTTCGCTAGATGGTTGCAGTTGCACGTTAAAAGCAGCTATGGCATCTTATGTTATGGCGCGATTGTGCTCGTCAACGTGGTTCAATGCGAAATTCTGGCGACTTGACACCGTTTTAACTGAGTTGCTAGCTTTATCCGCCAGACTTTGGCTTTGCTGGCCGCAGCGGACTCTCAACCTGGGCAACCGAGCCGAATTAAGCAATTACCACCAAAGCCACTGCGGTTCAGTACAAAGGTCTGGATAGGCTCTTAAGGGTCCAGGTCATCGAAAGCACCGTCAATTCGTTTTGCATGCGCGTCAGAACGGTCCGCGCGAGGACTGGAGCGGCCGAGCTGTGCTCGCTGCACTCCACGGCCTGCATCTTCTGGCGCCCTCGCAGAACCGCTTGAGGCGCGTTCGTCACGAGTGGACGGAGCCCAGGAAGAACCTTCCGGCGAGAGGGCAGCGACGGCGAGCACTGCTCGGAAGGATGGAATGGATTGGCAATAGAACTCCGCGAGCCCGGCGGCAAGGGAGGGCGGACGCGTGTCTGAAGTTCTTCGGATCGCGTCCCATTGCTTGCGACGGGTAGTTCCCGTGTCTCGCGCTTTCATCAGGCGCACGGTGGGCCCAAAAAAACGTGATGAAGAATAAACTCAATCCGGCGCTCGCCGCTATTTTGTTCGCGGTCGCGATGGCCCCGGGCACCCTCATCGCCGCGGATATTGAAGGCCGGATGGTAGACCCCGAGGGACAGCCGATCGCCGGAGTTCAGATCTCGGTCGAGAACCTGGAGGGAGTCCCGATGGGGCAGGCGGTTTCGGACGCTCAGGGAAACTATGCGGTCCGCAATCTTGCCGAAGGAGCCTACAATCTGGTCGCCAGTGGCAGGTCGGCGGTGACTTACGTCGGTCGCGACGGAGTCACGGTCGATTGGGGAGTATCGAAAACGACAGCGCCAATCGCGGTGGCAAGAATCGGGACCTCGACGACAAGAACAACCGGCGCAAACAACTCTCATGCACCAAGCGCACATGATTCGAGATGAGACCGCCACCGAACTGAAATTCCAACGACAATATGATCTGTTCGACAACAATATTCAGATCCGCGATTCGCGTCAGCGCGGTGCTGCTCGGGATGATGATCGCCGGATGTGGTTCCAGCGCGGCGCCTAATGCGGTCACCCCGGAGCAATACATCGCGGCGCATCATGTTGAAGGTTCTATGAGCGGCGCCGACACGCAGAATAATCTCGAGAGGCTGGCCGAGCTGTGGAAGATCCGCACCACAGGCAATAATTCGACCGATTACCCGATCGGTCCGGGCGACATAGTAGGGATTTCCGTACCCGGCATCGAGGACCTGAAAGACCGTACGGTCCGCGTCGGCGCGGACGGAACTATCTCGCTGCCGCTGCTCGGAACCATCCAGGCCGGGGGTATGACCGAGTCCGGATTGCGCGATCGATTGCGCGACGCAGTTGGCAAATACATGTACAGTCCTCAGGTCGACGTGTTCGTCAAGGAATACCACAGCCGACAGGTGGCTGTGGTCGGCGCGGTGAAAGCGCCGGGCCTGGTTCAACTTGCGGGAGGGTCGCAGGAGACCGTCCTCGACATGCTCACCCGTGCGGGTGGAACCGACGCGAATGCCGCGGACGAAATCGTTCTGTTGCCCGGAGTGCCGGGAGCGACGACGCCCGACATGAACATCGCGGCCCCCATATCGACGTCGGCGGTGCACACCGATTCGACCCCCGGCACCAAACCCGCGACGGCGGAAGCAAGCCCGGTGGAAGGCGATATCGCGCTGCTGGCCGCGAAGGAATATTCGCACAACTCGCCGAATGCACAGCCGATCGTCATCTCGCTCAAGAGCACCTCGCTAACCGGCGGTGGCAAATACATGAACATGCCCGTCAAGCCCGGCGACGTAATCGTGGTGCCGGGCGGGGGGGACGTGATGGTTACCGGATGGGTGCAATATCCGGGGCATTTCCCGGTCGGCTCGGGACTGACCGTGCTGGGCGCAATCGGCGCCGCGGGCGGCCCAATGTATGCTGCCGACACCGCGGGCATCAGGCTCATCCGCAGCAAGCGCAATGGCGAAAAGATCATTGTTCCGATCAATCTTGCCCAGGTCGAGACCGGCGAGGAGCCTGACATCCCGGTCCACGCCAATGACGTGCTGACCGTGCCGTACTCGGACCTCAAGATCGGCCCCTACGTTTTCTACAACGTACTCACGAGAGTCGGTTTCGGACTTCCTGTTCCCGCGTTTTGAGCGAAGGGTAACTGACTAATGACCCAGCCATCACCATTCTTTATCCGGCCGACACCGCCACCGGCAGACGGCTCACAACGCGAGCAGCGCACGCTGTTTTTCGAGCAGGACGAAAGCCGGCTCGACATCGTTCAATACTGGCATACGATCCGAAAACACCTGCGCCTGATCGTCACCATCTTCATTGCCGTAACCGTGCTCACCACTTTGCGCGTTTACATAATCACTCCAATGTACACCGCGGCCGCGACTCTGCTGCTCAAGCCCGGTACGCCCACGATGCTGGGCGATCGAGGTCCGCAACAGGATCAAGAGCAATCGGACAGCGATTTTTACGAAAACTTCGACAAGACGCAGTACGAGATCCTGAGGAGCCGGAGCCTGGCGGCATCTGTGATACGCAACGAGGGTCTCGACCACGATCCCCTGTTCGTCGGCGACGGCAAGCCTCCCCAGCCGGGTCTGATAGCGCGCGCGCGCCATTGGCTGGCGACGCGGGTCAAGCGAACTGGCGTGGCTGGGACCGCAGGTCGCGGCGCGATCGCTCCAACCCTGGCGAAGCAGTCGCTCGGCGTCAGTCCAGGATTGATCGATAGCTATCTCGGCGGTCTGCAGATCAACCCGGTGTCTGATACCAGCCTGGTCAAAATCGCGTTCACGACGCCGGATCCGAATTTATCAGCGCGCCTTGCGAATGCGCACGCCCACGCCTACATCCGCCAGGGAATCGATCTTCACAGCCAGGCCAACGAAGAGGCCGAACGCTTCCTCAAGCAGAAGCTGGTCGAACTGAAAGAGCAACTTACGAAATCCGAAATTGCGCTCAACGATTACCGCCGCGAAAAGGGAATAATCCCCGGTCTGATGTCCCTCGACGGCAAGGAAACCGTGGTGCTCGATCGCGTCTCCGAGCTCAGCAAGGATCTGACTACCGCACAGGTCGAGCGCATAGGCCTGGAGGCACAGGTCCAGCAGATAAACAATCACCACTACGATGCACTGCCGGCGGTGATGGGCAACCTGGCTATCAGCGGGATGCAGACGGAACTCGGCTCCGTTGATGCCGAGTACGCAAGCCTGAGTAAGCAGTTCAAGCCTGACTATCCGCCGCTGGTCCAGCTCCAGGCCAAGCGCCAGGAAATTCAAGGCCGGATCAACGATGGGATCCGCAAGGTGCTCGAATCGACCCAGGGCGCTTACGAACAAGCGCAGACCAAGGAAGCGAAGTTGCAGATCGAGATGGACAAGGAGCGCGCGCAGGCGCTCGGGCTCAATGATGCGGCCGTCGAGTACGCGATTCTGCAGCGCGAAGTCGATACCAACCGCGAACTTTACAATAGCGTGTTGCAACGCATGAAGGATGTCGGGCTGGCCGCCGAAGCGCAGTCGTCCAATATCCTGATCGTTGACGAGGCCGAAGCGCCGCGCGGTCCGTCGAGCCCCAACCGTTTCCAGGACATCATGCGCGCCGCGATGGTCTCGCTTGCCGGTGCGGTCGCGCTCGCGTTCCTGCTCGAGTATCTCAACAACACTCTGAAGACGCCTGACGATGTCGAGCGAGTGCTGCGAGTGCCGAATCTCGCGGTGATTCCCGCCTTTTCGCGCGCGGGCGACAAATCCTACGCGCCCTTGCGAGTCCGCGAGGCCGAGAGTCAGCTCAAACTCAGCTACGGACGAGAGTTGGTGGTGGCGCACGGGCCGTACTCGCTGATCGGCGAGGCCTATCGCACGCTGCGCACCGCGTTGATGCTGTCGCGCGCGGGCTCGCCGCCGAAAACGATCCTGTTCACCAGCGCCACCAACTCCGAAGGCAAAACTGTGACCGCGGCGAACACCGCGGTTTTGTTCGCCCACACGGGAGCCAAGGTGATCCTGATCGATGCTGACCTGCGCCGCCCGCGATGTCACAAGATTTTCGCGATCGACAACCACTTCGGACTGACCGAGGCGCTGACCGGGACCCGCGATCTCAGCGAGCTGGTGCGTCCCACCGGCATCGACGGCCTGTCCCTGCTAAGTTCGGGATCTTATCCGCCCAATCCGACCGAGCTGCTCGGCTCGGACAAGATGCGCCAGACGCTGATCGAGCTATGCAACATGTACGAGCTGGTCATCGTCGATTCGCCGCCGCTGATGCCGGTGAGCGACGGTCTGCTGCTCTCCACAATGGTCGATGGGGTGGTGTTAGTGGTGAACAGCGAGCAGACCGCAAAGCAGCAGGTGAAAGCGGCGCGAGCGCGGCTCGAGTACGCACGCGCGAAGATTTTCGGAGTAGTGCTGAATAAAGTGAATATCCAGAGTCCTGACTATAGGTACTATCAACATTACTACTACAATCACTATAGCAGGTACGATCCCGAGTCCGCGGCAAAGGCCGACGCGGCGGAAAAAGAAGAAGAGTTGATCTGAGTCCACCCCGGGGGCCGCGCGAACCTGGCGACGGCGCCCCATCGCTCACTCACCGGCAATAGCTCACCCGCCCGCGAAGCAGGAATATTGCGCCGTCTCGACCGTATCGTGACCGGAGGAATCATCCTCCTGGTCATCCTCACGCCATTGGCTATCGGTTCCGTTCTTCCCTGGGCCTACGTGCCCATGGAGGCGGCGATTTTCGTGCTGGTGATCGCGTGGATGGCGAAGCTCCTGACGCGCGAGCCCGGGAGCATCGGTGACCCTGCGGTATCGGCCGATCTTCGCTGGGTGGCGATTCCGCTGCTCGCGCTGCTGGGCTATCTCGCCCTACAACTATTGCCGCTCCCGCCTTCTCTCATCGCGAGCATCTCGCCCGCAACCTGGCGGCTCTACTCGACCAGTCTTCCGGGATGGCCCGCGAGCGCGCCGTACGCGGAGCTGCCATCGGTCTCCGTGCCGAGCGGCCCGTCTTATGGTGCGGCCGGCTCTCAGCAACCTGTCCTGCTGCCGACTATCGACGAGGTTCGCCACCGGGCTTCGATTCCGTTTGAGCCGCACGCCGCGCTTGCCGCTGTTGGAACGCGCGCGGCGCGACGTTCGCAGGCCGCTCTGGGAGCCGAGTTCTGGACCGCGCGATGGCGGCCGCTCGCGGTAGCGGCGGCGCTGAGCTGGAGCGGACTGCTGGGATGTGCGGCGCTTGCCGCGATGTTCCTGTTGGTGGCGTTCTATCCGCTCGGCGAGGACCGCGATCCGCGCGCCGACTATCCGTTTGTGCGCGCGCTGGTCCTCACCATCATTGCGGTCGCCGCGGTGCTCGCGGTGATCGGATTCTTCGAGCGCGTCTTCTGGAATGGCAAGGTGCTCTGGCTCTACGTGCCCATTGATTGGGGCCAGCCAGAGATGGCGGCGGGCGATCGCGCGCGTGGACCATTCGTTGATCCGGACCACTTCGCCGTTTACCTCGGGATGGTTTTTCCGCTGGCGCTCTCGGGGGCGCTGTTCCCCTCGCTAGTCACGCCGCGGCGCTGGGCTCGCGAGTTCCAGATTTTCTGCTCGACAGCGGCATTCGCGATCTTTGTGGTTGCGCTGCTCACCGGATCGCGAGCCGGGTGGCTGGGATTGATCCTCAGCGCATGTCTTCTGCCCGCGATCGTGTTGTCGCGTACCGACGAGCAATGGATGCTGGGGATTCGCGCGTCGCGAGCGCGGGTGCTCGGCTATACGCTCGCCGGGGTTTCCGCGCTGCTGGTGTTTGCGCTGTTGTTCGTCGGCGCGGGGGCGAGAACCGAGGCGCAGGCGCGTATCAACTACGCGCTGGCGGGTGGCGTGGAATTCGACCGGCTGTATGCCTGGAAGGGCGCGCTCCGCATGATCCGCGATTTCCCGGTGTTCGGAGTGGGTCTCGCCGACTGGGCAGAGGTGTTCACGCGCTACCAGGGGCGGCCCTGGTCGGAGCTCTACTTCAACGAGGTCCACAACGACTATCTGCAGTTCCTGGCCGAGGCGGGCGTAGTCGGGTTCGCGCTGATGGCTTGGCTGTTTTATCGAATCGGCGCCCCGATGCTGCGGCGCGCACGTTCCATCTCGCCGGGCCGCTATCCGCTGTTCGCCGCACTGGTCGCGGGGTTGGCGGTGACGATAGTCGCCGAGTTCTTCGACTTCGATCTGCAGATCCCCGCCATCGCGTTTCTGTTCGTACTGATGCTCGGGCTTGCGTTCAGGCTCGCCCGGCCGCGCGACGGCGCGCAAGAGGAACCCGGCGTCGAGCAGGCGGATCAAGGCGCGGGAAAAGTTTTTCCCATCTGCGGCGCCGTCGCGGCGCTCCTGCTATTGATCGCTGTCGTCGCCCAGGATCGCAGCCCCTATCCGTACAACCTCAAGCCGCCCGCCAATGGCGCCGTTGCACGCGCGATGTTGTTGTCGTATCCGGCCGACGCGTATGCGCATACGGTGACGCTATGGATGCTCGGTGACGGTCTCACGCTTGCACAGCAGCTTCGCGAGCTGCAGGTGGCGGTCGCGCTGGATCCTGGCAACCCGCGTACCCGAGACCTGTACGTGCAGGCACTCGAGCGCGCGGGAAAATACCCCGATGCGATGGCGCAGCTCAGGGAGTCAGTGGCGGGCGCGCCCGCCGCCCAGTATCACGCTTATCTTCTCCCGCAGCTCACGCCGTGGCTGTCACCCGCCGAGCAAGGCGCCGTGGAAGCCGGCCTGCGCGACTCGGTTCGCGCCGGCTTCCCGGGCGCTCTCGGCGCATTGGGACAGTTCTACGACGCGCTCGGACGGTTCGATGCCGAGGCCCGGCTCTATGACGATGCGGCCCGCGATTCCGATGATCCGGCCGACCAGACCAAGTATCTGATCCTTGGCGCGCAGGCGTGGGCTCGCGCCGGCGACAATGCCGCCTCCGAAGCGATTTCGCGCAAGGCGATCGCGAGCGCTCCCGATGATCCCGCGCCGTACCTGGGACTGATCGAGTTGCTGGTGAGCCAGCCCAAGCGCGTCGATGCGGCGAAGGCGCTGGTCGATGAGGGCGTGAACAACGGCGCCGATCCATACCAGTTGTACACTTGTCTTGGCTACTACGCGCGCTTGCATCAGCTTCTCGAGGTCGCGGAGGGCGCCTATCAAAAGGCGTTCGAGTACCGGCCCTCGTCCTTTGATTCCGCGATCGCGCTCGGCGAAGTTTATTATTTTCAAAAGCGATTCGACCGGGCCGCGCTCACCGTTCAGCGTGCGGTGGAGCTCGATCCTAATTCCGCGCAAGCCTATCACCTGCTCGCTCTCACCGAGCAGGGAAGTTTCGAGTATACCTCTGCGGACCAGGCCTATCGGCAGGCTGTCGCGCTTGCTCCCGACGACCCCACGATTCGCGCGGACTATTTCCAATTTCAGCACAAGCTGACCGCCGGTGCCGCCGAGCTGAAGAAGTCGCCCGAGCTCAATAGTTCGTCCGAGTTGAAGAATCCGCCCGAGCTGAAGAATCCGCAATGATGGCGCGCAATGAGGGCGCACTGCGACCTGCGATGCCTGACGGCGTAATCGCGACGCGCCGCCATCTGCGCTCCGCATGAAAATCGTCTACCTCAATCCCTCCGGCCAGATTGGCGGCGCGGAGCAGAGCTTGCTCGACCTCATCGCGGGCGTGCACGCGGCGGAGCCCGCCTGGGAACTAGCGCTAATCACCGGCAGTGACGGGCCACTGGTCGCGCGCGCTCGCGAACTCGGCGTCCGCACCACGGTGCTTGAATTTCCGGGCGCGTTAGCCCGCCTCGGCGATGCCGCCGTGGGCGGTCCTGCCGGCCGCTCGCGGAGTCGCGCGTCGTTGCTTGCCGGTCTCGGTCTCGCCGGCGCGCCGACCCTGGCTTACGCGCGGCGGCTGCGAGCAGTCCTGCGCGAGCACGTACCCGACCTGGTTCATACGAATGGTTTCAAGATGCATATCCTGGGCGCATGGGCGAGCGCGCCCGGCATTCCGATTGTCTGGCACGTCCACGACTACGTGCGCGCGCGCCCGATGATGTCGCGGCTGATGCGGATGTACGCGGGACGTTGCGCCGTTGCGATTGCCAACTCTGACAGCGTGGCCCGGGACGTTCGCGAAGCCTGCGGTCCCGGTCTCCGCGTGGTGCGTATCTACTATGCGATCGATCTCGCGGTCTTTTCCTGCGACGGTCCGGCGCTGAACCTCGACGCGCTGGCCGCGATGCCTCGCGCGGAGGAGGGCGTAGTTCGCGTCGGGTTGCTCGCCACCTTCGCGCGCTGGAAGGGGCACGAGGTGTTCCTGCGCGCGCTCGCGGCGCTGCCGGCCGAACTTCCGGTCCGCGGATACGTGATTGGCGGGCCGATCTATCGAAGCGAGGGCAGCCAGTACAGCATCGAGGAGTTGCGCGCGATCGCCGCGCGGCTCGGGGTCGAGCGGCGCGTCGGTTTCACCGGGCTGGTCGACGATCCCGCCGGCGCGTTGCGCGCGCTCGACGTCGCAGTTCACGCCAGCACCGAGCCTGAGCCGTTCGGACGCGCTATTGCGGAGGCGATGTTGTGCGGGCGCGCGGTTATCGCGGCCGCGGGTGGAGGAGCGTCAGAGATTTTCTCCGAGGGTGTCGATGCGCTCGCGCATCCCGCGGGAGACGCGTCCGCGCTGGCGCGCCGTATCGCGGAACTGGCCGGCGACCGCGAGCTGCGCGCGCGCCTTGGCGCGGCGGGCCGCAGGTCCGCGGAACGCCGCTTCAGCGGCGCGCACCAAACGATGGAGCTGCTTCCGATCTACGGCGAATTGAGCAGGTCAGCCGCCGCCTAGCTCGGCCGCCGCGGGAGTCCCCTGGCTGACCGCATTCGATGCCGTCTCGACCGGTGTCATGACCGCAATCAGGCTCAGCGCGGGGACCGGCAGGAAGCGATCGTACCATCGCATCAGCGGCGTCAGCACGTTCAGCATCCAGATCTGTACCAGGTTGAAGTTGCGGCGGCGCAAAAGTTTGCCGTTGAGAAACCATGCGATGGTGCCGGTGCGGTTGAACTCAATCAGCTCCACGATCCTCATGTCGCAATCGCCGGCGAGCGCGCCGAGGCTCTCGCGCGTATAGCGGCGGCGATGGCCCAACACTTCGTCAAGGGTTCCGAAGTTCCACATCCCCTGCGGCACCAGCACGATGGCGCGCCCGTGCTCGCCCAGTACCGAGCTGATATTGCGCAGCGAGGCGCGGTCGTCGCCGACGTGCTCGATGACGTTGAGGCAGACCACGGTGTCGAAGCCCTGCTCGGTGCGGGGAAACGAGGACAGGTCGCTCACGTCGCAATAGCTCGCGGACAGGTACGGATGGGCCGCGGCGAGATTGGAGAGCGTCTGCAGGTAGAGCGGATTCACGTCGCTGGCCACGTAGCGCGAGCGCGGTATCAACGCGCGGCTCAGATTGCCGACGCCGCTGCCGATCTCGAGCACCCGCTCGCCGCAGAACGGCCGGATCGTGTCGGCCATCCAGCGGTTGAAGCGTGGTGCGCGCGCCAGCCGCGCGAGGATCTGGCTGCCGTACTCGTCGTCGCGGTAAATCTGATCGCTCAGTCCGAACCTTATGATCGCGATCAGCGCGAGCACCCCATCCTTCCATCCGATCTTCTTGCCCTCGCCGTAGGTGCGGCCGTAGTAGCTGATCGGAACCTCGAAGATCTCCGCCTCGCGCTTGGCCAGCTTGATGGTGAGTTCCGGCTCGATGCGGAAGTCGTTGCTGGCAATCGGGATCGACTTGAAGAGCGTGGTGCGAATCGCCTTGTAGCAGGTCCATACGTCGGTAAGGTTGAGATTCGAAACCAGGTCGCAGAGAAAGGTCAGCAGCCGGTTGCCGAGCTGATGCCGATACATCAGGGCTCGCCGCACCCCGCCGCCGGCAAAGCGCGAGCCGAACACGGCATCCGCGTTGTTCTCGATAAAGACTTTGACGATTTGCGAGATATCTTCGGGGCGGTATTCGAGGTCGGCGTCGTGGATGATGCTCACGTCGCCGGTGGCGCGGGCCAGCGCGGTCTGGATCGCTTTTCCCTTGCCCGCGTTGGTTTCGTGCCGGAGGAAAATCCACTCCATCCGCGCGCTCGCCGCGCCGTCTGCGCTCGCGCGGGAGGCCTCGAACGAGCGCAGCACGTCGGCGCTGCCGTCGGTCGAGCCGTCGTCGACGACGATCACCTCGACCCGCGAGAGATGCGGGTCGTGCGCGAGAATCTCGAGCCGGCGCAGCGATTCCGCGACCAGGTACCGCTCATTGAAGACCGGCACCAGCACCGACAACGAAATCTTGCGCCCATTCTCCATGAGTCTTAAAGGATACGGCCTTCAGCGCCTCCGTTCAAAGATGCAAGCACGGAGTCAGAAGCGCGCCAGGCGCGATGACCAGTTCGGGCTCGAGCTTGCGTTTGCGGACCGCGTGGGGTCGGAGCGATGCTGCATCAAGATCCAAAATGGAATTTCCGGGCAAATGGGAATCCCCGGTAAGTCATGTTGAATCTGGGAATCGCGATATGACTGCCAGGTTGAGTCCTACGATGCGCGCAGATCGAAAGCATCACGTACTTTGCAGGCCAATGCGGCAAGGCTTCCAGCGCTGTGGTTGGCGATTGCCGGTCGGGCGGTTCGCTCTCGCCACGGTTGCCGCGACGATCGTCATCCAGTTTTTGTTGAGCGCGGGCTGCGCTCAGGCTGGCTCCGCCTCTGACGCGGTTCGAAAGCGCAAGCGGCCGCCCACGCTCAGCGAATTCGGCAATCCGGAGATGGTGCAAATTCTTGGCTATGACGACAACCAGGGCAACAGCAATGACGCGATGGAGCCCTTCATCAGCCGCGACGGCAACTTCCTGTTTTTCAATGGCTCGAACGCCGCTCCCACGACCAGCCTGTTCTGGGCGACTCGCGTCGATGACGTGACGTTCCAGTACCAGGGCGAGATCGGAGGGGGGGTCAACAGCAGCGGTCCGCTCGATGCGGTCGCGTCGATGGACTCGAATGGCAACTTCTATTTTATTACCACCAGAAGTTATCAAAGCACCGGCGCACCGGGGTATTTGTCAACTATCTATTCGGGCCCGTTCGCAGATGGCGCCGTAACGCCGGTGAATCCGGTTGCGGGCGTCGCGGCGCCGAGGCTGGGGCTGGTCAACTTCGACGAAGAAATCAGCGCCGACGGGAATACCCTGTACTTCACCCAAGGCAATTTTTCCACCGGCAATCTGACCAGCACCAGGATGATGGTCGCGACCCGCCAGGGCGGCGCCTTCGTGGTTGACGCAAACAGCAACAAAATCATGAAGACGATTAATGACCAGTATCTGAATTATGCGGCCGACACTTCCGCTGACCAGCTCGAGTTTTTCTTCACGCGAACCAATCTCGCGGTCGGAACGGCCATCTACGAGGCCACCCGCACGGCAACGTCGAAGCCGTTCGGGACCCCGAACAAAATTGACGCGATCACCGGGTTTGCCGAGGCGCCCTCGATTTCGCCCGATGACCTATCGCTCTACTACCATGTGAAGAATCAGAGCGGCGTATTCGTGATCAATCGAGTCACGCGCACTCTAAGACCGTAATCCGCGAGGGGCCAGGTTCCGCCGGGGGATCAGGCGCGCGAGTCAGCCGCTGCCGTAGTAGCGAAATCTTGCTCTCCTCCTCCATGAGTCTTAAAGGACACGGCCTTCAGCGCCTCTGTTCAAAGATGCAAGCACAGAGTCAAAGGCGCCAAACGGGATGAGATCGAGGACTCGAACAGCGGCCGCCGCGCTCGCGTGATGATTGACCGGGCAATCGCCGTCATTCGTCCGTTTCGCTTCAGAGGGAAATATCGATTGTTGAACCTTGTCACCCCGAATGACGGGATACGGAGTGCACAAGTGTTTGGCCTACAATTCGAACTGGATCTCGCCGATTGGATCCAGCGCTCGGTATATCTCGGCGCCTATGAGCCACTGGAAACTCGGCTTGTCGCCCGATTTCTTGCCCCTGGCATGACCGTAATCGACGTTGGCGCGAATGTCGGCTACTACACCGCGCTCGCCGCATCCAGGGTAGGTCCCAAAGGCCGCGTCTTTGCGATCGAACCAGACGCTCGCGCATTCGCGCAGCTTGAAAAGCTGATTGCCAGAAATCATCTCCCGGCTCGCGCATTCAATATTGGACTCGGAGAAAAGGACGGAGAGGAACATCTTTACGAATCTCCAGACTCGCGAAACAACGCGTCGACGATGATCGCACACGGCGGTTTCGCGCCTAAAGCGACTGTGCCGATAAGAAAACTCGACGACTGCCTGGATGAATGGCAAGTGGCCCACGTCGATCTGCTCAAAATCGACGTCGAGGGATGGGAGCCGCGAGTCTTTGACGGCGCGTCACGGGCTTTGGCGACTGGTCGAATTGGCTCGATCCTCTGCGAGTTCAATGACCCATGGCTGCGTGCAGCCGGAAGCAGCGCGCAAGCGCTATGGAAAATGCTGATGGCGTTTGGCTTTCACCCCACGCATGATGTTGACTTTGACGGATTGTCCAGCGATGGCATTGTCAATTGTCTGTTGGTTCACTGAAAATAGGTCACCCTGCATTTCAAAACCGGCCACCGCGATCAATTAGGCCAGCACTAGCCACTTCACGCGCGGGCGCGCCGCGCCGAGGAGATGCCGTCGATCGATCCTGGATGAAGCTACCCTGGAAATTCCTCGTGGTCGGAACTCGGCTGCGCAATCGCGTCCGATACCTGCTGAATGTCCCGCGCGTGTTCCGCAATTGGTGGGCGTGGCCTTTGCCGAAACTCGGAGTCAGCGTAACTCTCCAGCTTCGAAATGGGCTGCGGTTTTTCGTGCGCAGCGGCACCGATGATCTGAGTGCCCTGAATGAGGCCGCTATCTTAAATCACTACCTGGGATCGGGACACATCGAATTGCAGCAGGATTCGATCGTGATGGACCTGGGGGCCAACATGGGCGATTTCGCCGTGATGGCAGCCGCCCTATGCCCCCAGGGGCGTGTGTACGCGGTCGAGCCCTTGAGCGAATACGTTCCGGTTCTCGAGACCAATACGAGGCTCAACCGGCTATCCAACGTCGAAATCATCCGGGTCGCCCTCGGCGATCATGAGGGCGAGGCCAAGCTATCTATCGCGGGCGTCGGATCGAGCATGTACTTCGACGGCGCGGCCAAGACCGAAACCGTGAGGCTCACGACTTTGCCGCAACTGATGCGAGACCACCGGATCGAGCGGATCGATCTCCTGAAGATGGATTGTGAAGGTGCGGAATGGGACATACTACCGGCCGCGCGTGAAGTGCTGCCACGCGTCAGGCAAATCTGCATGGAGTTCCATCCCGCTCGCGGCTGGACCGCCGAAAGGCTCGCGGCATGGCTGCGCGAGAGCGGATACGAGGTGTGGTATACGGACAGCCGTTGGAACGGTTCCCTATGGGCGCGGCGCCCTTAAGGCACGCGGGCGTCTTAAAGAATACGGCCTTCAGCGCTTCTGTTCAGAGATGTAGGCACTTGGGTCGGGAGCGCCAAGCGCGATGAGATCGGGGACTCGAACAGCGACCGGACGCGGCGGATGGCTGTTTGCGAGCCTGCTCATCTCGTACGGCGCGATTTACGTTCACGAGGCCTTCGACCTACGAGCTTACTTGGACCGCATCGTCGGGTAGAAAGTCTGTTACCAGCCAAAAGGCCGAGATGTATTCAAGCAGCAGCGGGAAGAACCTCGAGTAGATGATGAATGAGAAATAGCTCGTTTGGATCCCGATGGCGTCGAGCAAGAAAGGCAGAGCTCCAGGATTCCTCGTCAGCAGGTAACCTGCGATTGCCATCCAAAGCGCTCGTCTGCTGGCCCGGCCCTGGTACGCAGCGGTCGCCAGGAAACCGAGCGGAATTATCAGCAAGACCAGATAATAGTCAAAGGCGATCGGAAAGAGCATGACCGATGTGACGATCCAGAGACCGAACGAACGCGAATCCTGATCAGACTCAGCTTTACACGCAACCGTAGCCATGGTGGTAAGCGCAAGAGTGCCGAGCGATGCCACCGCGATAGCGGCCAGGCGCCATAAGTCTCCGTGGCTACCGAGGCGTGCAAGATGCCAGAAGAGGCGCGATATGAAGCCGGCAAGAGACGCGTTTCCGTCCAGATCCTGCATCGCGCGGGCGGTCAGGAATGATGAGGCGCCGAAGAAGCCCAGGCTGTCGTGAACTCCGAAGATTGCAGTTGTCACGACGCTCCCGATCGCGACTCCCGCCGCGCAATAGATCAGGGCCTTCCATCTGCCGCGCAGCACCAGGTATCCGACGAGCAAAAGCGGGAAAATCCTGAGCAAAGACGCCAATGCCAGTAGCAGGCCTGCCGCCGCCTCATCGCCATCTCGCAGACAGCGGGCCACCAGCACCAGCAGGAGTAGAATTGGGAACTTACTTTGTGCGAAGTAGAAATGCCACGCGACGGGTCCATACAGCAGGGCCAGGGCCGCTAACCCAAGGGCCGCGGTAGTGGATAGGCCCGAACGCTTTCCGAGCAAAACGACCAGCGCCCAAAGGAGCGTGACGAGATTCAGGCCGGCCCAGACCCAATACCCAACGTGAGGGGACAATAGCGTGAAAGGCTCAAACGCTAAAATGAATGCGGGGGGATCGGTGGCGTGGGGAGGGATGTCGTTGGACATTCCGAACTCGCGCTCGATGGTTCCGATATCCGCCGCGTACGGATTGACGCCTCGACGAAAGGCGAGTGCGGAACCGTAATAAGCGCAGAAGTCACAAAGCGGTCCGTTCGGGCGTAAAGTTCGGTAGACGGCGCCGGCGTGGAGGACGACGGCCAGCCAAAGAGTCGCGACTAAAGCAACCGATGTGACGCCCGTAACTGCCCAGCGCGTCCATGCGACGAGGCGGTCTGCGGTAGCGGGGCTCCGTAGCCGGTCCAATACAGCCATTCAGACGATTCCTTGTGACTGTTTGAATCGAGAATGCGGCATCCGGAGATCCTATGGAGACGCGGCTGGATGAGCGGCTGGCTGCGGTTTCCCGGCGTCCGTCCGCTCCCGGCTGTAGACCCGGAAGTACTCGCCCTGCCAGGCAAGTCGAGTTCCGCTCATTGCCTGTCGTAACTGGGGCAAATCTTTGAGCAGCCCCTCTGGTGCATCGCCGAGCGGCTCGTTGGTTGCCATCACGACGAAATCCGCCGCTGCGACCTGTTCCGCCTTTCGTGCGACGTCACCGGCGGTGGACTCTTCCGGGATCAGAAAAGCCGCCACCGGCTTGTCGAACTGTGGCGCGAGTAGTTCTCCCCCGCAGACCTGCGCCAGCATTGCCGTCCGGCCTCCCGCGACCAGCGTCTGCACCCGGTTCCATTCCTCGCGTTCCCGCGATGAGGTCCAAAGCCA
>DATDGX010000216.1:0-1969 GCA_036521875.1 Binataceae bacterium (SeqCode)
TTCACACCTACTCACTCATCCACGACGACCTGCCGTGCATGGACAACGACGATTTCCGCCACGGCCGGCCGTCCAATCACAAAGTCTATGGCGTCGCGTTCGCGACCTTGGCCGGCGATGCGCTGCTGACCGACGCGTTCACGGTGCTCGCTCGCTCCGCCTCCGAGACTTCATCGCCCGCCGTCGTGCTCGAAACGATCGCGGACCTCGCGAACGCCGCGGGCTCGGGCGGGATGGTCGGGGGCCAGGTGATCGATGTGCTGGCTGAAAAGAAATCGCTCGCGAGTGACGCCAAGTCCCTCACGCTGGACGAGCTCGAGTATCTCCATAGCCAGAAAACCGGCGCGCTGTTCCTCGCCGCGATCAAAGGCGGTGCGCGCCTCGGCGGCGCGAGCGCCCAACAGCTCGAAGCGCTAGACGCCTATGGCCGCGCGATCGGACTCGCGTTCCAGGTAGTGGACGATCTGCTCGACGTCGAAGCGTCGACCGAGCAGATGGGCAAGCGCACCAATAAGGATCAAGCCGCCGGCAAGGCAACCTATCCGTCGCTGCTTGGCCTCGACAAGTCGCACGAGCTGGCGCGCGAGCTGGAGCGCCGGGCGCGCCAGGCGCTCGGCGGATTCGGCGAGCCGGCGGAGCCGCTGCGCCAAATCGCAACATTCGTCGTGGAGCGAAAGCTGTGAGCGCCGCCGTTCACGCCACCCCGCAGGCGTTGCGCGCAGAGCGGCGCCGCGCCGTGCTGGTCGAGCCGGGCCGCCTCGAGATCCAGGCGTTCAGCCCCGCGCGTCCGGGGCCCGGCGAGCTGTTGCTCGACATCAAGTGCGCGCTTAGCTGCGGCACCGATTTGAAGACTTTTCATCGCGGCCATCCGATCTGGAAAATGCCGATGCCGTTCGGCCACGAATTTTCCGGCGTGGTGCGCGAAGCCGGCGCCGGCGTCACCGCTTTCACACGCGGCGACGCGGTGATGCTCGCGCCCACCGCGCCCTGCGGCGCGTGCTTCTACTGCTCGCGCGGACAGGAAAATCTCTGCGCCGACGCACTCGGCAAGATGCTGCATGGCGCCTATGCCGACGCGATCGTGGTGCCGGCCCACGTGGTGGCGTGCAACACCTTTATCAAGCCGCCCGATCTTCCCTTTGAAGAAGCCGCGCTGCTGGAGCCGCTCTCCTGCGTGGTTCATGCGCAGGCGATGGCGCGGCCGGAGCCGTTCGAGAGCGCGCTGATCGTCGGCGCGGGGGCATTCGGGATGCTGCACATGCTGGCGCTCCGGAGCGCGGGGGTGCGCGAGATTGCGGTCGCGGGACGCGGCGATCAGCGCCTCAAGTGGGCTGGTGAGCTCGGCGCCGATCGTGTGATCGACGTGCGCATCGAGGACGGCGCGCGCGAAGCAGGACGGCTCAACGGCGGCTTCGGACCCGACCTGGTGATCGAATCGACCGGCCAGGTCGACGGATGGCATGACGCATTTTCTTACGCGCGCCGCGGCGGACGGGTGGTGTTTTTCGGCGGATGCCCGCCCGGAACCGCGCTCAGCGTCGATACGCGGCGGATGCATTACGAAAATCTCACCTTGCTCGCGCCGTTTCATTTCCGCCCGCGCGACGTGAAGCGCGCGTTCGAGATGCTCGCCGCGCGGAGAATGAACGCAGGCGCGATCGTGAACGCGCATCGGCGGCTGGCGGAACTCGGCCAGGTGTTCACGATGCTGGAGCGCGGCAACGTCCTGAAATGCGCGGTAATTCCCTGAGCGCGAGGCAAACTGAATCGAATCAGAATCAAGCTTTGAACCGGATAGCCGAGAGTCTGTGAATTTTTCAAAAGTGAAAACGAATTTTGTTCCGAGCACTGTCTGGAACCTGAACAGAAACCACCGTCGCCTCGATGAGTCACCAAAAGAGGACGTCATCTTGAGCGAAGGCTGCCGGAGTCGAAGGATCGCTGCCGTGGCCTCGATGCCACGCTGTAG
>DATDGX010000217.1:0-2284 GCA_036521875.1 Binataceae bacterium (SeqCode)
ATGATCACGACCGCGTTCGGTTCCTGGTATTGCCAGAAAGTACCGTCGGCCTGCGGAAAGCCGGCGGGAATCCAATCGCCCTCGCCGGTGATGACCGAGGCGAAGTTCGAGTATTCGATAATTTCTTCGGATGCGTTCGACAGCTTGCTCATAAATCTCTGACACCAACTCCAGCCGAGGTGAACAGAACGACGAAACCACGCGGCGCGCTTCCAGGCAAGCATCTCATCCGTGGATTCGAACACCGCGTTGCGCCACGCTCAGGAATCGCCCGCAGAGGGACCGCGGACATCAGCCATGGCACTCTACGATCGGATCGGAGTCGGCTATGACACGACGCGCAGCGCCGATCCGTACCTGCTGAGCCGCATGCTCCATCACCTGCACCCTCGCGACGCGGCGCGCTACCTCGACGTCGGATGTGGCACCGGCAACTACGCGGCGGCGATGCGCGAGGAGAGCCTGCGCGTCGTCGGCCTCGACTTCGCCGCCACCATGCTCAACCGCGCGCGCGAGAAACATCCGTCGATGGCGTGGGTGCGTGCGCGCGGTGAGGCGATTCCATTTCCGGCGCGCGCGTTCGCCGGCGCGACATGCACCTTCGTGCATCATCATATGGAAGATCCCGCGCGCGCGTTCGCCGAGGTCTACCGCGTCGTCGAGCCCGGCGCGCGATTCGTGCTGCTCAACGCAACCGTCGAGCAGACGCGCGGCTACTGGCTGCTCGAGTATTTCCCCAGGATGATGGCGCAGGCGATGGCTCCTTTCGAGCGCCTCGACACGGTCGGGGCTCTCACCGCGGCGGGCTTTCGAATCGAATGCGAGGAGCAGTACGAAATCAGGCGCGACCTCCGCGACAATTTTCTTTACTGCGGCAAGCATCGCCCGGAGATGTATCTCGACCCGCGCGTCCGCACCGGAATCTCGAGCTTCGCCAACGCGGCGGACCAGGATGAAATCGAAAAAGGCGTTGAACGGATCGCGCAAGACATCGCCTCGGGCCGCATCGAGAACGTGATTCGCTCCTATGCACACGACAAGGGCGATTACATGTTCACCGGTGCGGCGAAGTAGCGGCCTCGCGCGGCCGCGCAAATCGTACGCTGCTGGACGGCGCGCGCGAGGCGGTCCTATAGTGGGCGCGGGAGAATCGCGATGGCATTCAAGATCATCATGTTCTCAGACTTCATCTGCCCGTTCTGCTACATCGGGTTCGAAGTGATGCGGCAATTGAAGCCGGAGTTCGATTTTGAGCTCGAATGGCGCGGTTTCCAGATTCATCCCGACTGGCCGGCGAAGGGCGTGTCGCCGGAGCAAATTCACGGGATGGGAGATCGCGACGCGCGCAATGCGGCGTGGCAGCGCATCACCGCGATGGCCGATGAGGTCGGCCTCGAGATGCGGCCGCCCGCGATGCTCACCAACTCGCGCGTCGCGCTCGCGGTCGCGGAGTTCGCGCGCGAGCAGGGCATCGACGCGGCATTCGAGGCGCGCGTGTATCGCGCGTACTTCGGTGACGGCGCGAACATCGGCGACACCGAGGTCGTCGCGCGGCTCGGCGAGGAGTCGGGACTCGATCGCGCCGCAGTCGCCGCAGCGATCGATTCTCCGAAGTACGACCTCAAGCTCAAGAACCACGCGCTGGTCGCGCATCAGCGCGGCGTCAGCGGCGTGCCGACGTTTTTCTTCGGCGAGTATCCGCTGGTCGGCGCGCAACCGCTCGCGGTGATGCGCAAGGTTTTGACGCGCGCCAGTGAGCGGTTTGGAAATGGCAAGCCTGGCGCGTAGGGCGACCAGGTTGACAACTTGACTTAAAGTAACGCTTTAAGAATTGCCGCACCTCGTTCCGGCGAAAATAATGGCCGCGGTTCTTGCGAATAATCGGTTCGGTCGTTCGGAATAATCGGTTGGATGCGGCGAAACAGAGATAAATGTCTGGCACGCGGCACATTGACAAACCTGCTCCTGACGCGACGACGATCATTCTGATTCGCCCGCGCTTCGCCGGCGGCGCGCCCGAGCTTTTCATGGTGCGCCGCTCCGGGGGCGCCGACTTTTTCGGCGACGCCTATGTTTTTCCGGGTGGCGGCGTCGACGCCGACGACGCCGACGCTGCGCTGCTCGCGCGTGCGGCCGAGCTTCCCGCGCACGACCTCGAGCGGCTGCTCGGCGAGGGGCTGACGCGCGAGCAATCGGTCGCGTGCTGGATCGCCGGGGTACGCGAGCTGTTCGAAGAGGCGGGTGTGATGCTCGCGGCGCGCGATGACGGCGCGCCGCTGGATCT
>DATDGX010000218.1:0-1647 GCA_036521875.1 Binataceae bacterium (SeqCode)
GGCGTCATCCGATCCGAGTACGCTCCGAAATTCTCCGCCATGAACTGGTTGAACGCGCGGCAGGTGGCGCGGCGCAGCTCGTCGTTCGGGATGAACGGGACGCCGAGGCCTGCGGTCGGATATAGGACCGCGAAATCGATCCCGAGCTCTGGCAGCCGCTCGTGGAGCAGCTTGGGAAGCATCGAGGTGGCGCGATCGATGGTATTCCTGGTCGGGAACGCCCACCACGCCTCCTGCGCGCGCCGCCGCGCGTGCCGATCCTGCGGCGTTAGCATCAGGATGTGCGTGATTCGATCGCCGAAGGCGCGAAACGCACTCGCGACGCGATCGCCACCGACCCGCTTCAAGTAGTCAGCGACGGCCGGCCCGAACTCGAGCCAATGTCCATCGGCGTCGATGACCGGATGGTTGAGGCGTGCGCGAGTCGCGGCGGGATTCGGTGAGTGATTCGTCGACATGAAGCACCTGCTACGATTTTAGAAAATCGAGAATCAGTTTGTTGCAAAGCTCCGGGCGCTCCTGATGCACGAAGTGTCCGGCCCCCGGGATGACTTCCGTCCGCAGCCCGCGCGGAAAAAGCGCCGCCATCCCTTCGAGCAGTTCGAAGCCGATGCACCCGTCGTCGCGTCCGTGAATCATCATCGAGGGGACGTTGATCGGCTGGGACATCACACCTGCGAGCTGGCTAGGATCGGCCGGCATCTTGAGGACCGGCCCCAGTGTCGCGCGGTAATAGCCGAGCGCCGCTTCGAGCGTGCCCTTGGCGCGGAAGCATCGCTTCAGCGCCTCCATGTCGTCGGGAGCCCATCGCCATCCGGGTGACCAGTCCGCCCACATCTTTTCGAGGAACGCGAAATCGTTGTGCCTCACGGCTGCTTCAGCGATCGCGGTCTGAAAGAAAAACATGTACCAGGAGCGTCGCTGCTGAGCGTAGTTGGTGACCAGCGCCTGGAAAAACCCCGAGCCGTAAGGCACCGCGGCGGTGACGAGCTTGCTCACGCGATCGGGCGCCGCAGCCGCCGCACCATACGCTGCGACCGCGCCCCAATCGTGGCCGAAGATGATGGCGTCCTTCGCGCCCAGAGCCTCGATCAGCGCGAGCGCGTCCTCGGACAGCACCGGCGAATCGTAACGGCCGTCGGGCGCAGGTTCGCTCGGCGCGTAGCCGCGCATGAATGGCGCGACGACGTGATAGCCCGCCGCCGCGAGCATCGGCATCTGATGGCGGAACGAATGCGCGGTGTCGGGGAAGCCGTGCAGGCAGAGCACGAGCGGACCCGCGCCTATCTCGAGCACGTGGAAGTTCAGGTTCGACGCGCGGACTTTCCGTTCTTTCACTTCGCTTGCCATGACCACCTCGTTCGCGCGGTTCGGACTCAGTTCGACATTAACAGGATTCGCACGCGGTCCAGTAACCTCGGCGCGGCAGTTTTACAAACCGCTCTTTTGATGATTCCCTTGGCCACGATCCTCCGCGGCCGTGCGCGCGGCGCGGCCGCGGAACTTAAGCCGCCAGGAGGAATCGTCATGTCGATTTTGTCGGAGTTCAAGGAATTCGCGGTCAAGGGCAACCTGATAGACATTTCGGTTGGCTTCGTGCTTGGCGCGGCCTTCGGGAAAATCAGCAGCTCGCTGGTCGGCGATATT
>DATDGX010000219.1:0-61736 GCA_036521875.1 Binataceae bacterium (SeqCode)
CTCAATTTCGTGCGGACCGAGCGGGGAGACCTGGTGGTCGGTTTCGTTTCGGATATCACCGAGCGGCGCGCGATGGAGCGCGAAGGGCGCCGCAGCGAGACGCTCAGCGCCCTCGGCGCGCTCGCCGCGGGAATCGCGCACGAGCTCAACAATCCGCTGGCGGTGGTCTCCTCGCGAATCGACCTGATGCTCGAGCGCGGCAGGGAACTGCCCGCGGAGATTCGCGAGGACCTGATGGTGCTGCAGCGCCATGTCGAACGCACCAGCCGCATCTCGCGCAACCTGCTCGCGCTCGCCCGCCAGCGCCCCGGCACCCGCCAGCCGCTCAATCTGAACGACGCCGTCGAAGATGCGATCACTCTGGTGAACGGCGACAACAGCGACAATGCCGTCAGCGTCGACCTCGCGCTCACCAGCGGCTTGCCGCTGGTGATGGGCGATCCGACCGGTCTCGAGCAGGTGCTGATCAACCTCGTCATGAACGCGCGCGAGGCTCGCGCGCGGCGGATTCGGATCGAAAGCGGGCACGCACCCGACCGGCCCGGCTTCCTGCGCGTGACCGTCGCCGACGACGGAACAGGAATCGATCCGGAAACCCGCGCGCATCTGTTTGAAGCGTTCCTGACCACCAAACCCAAGGGCACTGGCCTGGGCCTCTGGATGAGCCACCGGATCGTGCAGGAGCACGGCGGCTCGCTCGAGGCGCACGACGAACCCGGCGGCGGGGCCAGATTCGTGATCACCTTGCCGGCGATGGCGGCCGCGGCTTCCGAAGGACCACCGCCGCAGTGAGCGCGGCGCGAATCCTGGTGGTCGATGATGAGCGCGACCTGGTCGACGCCTACATCCGCCTGCTCGAGCGCGCCGGCCATTCGTGCGTGGGAGCCTTCGACGCGATAGAAGCGATGCGACTCATCGATTCGGAGCGGCCCGACCTGGTGCTCACCGACCTGAGCCTGCCGGCCAGCAGCGGCCTCGATATAATCCGCCACCTCCGCGCGACCTCGCCGGATACGCCGGTGATCGTGATGACCGGGCACAACACGCCCGAGCTGGTCAAACAGGCGCAGGCCGCGGGCGCCAAGGCCTGCCTGCTGAAGCCGGTCCGCTTGGTCGAGCTGAAGCGAGTGATCCAGAACGCGCTGCATCGGTAACGTCGCTCGCTCCGCGCCCTCGCGCCGCAAAAAAGTGACGTCGTCATCGCATGAAGTTGGCTCGTGCGATCGCCTTCGCTAAGGAATAACGATGCGGCTGATCCTGATTCGTCACGGCGACGAGAGATCCCGCCCAGCACTGCGCCCTTTCTCACCAAACAACCCGAGCCTAAACCAGTCAGCGCAAGTCAGGCCGGGGTCTTTCCGCGAGCGCGCAGCTCGCGGGCGGCGCCGAGGAAGAAATTGCGTGCGATGAACGAGCGCTCCTCCGCCGCCATTCGCTCCAGAATTTCGGCGTTGAGCACCGTCGCCTCCTGGTCGGCCGCGTCCGCATTCGCCACCGTCTCGGCCAGTGCGAGCGCGCGTTTCAGTTGACTCGTGTCGGCTAGTTGGCGCGCGCGCGACAGCATCGCGTCGCGGCCTGCTAGCTCGACCAAATCCTGCGCGCGTTCCCGGCGCGAGGCGGGAAACATCGCGGATGGCTCGCCCGACCACCATCCCGCATAGCGCCGGATCACATCGCGGACCACGAACGGGACGCATCCGTAAATCGGCTGCAGATACGGCTTGGCCGCGAGATCGGCGGGAATCTCGATGCCGCCCTCGATGATGTCGACCGGCCACTTGCCGGCGTTGAGCCGCGTCACGACTTCATCGTGGATGAAGCGAAGCGCGCGCGCGGTCTCGCGCAAGACCTCGTCGCACAGGTCGCCGCGGATCGCCGGCCCGTGCCCGGGCAGAACGTAGCGCGGCTTCTTCGCGGCGATCGCCTCCAGGGCCTCCGCCCATTCGATCGTATAGCGCTGCACCTTGTTGGGATTGCCCGTGTTGGGGAGCGACGACACGATCAGATCGCCGACCATCGCGGTGCGTCGCCGCGGTAGCCACACCCAGGTCGCGTCGTCGGTCTCGCCCATCGCGTGATGCAGCTCCACGGGCTCTCCGGCGAGCTCCAGGATTTGCGTTCCGCGATAGGTCAGGTCGGGATGCTGAAATGATTTTTCCGAGAACGTCGCGTCGATGGGAAGCCGGACGCCGAACTGGAGCCGGTTGATATGCGCCTGCCATCCCGCGGTCCGCGCATAGCGGCGGAAGCGGCCGGCGACGTCCTCGTGGGCCCAGATTTTCGGCCGCGGATAGCCGCGCGTGATAGCGTCGGAGATGAACGCCTCGGTGCCGGTCGCGTGATCGCCGTGGCCATGCGTATAGACGATGAAGACGAGCGGCTCGTCGCTCTCTTTGCGAATCATGGCCACCGCCGCCGCACCCATCTGGCGCGAGCTGGTGTCGGCCGCGAGCATCTCGCCGCGTCCATAGGCGAACCCGACGTTGGCGAATCCATGGAACATCGCCAGCCCCGCGTCCAGGACTTCGAGCTGTCCCATCATCGTATCGAACGGCGCGGCAGGGTTCGGCGCGGGCTTATTCGATTGCGGAGTTTCTTTTGATGACCCCATGACGCTCCTCGCGAGCTCAGGAAAATTAACGCGGCGCACGAGCTTTCCGATCCGATAGCAACCTGCCTCGCGCGGCGCTATAGAATTGCCCCTCGATGGCCGAATCTGATCCACCCTCGACGCGCCACGAGCTGCACGACGAGGAGCGCGAGCAACGCCTCGAAAACGTCGAGCACGTCGAGTCCGCCGAGCGTGAGGAACTCCGCCACCAGCGCACGCAAATGGCGAGGGTCGTCCGCGTGGTGCGCTTTGCGGATTTCATGGCGGTGCTGATGGTCTTTGCGACCGTGTTCAGCGCCTACGCGACCTGGCGCACCGCCAACGTCACCAGCCTGGTCTTCGCGATCTCCGACCGCCCGTTCCTGGGAATCAAGAGCGTGGGTTTCGAAGCGACCGACTCCGATCATCCGACTATCGCCGTCAACTTCCAGAACTTCGGCCGTATCCCGGCGCTAAACACGCTGGTGAGCGTGCACTCGCTGGTCGATGGTAAACTCATCAAGACGCCGGACGGCGAGATGTCGGCCATTGAGGCTGGCATCGTCTCGCCGACGGTGCCGCACTATTTCTACTCGTACCTTCCGGCGGAACAGTATCATGCGGTCGCCGCGGGACGATCGAGCCTCCAGGTGCACGTCAAGATGGTGTACAAGGGGCCGGAACAGGGACGCCAATACTGCTACTTCGAGCGAATCGCCTACGATTTCCGTTCCGCCTCGTTCCGGCTCACGGGCGGATCCGACCGATGCGGCAGCGAAATCTACTGATACGAACTGGCGCGCCGGTCGTACTGTGCTGGTACTCCCGAAGGCTCCGCCGCCCGGTGACAGCGGAGCCGGCTCCGCCCCGGGTCCAGGTGCTGGCACCTGGCCCCCTATTGGGTAGCGGCGCGCACTCAGGTAAAAGGATTCCGGCATCGCGGGGCGCTGCGGGATGGGGTGTCGGCGCCATCACGAGGCATCGCGAAGACGGATGGACCGCCGTTGAGCGAACATTGCTACTTGGCGCGCATCGTATATTATCCCGCATGTGGCGTTTTTGCGGGCGAATCGTTTGCGCGGTGAGCAAGAGTTGCGGTGAGCAAGAGTAACGTTAACGCCGTCCCACGCGCGTGCGACGATTGGCGCCGCGGTGGCGCTTTGGTGACAGGCAGATAAACGTGGAAACGGGAGGAGAGATCATGGCTGCTTTCGGGAATCGCGCGGTCCGCATCGGAGTTCGCTCCTTGCTGATCGGCGCAGTATTGATGCTAGCGGTGGGATGCGGGGATTCGGGTTCGCAGGGAATCAATTCGATGAAGTCGGTCCCCGATGTTACGCCGACGCAATGGAGCCCGGCGGAGAAGCAGATAGCGCTTACTTTCGATCTGGACAAGTGCGTGCCGCTACAGGCCGGACTGTACAAGTGCCCCGCGGTCGACCAGCCAATCTGTCAGCCGAATTTCAACAACCCCGGCATACAGTGTCTGCGTATCGGCCATCAGGGCAACGTTTTCGTACAGCAGCTCGGCACCGCGGGCGGTTCGGCTGCTCCGTGACCTTGCGGCAAGCGCACGACGTTGCGAGTTGAGCCTCAGCGCGCCGCGCTGTTAGGGACAGAGCGCGCCGCGCTGATAAGGCCGGAACGCGCCGGGCCGACTGGGCAAGCTCGGGTTAGGATAGGGCAGGGACTCGGTTAAGACCGGGCAGGATTGGGTTCCGGATTTGGTCAAGTTGGAAGCCATCACCGCTCGCACGGCTGACCATCGGAGCAGGCGCGGGCTCGCCGCGAGCGCGGCCCTCATATCTCTGCTCGCGATCGGCGGATGCTCCACCTCATCATCCTCGTCAGCGGTAAAGACCTTCGACCTCAGCAAGTGTGAAGTGCTGGAGCCGAGTCTTTACCGATGTCCCGGCTACGACGCGCCGCTGTGCGATCCCGACTTCAGCCGCAACGATGTCCAATGCGTGAGAATCACCAAGTCGGGCGTTGCGCTGGAGCAACTGGGTTCCTAACGGGGTGGAACGCGATCGCGGGCGACACAAGGTAGTCCACGACTGATAGCCCGCGACGCAGATAGTAACTGAGTGGCAGGTCGATGCGCTGTCCAACCTGCGGCAAACCCTCCGAGCGCTCGCCGCAAAACAAGTATCGCCCGTTCTGTTCCGAGCGATGCCAGTTAGTCGACCTCGGCACCTGGGCCAGCGAGGAGTACAAGATTCCCTGCGCCGGTAAAGCGCGCGACGACGAGCATCCCGATGATCGCCGCAAACGCAGGCTCCTTCATTAGAGAAGTGCCAGGATTCATTGGGTCCGAAGCGCTGTTTAACTAGAATCATCAGATGAGCCTCAACCGCCATGGCGCCTGATGCACGCGCTGCGCCGCTGGGCGCGCCGCGTGTGCATCCGACGGCGGTCGTAGGCGCCGGCGTCGAACTGGGCGCGGGCGTCGAAGTCGGCCCGCATTGCATCCTCGACGGCCGCATCCGGCTCGGGGCCGCGACCCGGCTGATAGGCCTCGTCACCATCCTCGGCGACACCGACCTCGGCGAGGCCAACGTGCTCCATCCGAACGTCGTGATCGGCGACGAGCCGCAGGACCTGACCTACAGCGGCGTGGCGCGCGCGGTCCGCATCGGAAATCGCAACATCTTTCGCGAGGGCGTCACCGTGCATCGCGGCAGCGAGCGCGGCTCGACGACCATCCTTGGCGACGACATTTTCATGATGCAGAACTCGCACGTCGCGCACGATTGCCGAATCGGCAACGCGGCAATTATCGCCGGCGGCGCGCTGGTCGCCGGATGGGTCGAGATGGGCGAGCGCGCGCTGGTCTCCGGCAACTGCGTGGTGCATCAGTACACCCGCCTCGGGCGCCTCTCGATGATGCGCGGCCTCAGCCGCACCAGCCGCGACGTTCCGCCGTTCTGCATCATGGACGGCACCCATACGCTGCGCGGAATCAATGTCGTGGGACTGCGCCGCGCCGGCTTCAGCACCGACTCGATCAACGCACTGCGTCACGCATTCAGCGCGCTGTTCGGCACCCGCCAACACTTGAAGCTCGCAGTGGAGCGGCTGCTCGCCGCAGGCCCCGGGACGCCCGAAGTGACGGAGCTGATCGAGTTCATCCGCGCCGCCAAACGCGGCGTCGCCTTCGGACCCAAGGATGGCGGCGCAGCGGAAATAGAAGACGGGTAGCAAAAATAAAAAGTAGTGGCAAAAATTCGACGGGTATCCGCGCGATGCGACGAATAGCGTCGGATTGCCACGAGTAGACGCAGAGTCCGGCAGGGGCGCCGCAACGTTGCGAGTGGCGCCGCCGCCCATTTCCTTGCGGAGCTGCGAGTAGCCGGATAAACAACATCGTATGCGAGTGCGCTCCCGTTTTGTCGTCGGAGCGGCGATCATCGCGGTCGCGGTCGGTTATCTGATCACGACCGCTATCCGCAACACCTCCGAGTATTACCTCACTGTGAGCGAGGCCGCCGCGCGCGCGCCCGAGCTGCAGGGCGAGGCGATCCGCGTCGCAGGACGCGTCAAGCCCGGCACGATTGACTGGGACCCCGCGACGCTCACGCTCAAGTTCGCGATGTATGCGATTCCTGATCCGGCGGCTGCGCCGGTGAAGCCGGTGGTCGCTACCGACCCGGCGTCCTTCGAGGTTATCTGCGCTGGGCAGCCCAAGCCCGACATGTTCGCGCCCAATCGCGACGTCATCGTCGAAGGCCGGCTCAATAAGGCCGGCGTGATCGAGGCAACCCAGGTGATGACGAGCTGCCCTTCCAAGTATCAGCCGCAGCAGGGAAAATAACTGCGGATGCCTGCGCTAGGTCAACTCGCACTCGCGCTCGCGCTGCTGCTCGCGGCCTATTCGATTTTCGCCAACGTCTATGGCGCGCGCCGCAACGCGCCCGATTTTGTCGTTAGCGCCCGCCACGCGTTGTGGGCGATGACCGCGATGGTCGCGATCGCGATGGCGGTGTTGTGGGCCGGCCTGCTGCAAAGCGATTTCTCGCTCGAGTACGTCGCCGCTTACTCGAGCACCACGCTGCCGACCATCTATAAAATCACCGCGCTGTGGGGCGGCCAGCAGGGCTCGCTGTTGTTCTGGACCTTCCTGCTCTCGATCTTCACCTCCGTGGTGGCGTTCCAGAATCGCCGCCGCAATCCTGACACGGCTCCCTACGCGCTCGCCGTGATGGCCGGGGTCGCGATTTTTTTCCTGCTGATGCTCAACTTCGTTACGCGCCCGTTCCAGCTTCTCGCGGTAGTGCCGGTCGAAGGCTCCGACTTGAATCCGCTGCTGCAGAACTACTGGATGTCGATTCATCCGCCGTCGCTGTACACCGGCTACGTCAGTGCGACGGTGCCGTTCGCGTTCGGCGCCGCCGCGCTCATCACCGGCAAGCTCGACGACGGATGGATTCGCTCGACGCGGCGATGGGCAATCTTCTCGTGGTTCTTTCTCACCCTGGGCAACATGTTCGGTGCGCGATGGGCCTACGAGGTCCTCGGCTGGGGCGGCTACTGGGCATGGGACCCGGTCGAGAATGCGGCGTTCATGCCGTGGCTCGTGATGACGGCATATCTGCATTCGGTGATGATCCAGGAACGCAAGGACATGCTGAAGGTGTGGAACCTTGCGCTGGTCGGGCTCGCCTTCTCGCTGACGCTGTTCGGCACCTTCATCACCAGGAGCGGCGTCATCTCGTCGGTGCACTCGTTCACCCAGTCCGGACTCGGCCCTTACTTCCTGACGTTCCTGATCATCGTGGTGGTTTCATACAGTTCGCTGCTCGCGTATCGGAGCCGCGCTTTGCGCAGTCGCGCCGAGTTCGAATCCTACCTCTCGCGCGAGGCCGCGTTTCTATTCAACAACCTGATATTGGTCGGGATCGCATTCGCGGTTTTCTGGGGCACCATTTTCCCGGTGCTGTCCGAGGCGGTGCGCGGGGTTAAAATCACCGTCGGCCCGCCGTTCTTCAACAGCGTCAACGCGCCGCTCGCGCTGGCGCTGGTATTCCTGATGGGAGTGGGGCCGCTGATCGCATGGCGGCGCACGACGGCGGACAAGCTTGCGCGCATTTTCGCCGCTCCAGCGATTCTTGGCGTGTGTACCGGCGTCATCGCATTCGTCGTCGCAGGAATCCACGCATGGTACGTGCTAACCGCGCTATCGCTCGCGGCGTTCGTGCTAGGAACCATCATCACGGAGTTCCGCCGCGGCACTCGCGCGCGCCAGCACCTGGTCGGCGAGCCGCGCGCGCGCGCGCTTGTCAACCTGGTCGCAAAGAACAATCGCCGCTACGGCGGCTACATAATCCACGTCGGAGTGATCCTCGCGTTCGTCGGGATCGTCGGATCGTCGTTCTTCAAGACCGACGTGAAAAAAACAGTGCGCGAGGGCGACAGCTTCGCCGTCGGTCCGTACACGCTGCGCTTCGCCGGGGTCTCTGCGGAGGACAACGCTCACGTCGCGACCGTGACCGCGCGCGTCGTCGTGATGCGTGACGGCCGCGCGATCACCATCATGCAGCCCGCGAAGCTGTTCTTCAAAAAGCCGCAGCAGCCTGCGACCCACGTCGCCATCCGCTCCACGCCGCTCTACGATCTGTATATCGTGCTCGCCGGCATTGACGATGAAGGTCGCCTCGTCACCTTCGAGGTCTTCCTGACGCCGCTGGTGTTCTGGCTATGGGCCGGAGGCCTCGTGATGGTGCTCGGCACCGTCGTCGTGATGTGGCCCAACGTGCGCGAGCGCGTCGCGATCGCAGCCGCATTGCGGCCCGCCGCCACCCCTGGCGAAATCGAAGCCGAGTCGGCGCCCGGAGGAGACTGAGCCCGATGCATCCGCGCGGCGCGGCATCACTTCACAGCTTCATCGACGCGGCGCGCGTGACGGCCGCCGTGATTTTGATCGCGAGCCTCAGCCTCGGCGTCCTGTCGGCGCGCGCTGCGCAATCTGCCGAGCGCACCAGCGAGGCACAGGTCGCGCAAGCGCTTACCTGCCAATGCGGATGCGGTCTGACGGTCGCCAACTGCAACATGCCGACCTGCGGTTTTTCGGTTCCCCTGCGCATCCAAATCGAGGGCATGATCGGTAAGGGGATGAGCCGCGCGCAAATCGTCGCATTCTTCCGCCATCAGTACGGTGAGAAAATTCTTTCCGCGCCGACCACCGAAGGCTTCAACCTGCTCGCGTGGGCGATGCCGTTTATCGCGCTGCTTCTGGGCGGCGGCCTTATCGCGATCGCGGCCAAACGATGGCATCATGCGCCGCTGGTCGAGGCCGCCAGCGATGATCGCGAGCCGCCGCGCGAGCCCGCGTTCGACCCTGAGCTCCGGCGCAAGCTCGCCGCCGAGCTCAAGGAGTCGTAGCCGTTGTTTTACCTGGCTGCCGCACTGATCGTCGTCGGCGTAGCGCTGTTCGTCGCCGCGCCGCTCGGCGTCGGGCTGCTCTCCGCGCGGCGCCGGACCGCCCCGGAACTCGAGATCGCGCGCCTCGAACGCGAACGCGCCCTGGCGGTGCAGGGACTTCGCGAGCTCGAATTCGATCGCGAGATGGGCAAACTCTCCGACGCCGACTATCAGTCGATGCATGCCGCGCTCGAGAACCGGGCGCTCGCCGCGATGGCAACGATCGAGAGCGAACAGGCGCGCATCAAGACAGAGACTGAAGCTGGTGACGACGGCAAACGTTCGCGCGCCGGTGCGCGCCTCATCACGCTCGCGCGCCGCACAGAACCGGTGACGCAGCCATTCGCGCGCCGCGCTGACGCGATCGCGCCGGCGCCGCGCCGATTCCGCTTCTGCCCTCAATGCGGCGAGCGCGCCGCTCCCGACGCCAGCTTCTGCGCGGAATGCGGAGTCGCGCTCCGCCCCGTGAGCCGCGCCACCGGCTGGTCCGAGTAATGGCCGCGCCTGTCATCGAGACGCACGGCCTCAGCAAAATCTACGGGAACGCGCCCATGATCCGCGAGCCAGTGCTGCGCGAGATAGACTTCCGCCTCTTGCCCGGCCACGGCGCCTTCGTCATCGGCGGCAACGGCGCAGGCAAGTCCACGCTGATAAGCATCCTCGCCGGCCTGTGCGCTCCCAGCGCCGGCGTCGCCCTGGTCTTTGGCCAGGACACTCGCAGTCTCGCGGCGCGTTACCGAAAACGAATCGGCATGATGACCCATCAGAGCATGCTCTACCCGAATCTGAGCGCGCGCGAGAATCTCGAGTTCTATGCGGCGTTGTACGCGCTCCCCGACCCGGCCGCGGCCGCCGCGGGATGGCTCGAACGCGTCGGCCTCGAGGCCGTCGCCGACGTTCGCGTGCGCGCGTTCTCACGCGGGATGGAACAGCGCCTGGCCGCGGCGCGCGCGATGATCGCCGAGCCCGCGCTGCTCCTGCTTGACGAACCGTTCGCTGCGCTCGATGCCGAGAGCGCAGCAATGGTCGCCGGGCTGATTCGCGCCGCCGTGATGCGGGGTGCCACGGCGATGCTCACCGCGCACGCCGCCGCGGAAATCGAAGGCGTGAGCTTCGACCTCTTCGAGCTGTCGTCGGGACGGCTCCTTCCCGCCAAGGAGGAGACGTTCAAGGAGGAGACCCGCCGCGGGCGCCTGCGCTCGCTGCTCGGCCGCTAAGCGATGGGCGCGTTGGCCGCGATGATGCGCAAGGACCTGCGTCTCGAGCTGCGCTCGGGCCGCAGCACGATTGCGCTCGTGGCGCTTTCGCTGCTGATCATGGTGGTGCTGGTCTTCGCGCTCGGCGCGAGCGCCACACGCCGCGTGGACTCGGCGGCGGGCGCGCTGTGGGTCGCGCTGATATTCTCGGGGATGCTCGGGGCGACGCGCGCGCTCAACTCCGAGAGTGAAAACGGATGCATTCGCGGGTTGCTCCTGAGTCCGCTCGACCCGGCCGCGATCTTCGTGGCCAAGCTCGGCGCGTCGTTCATCTTCATGGCGATCGCGGAGGCCGCGGCGGTGCTGCTCGCGATTCTGTTTTTCAACCTCGACGTCGGCGCAGGTATCGCGCGCCTGGCCGGCGTAATGCTGCTCGGCGCGCTCGGATTCGCCGCGCTCGCGACGCTACTGGCGGCGATTTCCGAGCGCACCCGCGCGGGCGATCTGATGCTGCCGCTGCTGGCCGTTCCGATGTTCGTGCCGGCGCTTATAGCTGGCGTCAAGGCGAGCTCGCTGACACTCTCCGGCGCGCCGCCCGGCGCCATCAGCCAATGGATCAGGATCCTGGCCGCATTCGACGTCCTGTTCGTCACCGCAGGTTATCTCCTCTTCGAGCATGTGGTAGGTGAGGACCAGGACTGATTTTCGATGAATCGCACCGCAACAAACTCGCTCGGCGCCGCGAGCCTGCTCCTGATGCTCGCCGCGCTGTTCATGATCTTTCTCTACGTGCCGTCCGAGGCCGAGCAGGGAATCGTCCAGCGCATCTTCTACTTTCACGCGCCGCTCGCGTGGGTCGCGTTCATGGCTTTCGGGCTGGTCGCAATCTCCGGGATTTTCTACCTGTGGCTCGGTGACAGCATCTGGGACGATCTCGGCTACGCTGCTGCGGAAAGCGGGATGGTCTTCTGCACGCTGATGCTGGTGAGCGGCAGCATGTGGGCGAAACCGATTTGGGGCGCGTGGTGGACGTGGGACTCGCGGCTGACCACCACCTTCGTGCTGTGGCTGATGTATGGTGGATACCTGATGCTCCGCGCGATGGCGGATGACACGCCGCAGGTCGCGCGGTTCGGGGCGGTGGTCGGAATCGTCGCAGCGCTCGACGTGCCGATAGTCATCGTCTCGGTGCGCCTGTGGCGCACGATTCATCCCGCGGTGCTGGTGATGCGCAACGGCGGCCACGGACTCGAGGACCCGCGCATGCTGGCGACGCTCGGGGTCTCGATGCTCGCGTTCACGGCGTTGTTCGCGTGGCTGCTGCTGTTGCGCTTCAGCGAACTTCGCGCGCGGACCCGGCTCGCCGGCCTCGCGCAACGGCTCGCGATGGCGCAGGCGGCTGCGAATGATATGCCGCCCGGCGCCGCGCGCGGCATCGCGGAAGGAGCCTCCTGAGGAATCCCGGGAGGAGTCTCCGGAGCAATCTAATGTCGGATCACCTCGGCTACCTGTTCGCGGCTTATACGATCATCTTCGTGGTGATTTTCCTGTACGTGATGTTCATCTGGCGCCGGCAGAAAAGTCTCGAGGCAGAACTGCGCACGCTCGAGTCGCGGCTCGCGGAGCTCAGCAGCCGTCTCACCTCGCACCCCTCCGCTCCGCCAGAGTAAGGGCAAGAGTTATTTTGTCTCTATCGATCGGCGAGCTGAACCAGGTCTACGCCGTTGCCGGAAGGGTCGGACAGATTCGCCAGGCCTTTCTTAGGCCTTCGCTCCAACTTTCCACCGGCGGCTACCGCGCGCTCCACGGCTTGATCGAGGTCATCAACGTGAAAGTCCAGGTGCACGGGCGTCCAGTGGCGACCGTAGTCGCGTGAAATCGCTCCTTCCGGACCCGAGCCAATTTTCATAAGCCAGACGGTTTGTTCGCCGATCTTGAGCTGCGCCCAATCTTGCTCCTGCTTCGCGACCGTCAGGCCGATGCCCCGTGCATAGAACTGCACTGCCCGTTCCACATCTTCAACATCGATACAGATTTCGCATTTCATGAAATACCCACCTGTTCGCTATGTAACGGTTCAAGCAGAAATAAATTCTCTCACCACTCGGAGGAATCGCTCCGGAGCATCTGGCACGATCGTGTGACCGGCGTTGGGGAAACGCTCAAAACGGACGAACTGCTCAGGAATCGCCGCTGCGATATCCTCGGCATCTTCAATTGTCGTTACCGGATCATCTTCGCCGCCCATCACCAGTGTCGGGCACTTGATCCGGGACAGCACTGGTATGAGATCGAATTTTGGCAACAGATCCCTGGAAACTGCGAGTTGAAGTTGGGGATTACCAATTATGCGCGAGCCAAATTCCGGGCCCCACGGCCGGCGAGCATAGTGAGGAGTGCAGACTTTCATGTACTGCATGGCGGTCTGCGGGCCCGGCGTCTCCCAGAAATTTCTGCACGCGTCGCTCGCCTCTTTGCCGCTCAGCCTCTCGAAGACGCGACACATTCGATCGACGCGCGCTCGGGCGTAGGTACTGCACAGAATTAGTTTTCCGGGGTGATCCGGATGCCGAGACGCGTAGGCCATCGCCACCATTCCCCCGAACGACACACCCATTACGATCGGCTTTTCAATCTCCAGAGCTTCGCAGAACTCCAACACGTCATCCGCCCATCGGTCGAGCGTCCAGAGATCCGCTGACGTTCTGTCGCTCCGGCCGGCGCTCCGCAGATCCAGGTACACCAACTGCGCGATCTCGGCCAGCCGGTCGAGGTCAGGCTTGAATACTGAATGGTCCATTCCGGGCCCGCCGTGGAGAAGAACCACGGTCGGCCTTTCGCGCATTTTAAGTCCATCCGGCACGAGCTTCGCGCCGTCGACGTCGAAGAAGAGCTTGCCGTCACCGATCTTGATTCGCATGGCCGAGTACTCCTGAGAAGAAAATCGGAACCGCGATAGCTGACAAAGTAGCTTCGCAGGCTATTTCGCTCCACCGGACCAGAAGTAAATATCCGACGTAGTAAAAGCAATCCGAGCTTGTTCCGCCGCCCGAAGGTGCCGGAGGATGAATTGCGGAGCCGGTTGCTCTTCTGCTGGAGCCAACCGAAGCGCGGCGATTATTCCCATCCCCATTGCGTTGCGCTCAGTAGTGCGCATCTTGGATAACTGAACCCACGATGGAATTCCGCGATTACTACAAAACCCTCGGCCTGGAACGCACCGCCTCGGAAGCCGAAATCAAAAGCGCTTTTCGCAAGCTCGCCCGCAAGCATCATCCCGACGTCAACCCCAACAACAAGGAGGCCGAGCGCCAGTTCAAGGAAATCAACGAGGCCTACCAGGTCCTGAGCGACCAAGCCAAGCGCAAGAAGTACGATGAGCTCGGCGCCGACTGGGAGCGCGGCACCACCCAGGAGGAGATGCGGCGGCGCTACGCGGAGCAGGCCGCTGCGGGCGGCGGCGCGGCGCACGGCTTTTCGGGTGGCGATTTCAGCGACTTCTTCGAGCAGTTTTTCGGCAGGAGCGGCACGGGATTCCGCACCGGCGCTCCGCGCGGATATTCGGACTTCAACTTCAGCGGCGAGCCGGCGCGCGCACCGGACCTGCGCGCGGAAGTGCAAATCTCACTCCCGGAGGCCGTCAATGGCGCCAAGCGGCGGCTCGATCTCGCGGCGGAAGACGAATGCGCGACGTGCGGCGGAAGCGGGATGGTGGCGCGCGAGGAGAAGAAGGGCAAGACCCGCGTGATCCGATCGGCCGAGCCGTGTCTCACCTGCGGCGGCAGCGGCGTGATTCCGGTGCGGCGCTCGCTGGAGGTCTCGATTCCGCCCGGCGTTGCCGACGGAACCCAGCTTCGGTTGAAAGGGCAGGGCGGCCGCGCGCCGCGTCCCGATCTCAATGGAGACCTGTTTCTTACGATTCGCATCCCACCGCATCCGGTGTTCGCGCTCGCCGGCCGCGACCTCCGCGTGCAGCTTCCAGTGTGGGACTACGAAGCCGCGCTGGGCGCCGAGATAACCGCGCCGACGGTCAACGGCAAAGTCTCGCTCAAGATTCCCGCCAACAGTCAGACCGGGCGCGTGATGCGCCTGCGCGGCCGCGGCCTTCCCGCGCGTGGCAAGGAGCCCGCCGGCGACCTGCTCTACGAGCTCAAGGTGCTGGCGCCTACCGACCTGACTGCCGAGGAGCGCGAGCTGATGGAGAAGCTAGCCGACCGTCGCCACGCGCGTTCGATCCCGGACCCGCGCGCCGAGATGATGAGGAACTGATAGGCGATGGCTCGCAGGATCAGCAAAGCTGCCGCCCGGCGCGGCTCGCGCCGCGAAACCGTGCTGATAACCCGCACCGTGCTGTGCTCGCTCGGCGGGGTGAGCGAAGCGGAGCTCGCGGTCTGGGAACGCGAGGAGCTGGTCGTTCCCGCCGAGTCGCCGCCACGCGCCGCCAGCGACGAGCCGCTCTACGATCGCGAAGCGCTGCATCGCATTCGCGTCATCCGCTCGCTGGCCGAGGACCTCGAGGTCAACCTGCCCGGAATCGGCATCATCCTGCATCTGCTCGATCAACTCGGCCGCTGATCGCGGCGTGTCCCGAGCCCGCGGCGCAAGCGGCGCGTTGCCGCGCATCGGCATCAAGAATAGCCTGATTCCAATGCGTTCCGATGCGCCAAACTTGGTCCTCGACGTGATCGCGTCCGCGCTGACGCGCGTGGGGATTCGTAGAGGAGCGGTCATCTTCGCGGGGGTCTCCGGCGGCCCCGACTCGGTCGTGCTCCTGCACGCGCTGCTCGAACTCCGCGAGCGCTTCGGCTTTTCCGTTGCGGCCGCTCATCTCAATCATCAACTGCGCGGCGCCGAGTCGGATCGCGACGAGGCTTTCGTTCGCGAGCTTTGCGCGCGTGAGAAAATCGATCTTCGCGTCGGACGTGTCGACAGTCTCGACTTCAATTTTGATCACCTGGCACCCGGCATTGCGAATCTCGAAGAGCGGGCGCGCGAGATGCGTCACGAGTTTCTCGCCCGCAGCGCGGATTCGCTCGCGGCCGACCATATCGCGCTGGCGCATCATGCCGGCGATCAGGCCGAGACGGTCCTGATGCGACTGTTGCGTGGTGCGGGAGCTGCGGGACTCGCCGCGATGAGCGAAGCGGGACCGGGCAGGATCATCCGCCCGATGCTGACGCTGACGCGCGCTGAAATCATCGCCTGGCTCGCGGCGCGCGCTCTCCCTTACGTCGACGATTCTTCGAACGCGTCGATGTCGGCCCAGCGCAACCGCCTCCGCCATCAGTTGCTCCCGGCGCTCGAGCGCGAGTACGCGCCGGGCCTCAGTCGCCGGCTCGTCGAGCTTGCCGCCGAGATGCGCGCGCTCGACGACCTCGCGCGCGCGCTGGCTTCGCGCGAGCTTGACCTGATGCGGACCGACGCGATCCGCCGCGGCACAGATGGCGCGCTAGAGCTCGCGCGCTTCCCGGAGCTGCATCCTGCGCTGCAGGCGTCGATTCTGCGCATGTTCATCGCGGAGCGGCGCGGCACACTGCGCGGCGTGACGCGAGCCCACGTCGCGGCGCTCCGCAGTCTCTGCCTCGACGGTCCCCCGAATGGCGAAATCGATTTGCCCGGCGGATGGCGCGCCGCGCGCCAGTACCAGTTGCTCTTTCTCGAGCGCGCCATGCCTCTCCGAGCGGCGGAGTTCGCGATGCCGCTCGCTCTCGATGGCACTACGATCGTCACCAACGCCGGATTCGCATTCGATTCGACGATCATAGCCGCGAGCGACGCGGGCCTTCCCGCCGACAACCACTCGGCGCTGTTCGACTTGAGCGCGCTGCAGGGAAGCTCGGCGGGCGATTCGCTGATGGTGCGCAACTTCATCCCCGGCGATCGAATCTCGCCGCTCGGAATGGAGGGCAGCCGCAAAATCAAGGAGATCTTTATCGATCGCAAGCTGCCGCGCGCGCGCCGCGCGAGTTATCCGGTCGTCACCCTGCGCGGCGAAATCGTATGGCTCCCTGGGCTGGCGCGCGGCCGCAGCGCGCTGGTAAGTTCCGCCACCGAAACGGTGCTGAGGGTTGAGGCGCGCGCGGTGGGAAACTAACCCGGTAGTGCGTTGCGTGCGAATGAATCAGCGTGATAACTTTTACTAGGGATGAATCAGTTTTCGCGTAGCATAGCCCTGTGGCTCGTTCTCGGCCTGATGTTTCTGCTGCTGGTGAACATCTTCAGCAGGCAGCAGCCTCGCGAGCAGGAAATCATCTTTTCCGACTTCATGAATCGGGTCGACAAGGGCCTGGTCCGCGAGGTTACTATCCAGGGCGACCGCATCCAGATTGAGACCACCACCGACGAGCATCTCAAGACCTACGCCCCCCGCGATCCCGACCTCGTCAAGACACTGCGCGAAAAAGACGTGAAAATTGCCGCGAAGCCTGAGGAAGGCGATCCGTGGTGGATGGTCGCGCTGGTTCAGTGGTTCCCGGTGCTGGTTCTCGCCGCGCTGTGGATTTTCTTCATGCGTCAGATGCAAATCGGCGGCGGCAAGGCGATGTCGTTCGGGAAGAGCCGCGCCAAGCTGCTCACCGAAAATACTCATAAGGTCACGTTCGCCGACGTTGCCGGAATCGACGAGGCGAAGGACGAGCTCGAAGAGATCATCCAGTTCCTGCGCGACCCCAAACGCTTCACGCGCCTGGGCGGCAGAATTCCCAAGGGCGTGCTGCTGGTCGGACCTCCGGGCACCGGCAAGACGCTGCTCGCGCGCGCGATCGCGGGCGAGGCCGGCGTGCCGTTCTTCTCGATCTCCGGTTCGGACTTTGTCGAGATGTTCGTCGGCGTCGGCGCTTCACGCGTGCGCGATCTTTTCGTGCAAGGCAAGAAGCATGCGCCGTGCATAATTTTTATCGATGAGATCGACGCCGTCGGACGGCATCGCGGCGCGGGTCTCGGTGGCGGTCACGACGAGCGCGAGCAGACGCTCAACCAATTGCTGGTCGAGATGGACGGCTTCGAGGCGAACGAAGGCGTTATCCTGGTCGCCGCGACCAACCGCCCCGACGTGCTCGATCCTGCGCTGCTGCGGCCCGGCCGCTTCGATCGCCGCGTGGTTGTGCCGCGTCCCGACGTGAGAGGCCGCGAAGGAATCCTTCGAGTCCACACGCGCAAGGTTCCGCTCTCCGACGACGTTAACGTCGACAAGCTTGCGCGCTCGACGCCCGGGTTTGCCGGCGCCGATCTCGAAAACCTGGTCAATGAAGCCGCGCTGCTGGCAGCTCGTCGCAACAAAGACAAGGTCGAGATGAACGACTTCGAGCTCGCCAAGGACAAGGTCATGATGGGCGCCGAGCGGCGCTCGATGGTGATGTCGTTGTCGGAGCGCAAGAACACCGCCTATCACGAGGGTGGTCATGCGCTGGTCGCGATGCTCCTGCCCGGCGCCGACCCGGTCCACAAGGTCACCATCATCCCGCGCGGCATGGCGCTCGGCGTCACCCAGCAGCTCCCGCTCGACGATCGCTATACCTACTCGCGCGAATATCTGATGACGCGCCTCGCGATGATGTTCGGCGGACGCGCGGCCGAGGAATTGATCTTCGGCCACATGACTACCGGCGCCGGCGATGATATCGAGAAGGCGACCGAGCTCGCGCGCAAGATGGTCTGCGAGTGGGGGATGAGCAAGGAGCTCGGCCCGATGACGTTCGGGCGTCGCGAAGAGCAGGTCTTCCTGGGCCGCGACATTGCGCATCACAAGGACTACTCGGAGCACACCGCCGTCGAGATCGATCGCGAGGTCCGCCGCGTCATCGACGACGCGTATCAGAAGGCGCGCAGTCTGCTCTCCGATCGCTTGCCGTTGCTGCATAAGGTCGCCGAGCGGCTGCTCGAAAAGGAAGTGCTTGACGGCGCCGAAGTCGAGGCGATGGTTACGGCATACCGCGAAGGACGCGAGATGCCGCCTTCGTTCCCGGTGGCGAACACCGGCGGACCGCCGCGTCCGGACGTCGGCAAAGAAAAGCCCAAGCCGGCCGAAGATCAAGGGCCGGTGACCGGACTGCCTCCCAAACCAGTACTGGTCTGACCTCTTCACCAATCGCCTGCCCGCGTCTCAAGGCCGCCCACTAGTATCGGCGCACGCATCGCCGAGCAGCGTGCGGCAGCTCGGGGCTCCGCTACCGGCTCAAGGTTGAGGCCAATCCTCCGCGCTCCGGAACAAACGTTAAGGTTATCGCGGCTCCCCCTATCGGATTTGCGGAACTCGCGGAGCATAATCTTTAATTGGCACCCGTCGCGGGGAACCGCGCGCGGCCGCGGCCACGAACGTTTTCGAAGCGTTCAGCGAGCGGCGGCCGGCCGGCACGCTCTCCGCTGAGACGCGATGCCGACTATATGCCGATGATTCCGCCGCCCAGATGGCAGGACGTGGTCGACGTCCTAATCGTCGCGTACGTGATCTACCGGATCGCGATTTTGATCCGTGGCACGCGCACGATGCAGATGGTGGTGGGGTTGATGATCGTGGGCGTTGCGTTTCTCGCCTCGCAGCTTCTGGGTCTGTTCACTCTGAACTGGCTACTCAACAATTTTCTCTCTTCGTTGATCGTTATCCTGGTCGTGATCTTCCAGGCCGACATACGCCGCGCGCTGAGCCGCGTCGGTGCGCGATCCTTCTTCGGTGGCCGCGCGGCCGTCGCGACCGCCGCGCAAGAGATTGCGACTGCGGCTGCGTGGCTCGCCGCGCGGCACTTCGGAGCGCTGATCGTCATCGAGCAGGAAGATGGCCTCAACGAGTTCGTCGAGACCGGCCGCATTCTCGATGCGCGCCTGTCGCCGGAACTGCTCGAGACCATCTTCATGAACGGCTCGCCGTTTCACGACGGGGCCGTGATCGTCAAGGGCGACCAGGTTGTCGCGGCTGCATGCCTGCTCCCGCTGTCGAGCAATCCCAACGTGAGCCTCGCGCTCGGCACGCGGCATCGCGCGGCAATCGGAATGACCGAGGACACGGACGCGGTGGTGCTGGTCGTCTCGGAGGAAGACAGCACGATCTCGCTGGCGCGCGGCGGCGAGTTGATTCGGGGGCTCAATCCTCCGGAAGTTCTCGATACCTTGCGCAAGTTGCGGCCCTGAGCGGGCGCGCAGTCGCTGCGATTTGCGCGGTGACGATCTGTTGAGCGAAGATTTGTCGATAGGGGTTGGCGGCGCGGAACAAACCGATGGCGGATTGGAAGGAAAGGATCGGATGGGAGGCGCTTCGAAAACGCGCGCAGCGAAACTTCGCGTTGCGCGTGCTCGCCATCGCGATCGCTGTCGCTCTGTGGATCTTCGTCAATGCGGGAGAACGCGGCGGCGTGGCCACGATCGACGTTCCGATCAGCTACCGCTCGCTGCCTCCCGGAATGGTGATACTCAACCATCCGACTGACTTCGTGAAGGTCGAGATCGGCGGGCCGCGGCAACTGCTCTCGCTGGCCGATCCGGAACGGCTGGCGCTCAGGCTCGACCTGACTAAAGTTGCGACCACTGGCAATTCCGATTTTCGAATCACTCCCGAAATGTTCGACGTGCCGCGCGGGACCAGCGTCACGCGAATCACGCCGGATGAGGTCACGCTCGATATCGATCGAGTGACGAGCCGTGAGCTGCCGGTGCATCTGACCGTCGATGGCGCGGTGGCGGACGGCTACAAGATCGTATCCATCGAGACCAAGCCCTCCACCGTCGTGGTCAGCGGCCCGAGCCGCTACCTGGCGCCGCTCACGCGCGCCGACACCGAGCCGTTGGATGTGAAAGGTTCCAACGGCGAGGTGGATGGCAACGTGGAGCTGACTCTGCAAAATCCGATGATCAGAGTCGCCACCACGCGCGTCGATGCCAAGGTTGTCGTCGGCGAAATCATCGCGGATCGTGAGTTCCGCGGCATCGATGTCGAGGTGCGCGACCCAGATTACAAAGTTAAAGTGGAACCGCCCAAGGCCAACGTCACATTGCGCGGACCGGTCTTGAAACTCGAGGGACTCGATACCAAGGGGCTCGTCTACGTCGACGCGGCGGGCATCTCGCCGGGCGCGCACCAGGTGAATGTGCAGGTCGAGTTGCCCGACGGAATGCAGTTGGTGCACCAGGCGCCCGACAAGGTTAAACTCAGAGTGTATCGGGAGAGGCTCACGACCAGCGCAGATGGGCGACCATCGTAGACTTTTCGGAACCGACGGCGTACGCGGCGTCGCCAACGTGGAACCGATCACCTCGGAGACCGCGCTGCGACTCGGCCGCGCGCTGGCGCACGTTTTCAAGGGCACCCCGGGGCGCCATCGGCGGATTCTGATCGGCAAGGACACGCGCTTGTCGGGCTACATGCTCGAAACCGCGATGGCATCGGGAATCTGCTCGATGGGCGTCGATGTATGGCTGGTCGGTCCTCTGCCAACTCCGGGAATCGCGTTCTTGACGCGCAGCATGCGCGCCGATGCGGGCGTGGTAATTTCCGCCTCGCACAATCCCTTTCAGGACAATGGAATCAAGTTTTTTTCGCGTGCCGGCTTCAAGCTCGACGACGATACCGAGCGGCAAATCGAGGAGCTGGTATTCGACGAGGGCAAGATCGCGGGATTGCGCGCTGCCGCTGATGATATCGGCAAGGCGGCGCGCATCGACGATGCGGTGGGCCGCTACCTCGTGTTCCTCAAGAGTTGCGTGCCGAAGGCGATTGCCTTCGACGGCCTTAAAGTTGCGATCGATTGCGCTAATGGCGCCGCGTACAAGGTCGGCCCCGAGGCGATCGAGGAGCTCGGCGCCGACGTAGTCTCGATGGCGGCCGATCCCGACGGCAAGAACATCAATTTGAATTGCGGCGCGGTTCACCCCGAGGCGCTGCGCGAGCTCGTGCTGCGCGAGCACGCGAACGTCGGAATCGCGCTCGACGGCGACGGCGATCGCGTTACCATGGTCGACGAGCGCGGCGAAGTGCTCGACGGCGACGATGTGATGGCGCTGCTCGGGCGCAAGATGGCGGCCGAGGGGCGGCTCCGCTCGAACACTGTGGTGGCGACCGTGATGAGCAACTTTGGGCTCGAACTCGCGTTGCGCGCGGTGGGCGTGCGCCTAGTCCGCACCGAGGTCGGCGATCCCGCGGTGGTGCGCGAGATGCGGCAGAATTCCTACAACCTCGGCGGCGAACAGTCGGGCCACGTGATCTTCATGGATCACTCGACCACCGGTGACGGACTCATCACTGCTCTGCTGGTGCTGAGCTACATGGCTGAAAGCGGACGCCCGCTGAGCGAGCTGCGCGCGATGCATCGCGTGCCACAAGTGCTCGAGAACGTCCGCGTCAAGGCCCGGATGCCGCTTAGCGAGATGCCCGACGTCGCGAGCCTCATCGCGTCGGCGGAGCAACGCCTCGCCGGCAACGGCCGGCTGCTGGTGCGCTATTCGGGCACCGAGATGCTCGCGCGGGTGATGGTCGAGGGTGAGGACGCCAGTCAGATCGGGGCGCTTGCGCGCGAGATCTCCTCGGCGATCCAGCGCCGCGTCGGCATCGAGTAGCGATCAGCGTTGCGACGCGCGCGGCTTCGGGGCCGGCTTCACATTCGCCGGCTGCGATCCTAGCGCCTTGAGGTAAGCCTTAACCGCCCGCGCGAGGCCGATATAGAGCGCGTCGCTTACCAGCGCATGGCCGATCGAAACTTCCGCGAGTCCCTTCACCGCTCTGGCATAGGCCGGGATATTCTCGAGGTTCAGGTCGTGACCCGCGTTTACCCCGAGTCCTACGCCGCGCGCGGCGCGAGCCGCCTCGCGATGCTGCGCGAGAAGCTTGTTTCGTTCCGGCGAATGGAAAGCGTTGGCATACGGCCCGGTGAAAAGTTCGACGCGATCGGCGCCGAGCTGGCGCGCGCGCTTCACCTGCTTCACATCCGGCGCGACGAAAAGGCTGCTGCGGATTCCAGCCTCCTTCAACCGCGCGAGCACCGCGCGCAGCCAGTCCGCGCCATCGTCGAGATTCCAGCCCGCATTCGAGGTCAGCACTCCCGGCGGGTCGGGCACCAGCGTCGCCTGCGCCGGGCGCACACCGCATACCATGTCGAGGAACTCGGAGGTGGGGGAGCCCTCGATATTGAACTCGACGGTAAGCATCGCCGCGAGTTCGGCAACGTCGCGATAGGTGATGTGGCGAGCATCGGGTCGCGGATGCACCGTGATGCCGTGACATCCCGCCTTGATGCAGGTGCGTGCCGCGTCGAGCACGCTCGGCAGCTCGCCGCCCCGGGAGTTGCGGATGAGCGCTATCTTGTTGACGTTAACGCTGAGCCGGATCATCGTGGCGCCTATTATTCCTGATGCGCGCCTCCGGCGGGAGGTGCCCTCCGCGCCAATCGCGAGAACCGCTGATCGCTCTGCGGGTATGCGTAAGTGCTCTGCTAGACTGGTGACAGGCAGACGATGATCCTCCTCACCGCATCGGAAAGCCGCGAGCTCGATCGCCTGAGCCGCGAAAAATACGGGATCCCTTCGTACTCGTTGATGACGCGCGCGGGCGAGGCAGTCGCGGCAGCGCTCGTCATGCGCTTCCACGAGGCTGCCCGCGCAGGCGTCCTCGTGATTGCTGGCAAAGGCAACAATGGCGGCGACGGCTTTGTTGCGGCGCGTGCGCTTGGTCAGATGGGCGTGCGGGTACGCGTCGTTCTGCTCGCGCATGAAGCGGAGCTTAAGGGCGATGCGGTGCGCGTCCGCGACGAATATCGCGCGGCCGGCGGCTCGATCAGCGAAGCATCATCGGAAGCCGATCTCGGCGGCGCGCTCGCCGATCGTCCCGGCGCCGTTGTCGACGCGATCTTCGGTACCGGCCTTAACGCGGAAGTAACCGGCGCTGCGCGCCACGCGATCGAGTGGACGAATTCGCTGGGCGTGCCGGTGGTCGCGGTCGACATCGCTTCGGGCGTGAACTCCGACACCGGCGCAATCATGGGCGCCGCGGTTCGCGCTTCATACACGGTGACCTTCGGCCACGCCAAATTCGGGCACGTCTCCTATCCGGGCGCCGAGTACTGCGGCGAACTCGAGATCGCCGAAATCGGCTTCGACCCCCGCGCAGTCGGCGAGATCAAGCCGCCCGGCCGCTTCCTCGAGCTCGGTGACGTGTCGCCGCTGATCGTCGAGCGCCCGGTGAACACGCACAAGGGAATGTATGGACATCCGCTCGTCATCGCCGCGAGCGTAGGCAAGTCGGGCGCCGCCCTGCTCGCATCGCGAGGCGCGTTGCGAACCGGCGCCGGCCTGGTGACCGCGGCAGTGCCGGCCTCCGTTCAGCCGTTGGTCGCCACAGGTCAGGCCGAGTTGATGACCGAGCCCATCGCCGATCGCGACGGTCACTTCGATGGCGCGCATGCCGCTGCCACGCTCGCCTCACTCATCGAGGGCAAGAGTTCTCTGATTGTCGGTCCGGGCATCGGCCTCAGCGAAGACACCAAGCAGATCATGGCGTGGCTGATCGAAAAGGGTGCCTCGCCGGACCGCCCGCTGCTGATCGATGCCGACGGTCTCAACGCGCTCGCCGCACTCGGATGCGAGACCGCCAGGCGCGCGCGCGGCCCGATCGTCTTGACGCCTCATCCGGGCGAAGCCGCACGCCTGCTGAGTGAAACCACCGCTGCGGTTAACGCCGATCGCGTCTCGGCCGCGCGGCGTCTCGCGGATCGCTCGGGCGCCTACGTGCTACTCAAGGGCGCACGATCGGTTATCGCCAGTCCGGACGGCGCGGTTCTGATCAATTCGACCGGCAATTCCGGGATGGCGACGCCGGGAATGGGCGACGTGCTGTCGGGAATCGTCGGCGCGCTGCTGGGCCAGAAGATGCGCCCGCTCGACGCGCTCGCGCTGGGCGTGTTCGCGCATGGATACGCCGCTGACCTGGTAGCGGCCCGGCTCGGCAGAATCGGCTATCTGGCCGGAGACCTGATCGAGGAACTACCCGCCGCGCTAGAAGCGATTCGATCCTAAACAAATTGCGATTGCAGCGGATTACAGTCGGACGGAATATAAATATAATCGTAAGTGGGCGGGACAATTGCGCAGGATAGTTACGAAAGTTAATTCCGCAAATTGATTCCGATGGTCGAACCGCAACCTCCAATAGCCGGCGCGAGCGTTGTCACGTTCATCGTCGAGAGCCGCTCGCCGCGCGACACCAAGGTGTGGGGACGCCGCCTCGCCTCGCTGCTCGAGGGCGGCGAGCTGCTTGGGTTGATAGGCGAGCTCGGCGCCGGCAAGACCTGCTTCATCAAGGGACTCGCACACGGGCTGAGCCTTCGCGAGGAAGACATACTGAGCCCGACCTTCACGATGATCCAGGAGCATCACGGGCGCTTGCCGCTCTTCCATATTGATCTCTACCGCCTGGAGACTGTCGCGCTCGACGACCTCGGACTTCGCGAGTATCTGTTCTCCGCCGGTGTCGCGGCGGTCGAATGGTTCGAGCGGCTCGACGAGTACGCCGATCTCGATTGCCTCGCGATCCGGATCAGCTATGCGGGCGCTGACCTCCGCCGTATCGAGTTCACTGCGACCGGCGATCGCTACTGGTCGATCTTATCGAAGCTGAAGCTCCGCTTCGCGTGAGCGAATCGGCCCTCGAATAGGGGGCTGGTTTGGCGTTTCGTTTCCGATCATAATTGCCGATTACCCCCAATCTATGACTGGAGGGGGGCAATGTGGCGCTGATTGTCCAAAAATATGGAGGCACCTCGGTCGGCTCGATCGAACGGATCAAGGCGGTTGCCGAACGCGTGGCGCGCGTCCGCGAGGGCGGCGCGAAACTGGTCATCGTGGTATCGGCGATGGCGGGTGAGACCAATCGGCTTTTCAAGCTCGCCTCGGAACTCTGCGACGCGCCCGATCTGCGCGAAACCGACGTGCTGGTGTCGACCGGGGAGCAGGTCTCCGCAGCGCTGCTCGCGATCCGGCTCCAGGCGCTGGGCCATCCGACCGTGTCGTTGCTGGCGCATCAGCTTCGTATCGCGACCGACTCCAATCATGGCCGCGCGCGAATCAAGTCGGTCGACTCGGCGCGCGTGACCCGCGCGCTCGACGAAGGTCAAATCGCGGTGGTTGCCGGATACCAGGGAATCGATTCGAATGGCAACGTCACCACGCTTGGCCGCGGTGCGTCTGACCTGACCGCGGTCGCGCTCGCGGCGGCTCTCAAAGCCGACGCGTGCGAGATCTACACCGACGTGGCCGGCGTCTATACTGCCGACCCCGGCTTTTGTCCCAAGGCAAGGAAGCTCAAGCGCATCTCGTACGACGAGATGCTCGAGATGGCGGGGCTCGGCGCCAAGGTGCTGCAGACGCGCGCGGTCGAGCTGGCCCGCCGCTACAATGTGCCGCTGGTGGTGCGCTCGAGCTTCAACGACGAGGAGGGAACCTGGGTGGGCCAGGAAGACAGTTCTATGGAGGACGTGCTGGTCTCCGGCGTAACGCTGGACCAGAACCAGAGTAAGATAACTATCAGCGGCGTCGAGGACCGCCCCGGCGTCGCCGCGCGGATTTTCGGCCCGATTGCGAGTGCCGGAATCGTGGTCGATATGATTATCCAGAACGCGAGCGCCGACGGCCACACCGACATGACCTTCACCGTCGGCCGCGAGGATCTCCGCCGCGCGCTCGAGCTGGTACGGCCGGTCGCGAACGAAATTAGCGCCACCGGCGTGCGTCACGAGGACCAGGTCGCCAAGGTGTCGATTGTGGGCGTCGGAATGCGGACCCACGCGGGGGTCGCGGCCCGGATGTTCGAGGTGCTGGCCAACGAGCGGATCAACATTGAGATGATCGCGACTTCAGAAATTAAAGTGTCGGTGGTGGTGAACGCGAAGTACGCGGAACTTGCGATGCGCGCGCTGCACGACGCATTCTTGAATAGCGGCGCGCACGCCGCTCCGGCGGAGACCGTTTAGCCAGATGGCGGCTGCCAAACATATCCAGGTCTACGACACCACGCTGCGCGACGGATGCCAGAGCGAAGACGTTTCGCTCACGGTCGACGACAAGGTTCAAATCGCGGAACGGCTCGACGATCTCGGGTTCGACTACATCGAGGGCGGATGGCCGGGCTCGAACGATCGCGACGCCGCCTTTTTCAAGGAAATCAAAAAGAGCAAACTCCGCCACGCGAAGATCGTCGGGTTCGGCTCGACTCGGCGTGCGGGGATTCGTGCCGCGGCCGACCGCAATCTGCAGCTCCTGCTCCGCGCCGAGACGCCGGCCGCGATGGTGGTCGGCAAGACCTGGGACATGCACGTCCGCGAGGCGCTCCGGATTTCCAACGAGGCGAATATTGAAATCCTGGCCGACACGATCGCGTTTCTGAAGAAACACTTCGACGAAGCGATGTTCGACGCCGAACATTTTTTCGACGGCTACGACGCGAATCCTGAGTTCGCGCTCGCTTGTCTCAAGGCGGTCGACGCGGTGGGAGTCGATCTCATCTGCCTGTGCGACACCAACGGCGGGCGGCTTCCGCATGAGATCGAGGCTGGGGTCAGAGCTGCGCGCGCCGCCGTCGGATGCCCGATAGCGATCCATTGCCATAACGACTCCGAAGTCGCGGTCGCAAACACGCTGGCCGGCGTCGAGGCCGGCGCCGTGCAGGTGCAGGGGACCATCAACGGGTTTGGTGAGCGATGCGGCAACGCCAACCTGGTCTCGATAATCGCCAACCTGCAGCTCAAGCTCGGCTACCACTGCGTGCCGCCCGCCAAGCTCAAGTCCCTGCGCGAAGTTTCGATGCTCGTGTATGAGCTCGCGAATATTACGCCGTTCGCGCGCCAGGCCTACGTGGGCCGTAGCGCCTTCGCGCACAAGGCGGGGCTTCATGTCTCGGCGGTCGAGCGCAATTCAAAGACCTACGAACATATCGAACCCACGCAGGTCGGAAACGATCGCCGCGTGCTGCTCTCCGAGCTGTCGGGCCGCGCCAATATCGTTTACAAGGCGCGCGAATTCGGAATCGATCTGGAAGCGGCGGGCGACAAAATTCCTGCGCTGCTCGATGAGCTCAAACGCCTCGAAGGCGAGGGCTACGTGTTCGACGGCGCGGACGCGTCGTTCGAGCTGGTGATGCTGCGGGCGCTCGGACTTACCAAAGAACATTTCAACTTCGTGAGCTTTCGCGTGTTCGACGACAAGTGGCACGAGGACCAGGCGCCGTTCAGCGAGGCGGTGGTCGTAATCGAGGGGCCCGACGGCGTGCGCACCCGCAACTCGGCGATTGGAAACGGGCCAGTCAATGCGCTCGACTCAGCGCTCCGCTCCGCGCTGGTCCCGTACTACCCGAACTTCGAGGCGATGCAACTGGTCGACTACAAGGTCCGCGTGCTCGACAATGGCGCCGGAACCGGAGCGCGCGTGCGGGTCCTGATTGAATCGACCGACGGCAAGCGGCGGTGGGGCACTGTGGGCCTCTCCAGCAACGTCGTCGAGGCGAGCTGGCAGGCGCTAGTTGACTCGGTCGAATACAAGCTGCACAAGGATAACGTGAAGCCACGGCATCGCACTGCCAGCGCGCGCGCTGTCGAAAGTAAGAACGGCAAGAACGGCGCACGGACCAAAGCCCGCGCCGCCAATCACGGCGGCACCGAGGCAAAGGCCTGACGCGCCGTCACCAGAGGCACGACCAATGGGTGTTGTAAGCCGCATGCGCGAAGACATCCAGGCGGTTTTCGATCGCGACCCCGCCGCGCGCAGCACGCTCGAGGTAATCCTAGCTTACCCCGGCGTCCACGCAATCTGGCTACACCACGCCTCGCACTGGCTATGGGAGCACCACGCGAAGCTGCTCGCACGCCTGCTCAGCGAAGCCGCGCGATGGATGACGGGAATTGAGATTCATCCTGGCGCGAAAATCGGACGCCGGCTTTTCATCGATCATGGAATGGGAGTCGTGGTCGGTGAAACCGCGGAAATCGGCGACGACGTACTTATCTACCAGGGCGTCACGCTCGGCGGCACCAGCCTCAAAAAAGAGAAGCGCCATCCCACGCTCGAGGACCACGTGATGGTGAGCGCGGGCGCCGCCGTGATCGGACCGGTGCGTATCGGCCGCGGGAGCAGAATCGGCGCGGGCGCGGTGGTGGTTTCTTCGGCGCCTCCGTACTCGACGATCGTCGGCATCCCGGGCAAGGTCATCGAAGGCGAGAGCGCGCGGCAGGACGTAGCCGATCTCGATCACGCAAAACTGCCTGACCCGGTCGCGCGCGCTCTCAACAGTCTGGTCGAGAAGCTCAACCGCGTTGGCGCCCGGATGGAAGAAATCGAAGAACGCCAGGACTGCCTCGAAGACGCGGTCAGCGAGCATCATCCCCCCGATCGCAACAACGTGATCGCAAAGAATCGCTGACTGACGCGGGCCGCGCTCAGATCTTGTGCCCGAAGCCCGCGCCCATCGTGTACTCGTTGGGACTCTCGATTAGCTCAACGCGCTGGATACGCTCGAAGGAGAATGGCGTGAGGTCCGCGCTGGTCGAGTTTCCGTTCAGGATCAGTTCCGCCATCGCGGCGCCCACCGCAGGCGCCGTCTTGAATCCCGTGCCGCTGAAACCCGCCGCAACGAAAAACCCGGCGATGCCGGGCACCCGGCCCATCACCGCGCGAGCATCGGGACTGACGTCGTAAATACCCGCGTGCCCGCGCGCGTACGGCGCAGCGGCCATTCGCGGGATGCGACGGGCGAGTCGCGCGCCGACCTCACGAATAAAATCTTCGTCGTTGGCCTCGCGAAAATGATCCGGATCGGTTTCGACCTCGATCTTCAACGCGCCGAGGCCGGCCAGCGTCAGGTCGTCGCCGTGCGGCCTGAAGTAGCTGCCAGCGATCGTGTCGATATAGACGCAATGCCTGAGCGCCGGCGGCCGCCGGAAAAACGCGATCTGTGCGCGCTCGGCACGGATACCAATCTGAGCGCCTAGCGGGGCAAGCAGGGCGTCCGTCCACGGACCCGCGACCACGCAGACCGCATCGGCCTCGTGCGTGCGACCAGTGCTATCGACGATGCCCGAGGCATGTCCAGCACGGACCGCGACGCGCGTGACCTGGGTGTTAAGCACGAACGTCGCGCCGTTGCGCTTCGCGGCGTCCGCGAATGATTCGGTGGTTGCGATCGGATCGGCGTATCCGCTTCGCGGCTCGTATGCCGCGAGCGCGACGTCGTCGAAACTGACTTCGGTTTCGAGCTTTCCCAGTTCCGCGGGCTCAAGGAGATTTGTTTCGACGCCAACTGCTTTGAGCATCGCGACATTCACTCGCAGCCGCTCCGCGTTCTCCGCAGCTACCAGGATTGCGAATCCAGTTCGCACGAATCCGCATCGCCCACCGACGATCTCGCTCCAGTTCTCGAAGTAGCGAAGGCTCTTCCACGCGAGGTCGGCCTCCGGCGCGAACGTGTAGTGCATCCTGACCAGTGCGCCCGACCGCGACGACATCCCGGCGCAAATCCCGCCCTTGTCGAACACTCGCACCTTGGCGCCCGCGCGCGCGAGATGGAAGGCGAGGCTGGTTCCGACCACGCCCGCGCCGACGACAATCACTTCTGCGCCGCTCCGGCGCGCCGTGTCTGCCATTCCGATCCTCTGGCCTATTTCGCTTGCGCCGCTAGTGAGGCCACCTGCGGTGTTCTTTTTCGGTTAGTCCAAGTGAGATAGGTTAATAACTTCTCTCAAGGGCTATCAAACCGCAGATGCCGATTTATCTCGACCATAACGCGGGCGCGCCGTTAAGAACCGAGGCGCGCGCCGCGATCGCGAGCCTGCTCGACGAGCCCGGCGGCAATCCCGCGTCGGTGCATCGCGCAGGTCAGCGTGCGCGGCGCGCGTTGGAGCGAGCGCGCGCCGAGGTCGCGGAACTGATCGGCGCGGCGCCGCGGCAGATCACGTTCACCAGCGGCGGCAGCGAGTCCAACAATCTCGCGATTTTCGGTGCAACTGCCAACGCGCGCGGCCGCCGCGTCGTATCCTCTGCGATCGAGCATTCGTCGATTCTCGCGCCGCTGAACGAACTCGACGCGCGCGGCTTCGAGATCATCCGCATCGCACCCGACCGCGACGGCCGTATCGCACCTGCGAGCGTGGTTGCAGCGCTGGACGAGAATACCGCGTTGCTGACTCTCGCGCTCGCCAACGCTGAAGTCGGCACCATCCAGGACCTCGCACCGCTGCGGTCGCATGCCGTGCGCGTCGGCGCGATGTTTCACATCGACGCGGCGCAGGCAGTGGGTCGAATTCCGGTCGACGTAGAATCGCTCGGATGCGATCTGATGACTCTGTCGGGCCACAAGCTCGGCGCGCCGGCGGGAATCGGCGTTCTCTACGTCCGCGACGCGGCGCGGATTGCGCCGACGATCCTGGGTGGTCCGCAGGAAAACGCGCTCCGCGCCGGCACGCCGAATCTGCTTGGCGCGGTGGCCTTTGGGGCCGCGGCGCACGCGGCCGCGGCGCTGATGGCGGAGGAGTCCGCTCGAATCGCGGGACTCGCGGCGCGCCTGCTGATGAATCTCAGCGCGGCAATTCCCGGCCTCAGCTTGAATGGTCCGCTCACCGGACGACTCAGTAACACGTTGAATCTCACTTTCCCTGGCGTGCTCGGCGAGTCGATGCTTATCGCGCTCGACCTCGAAGGCGTGCAGCTTTCGATGGGGTCGGCGTGCGCCGCGGGCGCGGTCGAGCCGTCACATGTTCTGATCGCGATGGGCCGCTCGGTCGCCGAGGCGCGAAGTTCGCTGCGTATCAGCCTTGGATGGAGCACCTCCGCGGAGGAAATCGACGCCGCGATCTCGATCATCGCGCCCGTGTGGCGGCGCGTCGCCGAGGCGGAGCCTGCGCGCGACGGCGCGGAGATCGCGCGATGAGTGCGCAGCGCGTTTTAGTCGCGATGTCGGGCGGAGTCGACAGCTCCGTCGCGGCCGCGCTTCTGCGCGAGCAGGGTTACGATGTGGTCGGGATCGCGATGCGTCTGGCGCCGGAGCCGTCGTCGCCGGTATCGAAGCGTCGTGGCACGTGCTGCTCGCACGACGACTTCGAGGATGCGCGCCGCGTCGCCGAGTTAATGGACTTCCCATTCTACGTGGTCGATCTCCGCGCCGAATTCGCGAGCCGCGTGGTCGACAACTTCGTATCAGAATATCTGCGCGGCCGCACGCCGAATCCGTGCGTGATGTGCAACCGTGAAATCAAGTTCGATCGATTGTGGTATCGGGCGCGTGCGATTGGTGCCGACCTGGTCGCGACCGGTCACTATGCGCGGATCGAATGCGATCGCGATCATGACGGCGACCGTTATCGTCTCCTGCGCGCCGCCGATGCATCGAAGGATCAGTCCTACTTCCTGTTCAATCTCGGGCAGACCGAGTTGGCGCGCACGCTGTTTCCGCTCGGCGCAATGACCAAGGCGGAGGTGCGCGCCCGCGCGCGTGCGCTCGGCCTTGCCAACGCCGACAAGCCGGAGAGCCAGGAAATTTGTTTCGTGCCCGACGGCGATTACGCGAGCTTTGTCGAGCGGCTGGCGCGGCCCGCCGAGATTCGCACTGGGAGGGTGGTCGATTTGAACGGGCGCACGCTCGCCACCCACGGCGGGGTACATCGCTTCACTGTGGGCCAGCGCCGGGGACTGGGTGTCGCTGCGGGCGAGCCGCTCTACGTGCGCGAGATCAGGACCGCAGCCGGCGAAGTGGTGGTGGCGCCGCGCGGGAGACTTTTCGCGCGTGGTCTCGAGGCGGCGCACGTTCGCCTCGTCGATCCATCGTTCGCGGCGGATGCCGACGCGCCGATCGAAGTGAAGATTCGCTATCGGCATCCGAGCCTCAGAGCAACGCTCACGATGCGCTCGGCCGATCGCGCCGAAGTGCGCTTCACGTCGGAGGGACCGGCGGTAACACCCGGACAGGCGTGCGTTTTCTACCGCGGCGACGAAGTAGTCGGCGGTGGCTTCATCGAGCGAGCGATCGAGGCGTAGCTGCGATGCGGTTTGCGATCACCACGCTCGGCTGCAAGGTCAATCACTACGACTCGGCGATCATCGAGGCGCGGCTTCTTGCGCGCGGGTTGCAGCGGCGCGAATTCAGCGAGCAGGCCGACGTTTACATTGTCAACACCTGCACCGTTACCGACCGCGCCGATGCGGAGAGCCTGAAGCTTGCGCGGCGCGCGCGGCGGCTCAATCCCGCGGCGCAGATCGTGATGACCGGATGCCTGGCGCAAGCCAACCCGGATATTTTCGCGGAGGGTGACCAGGTTGACAAAGTCGTGGGCCTGGGACGGCTCGACGACCTCGAGCGCGCGGTGATGGCTCCTGGAGAGGGCGAGCGCGTGATGGTCTCCAATCTTCGCAAGGAACGCGCTGCGATCGAAATCGGCGCTGTGACCCTCTCGGGGCAAACCCGCGCGTTCCTCAAGCTGCAGGAGGGATGCGATCAGTTCTGCACCTTTTGCATCGTGCCGTTTTCGCGCGGGACTTCGCGCAGTGTAGAGCCAAGGCGGATCTTCGCCGCGCTTGACGATCTATCCGCGCGCGGCTTCAAGGAAGTCATCCTCTCGGGAGTTCATCTGGGCGGCTACGGCAAGGACCTCGATCCGCCGGTCGATCTCGCCGATTTGCTCGAGATGATCGCCGAACGATCGCCCATCTGGCGGGTTCGGGTAAGCTCGCTTGACCCGGAAGAACTGAGCGACCGGATCATCTCCGTCATCGCCGAGAGCGACAAGTTCTGCCCGCATCTCCATCTGCCGCTGCAGGCGGGCGAGGACGGAATTCTGGCCGGGATGCGCCGCCGCTACGATCGCGGCTACTTCCGCGATCGGGTGGAGCGGGTGCTCGATGCGATGCCCGGTGCGGCCATTGGCACTGATCTGATCGTCGGCTTCCCAGGCGAAACGCTGCGCCAGTTTGAATCGGGCTTCGAGTTCATCGCGTCGATTCCGCTCGCATATTTTCACGTGTTCCCGTATTCCGTCAGGGCAGGGACCACGGCGGCGAAGCTCAAGGGGCGGGTGAATCCCGCGGAGATAAAGCGGCGCGCCGCATCGATGCGCCGGCTCGGCGAGGACAAGCGCCGGGCCTTCGCGGCGCGCCATGTCGGGAAGCGACTTAATGTGTTACTTGAAGAATGTGGCGATGACGGCAGGCTGCAGGGTTACAGCCGGAATTACCTCCGGGTATTGACGCGAGGCCCCGCGGAATTGACAAATCACGAAGTCGAGGTGGAGGCGGCGATTGTTGAAGGCGCCCAACTGGTTGGGGAGATTGTTCGGGCGGAGGAGACCGCAGCTCCGGCCGCAAGAGCCTCCTGAAAACGCGCGGCACCAACTCGAGGGTTCGCTTGGCTACGTCTTCACGCGCAGGGAACTTCTCGAAACCGCACTGACTCATCCCAGCGCCGCGGTCGGCTCCGACACGCATTACGAACGGCTCGAGTTCCTTGGCGATGCGGTGCTCGACCTGGCGATCGCGGATTTGCTGATGCGCCAGTTTCCGACCGCCAAAGAGGGCCCGCTCTCGAAGCTGCGCGCCTCGATCGTGAACGCGCGAACGCTCGCGCTCAAGGCGCAGGCGATTGAACTCGGCGACATGCTCAAGCTCGGCAAAGGCGAGGAGAAAAGCGGCGGGCGCGAAAAGATTTCCATTCTCGCCGCGGCATTCGAAGCAGTGATCGGCGCGATCTATATCGACAACGGACTGGTTCCGGCGCAGCAGGTTGTCGAGCGCCTGTTTGCGGGCGACGTCGGCGGTCCGTCCGCGGAGCGCGACTACAAGACTGAACTGCAGGAGGTCGCCTATCGGCGCTTTCGCGCGCAGCCGGTGTACGAACTGGTCGCCGCACATGGGCCGGATCATGCCAAGCGCTTCACCACGCGGATTCGAATCGCGGGCCGCGACCTCGGTATCGGCGAAGGCGGGAGCAAGAAGCAGAGCGAGCAAGCCGCGGCGCGCCAGGCGCTCAGCAGTATCGATCAGGAGCGCCATGAACGCCGGCAGTGAGCATCGCGCGGGTTTCGTCACGATCGGCGGACGCTCGAACGTCGGCAAGTCCACGCTGCTCAACCGGCTGGTCGGTCAGAAAGTCGCGATCGTGACGCCGCGTCCGCAGACCACCCGCCGCCGTATCCTGGGGATCCGCAACGATCCCGACGCGCAGATCCTGCTGATCGACACGCCGGGAATTCACCAGCCGCGAAGATTGTTGAATCAGCGGATGGTCGAGACTGCGCGCCACGCGCTCAAGGAAGGCGAGGTTCTGCTCGCCGTGATCGTGGCGAACGAGCGGCTGGACGCGGCCGATCGCGCGATGCTCGTCGAGATCCGCGACCTGAAGCATCCGACTATCATTGCAATCAACAAAATCGATCTCGGCAGCCGCGAACGGCTGCTGCCGCTGATCCAGGAATGCGCCCTCGGATTTCCCGAGGCCGAGATCGTTCCGATCAGCGCGCTCAGCGGCGAAAACGTCGAGGAGCTGGTTGGGACGATCAAAAAGATGCTGCCGCCGAGCCCGCCGCTGATGCCCGGCGACGAATACACCGACCAGACCGAGCGCATGATTGCCGAGGAGATCATCCGCGAGAAAATCTTCCTCACCATGCGCCAGGAGGTCCCGTTCTCGACCGCGGTCAAGGTCGAGCAGTTCGAAGACGAGCCAGAGCGCAATTTCAAGCGTATCGCCGCGCTGATAATCGTCGAGCGCGACTCGCACAAGGGGATGCTGATTGGCGCGGGCGGACGCACGCTCAAGGAAATCGGAACCGAGGCGCGGCTCGAGCTGGAAGCGATGCTTGCGGCGCGAATCTTCCTCGAGCTGCACGTCAAGGTCGAGCGCAATTGGACCCGCGATCCGCGCAAGGTTGCGGAGATCGGCAGTTGACTCCTGCGCGAAGCGCCGGCGAGCGCGGCGGCGGCGCCGGCCCGGCGCGAGCGCTCAATGACGGGCTGCCAACGGTGGTGCTGGTCGGACGCGCCAACGCGGGCAAGTCGACGCTGTTCAATCGAATCGCCAGGGGCGCGCGCGCGATCATGAGCGCGATTCCGGGCACCACGCGCGACCTCAACTTCGCGCGCGCCGCCCACGGCGATCGCGAGTTTATCGTGGTCGATAGCGGCGGTCTCGAACTTGGCGGCAAGAGCCTAATGTCGGAACGCGTGGTGCGCGAGGCGCTGGGCGCGGTCGGCACCGGCGACGTGGTGGTGTTCATCTTCGACGGCAAGTCCGGACTGAGCGACGCCGACAAGGAAGCGCTCACGATTGTGCGCGAGACCGGCTGTCCGCTGGTGATGGCGGTCAACAAGATCGATCGTCCCGCGCAGGAGGCTCAGGCGGCGGAATTCTACGCGCTCGGAGCTGAAAAGCTGTTTTTCATTTCGGCGGCGCATGGCCGCGGAATCGGCGAGCTGCTGGACGAAGTCGTGGCGCGGCTCCCCGCGCGCGAGGCCGCCGGCGCCTCGTCACCGGATCTGAAACTCGCGCTGGTGGGACGGCCCAACGTCGGGAAATCGTCGCTGCTCAACCGGCTGTCCGGATTCGAGCGCGCGATCGTCGACGAGACTCCGGGCACCACGCGCGATCCGGTCGACGTGCGGATCGCCGCGGACGGACGCACCGTGTTGCTGATCGACACCGCGGGCATTCGGCGGCCGACGCGCGTCGAGGGCGAGCTGGAGCATCATTCGGTCGGCCGCGCGATCGAGACCATCCGGCGCGCCGACGTCGTGCTGCTGGTGGTTGACGCGACCGAGGGCATCACCGATCAGGACGCGCGCATCGCGCGGCTGGTCGACACCAACGGGCGCGCGATGGTGATCGTCTGCAACAAATGGGACGCCGCGGCGAAGCTCAAGCGGAAAGTACCGGCGTTTGTCAGCGACGCGCACGAGCGCTATCCGTTCCTCGCGTACGCGGCGATGGTGTTCACCTCTGCGCTCACCGGCGATGGTGTCAGCGAGATCATCCCGGCGGCCATCAGGGCCGGTGATTCATGGCGCGGCGAATTCCAGACCTCGCGGCTGAACCGCCTGCTGGCCGAAGCGACCGCCGCGATGGATCCGCCGCTGGTGGCGCGGCGGCGGCTCAACCTGATGTACGTGACGCAGGTGGCGAAAGCGCCGCCGCGGCTCCGATTTTTCACCAACGTCGAACGCGACATCCCTGCTCATTACATGCGATTTCTCGAAACTCGGTTTCGAACCGGACTCGGCTTGATCGGCACGCCGCTCAAGCTCGAGTTCCGCCGCACCGGCCGGTCGTGGGTGGCCGAAGGTCCCTCCCGCAGCGGCGATGCCACACGAGCGCGACGTACCGACTGAAAAATCCCTGAGTCGGAGCTCATCCGGTGGCGGTGCGAGGCTTGATCGAATCGAGCCGAGCGCGGGCTTGGTCCATCGCCTGTTTGCGCAGACCAAAATACAACGCGATCGCACGATCGGCCGCGAATAGGTGATAGGAGGAGATATCCTCAGGATTATTGCTCTGCTGGCTCGCGAGCATCCGCATGTCCTGATGCGTGAACACCAGCTCGAGGTCGAACTTAGCGGCCAACCGCGCGATCGCCCTGCCACCCAGCCATCCCGGGACGAAGTCCTGCCCGTATCGCGCCCACAGCCACGTGTGGTCGCGATCGATTGGCGTCGCGCTGGCGACGAACTGTACACCTCTCGCGACCGCAATCGTCGCGAGGCTCGGCAAGCGCATCGCGGACGTGAAATTGTAAGTGGGCCGCATCCAGCCGGGGCGTTCGTGACGCAGCGCGACCTTCAGACGAACGATTGCGCCGTCGAGCCGCGCCTCCTGCACCTCGACGCGGGTTCCTGCCCCGGGGATGGTAGCTCGATGAACGAACGGCACGTGATGCATGTCGCCCAGGTTCTCCATCACGCGCAGATATGAAACGGGATAATCGCGCTGCACAAAGCTGGTTCGCGGACCTGGTTCAGGCGCTTCGGGAAACCATGGGATTTCCGCAGCGGGTTCGGAATCACCGTACCAATACCAGACGAGGCCGTGCGCCTCGCGGACCTGGCGCGCCGGCAAATCGAAACCGCGCGGGACCGGCTGGTCTTCGCCGTTCGCTGGAATCAGCACGCATCGGCCCGCGGAATCGAAGCGCAGCCCGTGAAATGGACACACTATGCAATCGTCGCGGATCCATCCCAGGCTGAGTTGGGCCGCGCGATGAGGGCAGCGGTCGCTCATGCACACGGCGGCGCCGCTGCTATCGCGCCACAAGACCAGTCGCACGCCAAGGCGCATGATGCCCACCGGTTTGCGCCGTTTCAATTTCGAGCAGTCGAAGATCGGGTACCACTGATTCGGAACAAAATCGTCGGGAACCATTGCTACTCCTTTGCGATCGCGTCGCCGCGAAAAACAGGCCGCTCAGTGAAATCGCGATGCCGGCGATAGGCTACGCCGCGACGATCCATCTCCGGGCCTCGGGTGCCTGGGCGGTTGCGAAGACTCGTATTTCTCCCGGCATCAGAAAGCGGAAAGCGCCAACGGCATGTTTGATCCAAGTGACGTCGGTTACGACGGTCACCCGTTCCAAACGTGAAAAATGCTCGATCCCGAGTTTGAGGTCTTCCCACTCGGCGCCTAAATCGATTGCGGTGAATTCCGAACCCAGTTCGTAATAGAGCCGCAGCCTGGCATTTCGCTTCAGCGACTTGTTTATGGCCGGTATCACCACTTCGAGGTAGTCCTTTCTCGTCACTTCGCCCTTGGCCAGAATTCCCACTACATCGTCGGGAAAGCCTTCAATAATTTCGATCATAGTGCGGATCCTCCGGTAGTAGTTGAGATTGTGCCGGCGCTGGGAAACAGACCGCGCATGGCGATCGCGGTGCCTCGGTGGATTTCGTTGCGCACCGTCGCGGCGCTGATCGCGTCGTTCATCAGGTACGCGGTCATCCAGGTAAAGCAGACGCCGTAGAGAACGGTCGCTGCAGGCAGAGGTTCGATGTCAGATGCAAGAACGCCGTTGATCCGGTAATGTTCGAGCAGCGACGCGAGCTGCGATACGAGTTGCGCGTCCCCATCGAACAGCCGCCGCCCCAAGGTGGACGGCTCGGCGATTGCGGCGCCGAACAGTTCGCGCCACAGCCGCCGGTCGTCACGCGTCAAGTCCTCGAGAAAAATTTCGGTGAACGCGGACGCGGCCGCCACCGGATCGCGGGGCGGGTTATCAAGGATCTTCCGCCCTCGCGCGAGCAGCGATTCCGTTTCACGCCTGACGATTGCCAGCAGTAGCGCCGATTTGGACGGGAAATAGTTGTAGATTGTGCCGACCGCGAGGCCCGCCCGGTCCGCGACATCTTCCATCGCGACATCGCGGTAGCCTTTCCTGGCAAACAATTTTTCGGCGGCCTGGACGATGCGCTGCGCGCGGTCCTGCTTCTGCCGGTCGCGAAGTCCGGCTGGTCGATTGTCTAAAGATGAATCCATTCATTATTTTTATAGCGCCGATCGGCGCGCGTGTCAATAAAGCTGAATAGATTCATCTGGGTGAAAGATTCGATCGGTGGTGACGCCAGGCTCTAGAAAGCAGCCAGAAGACCCAAATACTTTCAGTAGTGCTTGCGCCCAACCAGGACCTCCGACGGAATACCGAAACCGATCACGACGTTCCGATACTCAACCTTCCAATGGTGTTCATCGAGGAAGTCCAAAAGTTCGATAGGCCGGCAGCCTCCGACGAGAGCCGGCCGCAAGCGGTGCAGACGCGCCCACGCCGACGACACGAAGCGCGACACCCGCGTCACTCCGTGCGTCCCACTGACGAGGCATAGACGTCCGTCCGGCGTGAGCACGCGGTGCGCTTCCGCGAGCAGCAGCGCAATGTCGTTCGATGGCAAGAGGTCGAGCACATAGTTCGACACGAACCGATCGAAGGTGACATCTGATGCGGCCAAACGGAGCGTCCCATCGGTCAGTTGTACCTGTGCGCGCGCACCAAATTGTGCCAGGCGCCCGCGCGCGATGCCGACCATCGTCGCGCTTAGATCGCAGCCTGTGTAGCTGGAATTCTCAGCCAGACGATGAGACAAGAGGTCCGACGCGAATCGTCCCGTGCCGCAGCCGAACTCGAAGACCGTCCTTGCCTGTTCAAAATTTGCGTGCGCTACAAGATCGCGCGTGGCGATATCTTCGTAGAACGCTTGCCGGTCTTGCAGCGCACCGAACCGGTCGTAGAAAGCTCGAACCTCTTCTCTCGTCAGCATCTGCCCATGCTTGAAGCGATTGCCTCGGAACCGCTTATCAGGTCGAGAATTTCAGTGGTCACGGAATCCTGGCGGCGGCGCGCGGAGCGTTCGGCCTCGACATTCTGCTCTATCGCCGAGAGAATTTCGCTGCGCAAATGCGCCAGGTCGTCGTTTACGACCGCCTCACGGGTGGCTATCTCCACGAACTTGCCCTGGCGGACGCGCAGCACGCCACCGCGCACGGCGATGTAGTGTTCGACGCCGTCGCTATTGCGCCATCTCACGACGCAGATCGAAAGCGTAGTGAGAAAATCCGCATGCCCCGGTTCGATACCAAAAGCGCCGCTGGGATCCTCGGCGCGAATGGACCGAACGAGACTTTCGTCGAGCGCGATCGCTGTGGGCGTAGTGACGATCAGCCTCATTGCAATCGGTCAAGGCTGCGCCTTCCGCGCAACCATCTCCTTTTGCCGAGCATCCTCGAAAGTTCCGACCAAGTAAAATGAGCTTTCGGCCCATCCGTCGCCTTCACTGCAAGTATCGCGCGGCAGCCCTCGATGGTGTCTGCGATAGTGACGGATTTTCCCGCAATCCGCCTGAATTGCTCAGTCACGAGAAACGGCTGCGTGAGAAAACGCTCCAGCTGGCGAGCACGCGCCACGGTGCGCCGATCCCCCGCACTCAGCTCTTCGACGCCGAGCAACGCGATGATTTCCTGGAGTTCTTTGTAGCGTGCAATCGTTCGGCGCACTTCTTCGGCGACGGCATAGTGCTCTTCGCCAACGACGAACGGATCCAACAGCACAGAAGTTGACGTCAACGGATCGATGGCGGGATACAGTCCCTCCGATCGCTGCTCCCAGGACTAGAACACTCCGCCGGTGACAACGGAGCCGGCCTCTTTGTGTGTAGCAACTGGGTGCAGGGGTCACCCATGCTGCTGCTGGGCAAGGAGTTGCGGACCGTGTAGAGGTAACCGTTGGATCATCAAACGAGGAGCAAGTTGTGCTCAGCGCGGAACAGAAACAGAGGCTTACCGATCTTTTCGCCAAGGAACACGTGGCAGTGATCATCACCCAGGGGGAGCAGTGGCCGACCGGCACGATGCAGGCCTTCAGCGAGACTCCCGACCTCGACCTCCTTTTCATCATGGGCGACACCGCCGAGAAATTTCTGAACCTCGTGAAGCATCCGCAGGTAGCCGTGATGGTCGACACTCGCGATGTCGGCGACGTCGCGACGTTCAAGATCTCGCGGGCGCTGGTGCAAGGCGTCGCCGAAGTAGTTCCGCGCGAAGGTCCGGAATGGGAGCGGCTGAAGGACCTCTTCCTCCAGAAAAATCCCTTCGAGGCGCCGTTCTTCGGCGGCGATAAGCTGCGGATGGTCCGCATCAGGCCCGTCCGAGTCTCCTACGCCGGCGAGGACCGCAACATGTTCAAAGCTGAGTTCTAGGCAGGGCAGGGGGTGGCAGGGGGTGACCCCTGCACCCACGTGCTCCACACAAGGAAGCCGGCTCCGTTCTCGCCGGCGGCAGGGGCTGACCCCTGCACCCACGTCTCCACGCAAGAGCCGGCTCCGGTGTCGCCGGCGGAGTAGAGTGCAAGCTCTGTGGTGCGCCTGATGTTCTAACGGCAGCCTCTTCGCAACGTCCGAGGGGCGCGCGGGACAAGGCGCATTGCAGAGGTCTGCACTTCTCTCCGCCGGCGACACCGGACACTGTGTGCGGAGTAGCAGTATCTACAGACGATGAACCGAGCGCATGCTATACATCATTTTTCCGGGGAAGCATCTCACGGATCCATCTTTAAGAGACACAACCGCTCTAAAAGATTTAACCGAGGAGGACTGACGATGGCCAAGTACACGTTTGTCGTAATGACCAATCCGACGGCCGGCAAAGACGCAGAGTTCAACGAATGGTACAACAAAAATCATATCCCGGACGTGCTCAACGTACCCGGCTTCGTCAGCGGGCATCGGTTCCGTCTGGCCGATGCGCAGGCGGGCGGCGAAGCCAGCAAGGCGTACAAGTACCTGGCGCTCTACGAAATCGAGACCGATGATCTTGCAAGCGTGCTAAAGGAACTCCGCTCGCGCGGGGGCACCCCCGAGATTGTCCCCAGCGACGCGATCGATATGAAGAACGTAGCAACGTTCATCTTCACGCCAGTTGCCGAAAAGGTGATGGCGAAAGACGTGCGTCGTCCTCTCCGGCAGGGGGTGACCCCTGGCAGGGGCTGACCCCTGCACCCAGTTGCTACGCAAGAAGCCGGCTCCGTTGTCGGCAGGGGGTGACCCTGCACCCAGTTGCTGCACAAGAAGCCGGCTCCGTTGCCGGCGCGGGGTGCTCTCGGCTTGGAGCGCTGCTCGGAACGGAACCGGAACCACTGTCCTCTCGCTGAGCGATAAGAAAAGGATGACGTCCCTCCTTTGCCGACTTAGCGAAGGACAGTGGTTTCTCTTCCGTCGCGATCCGGGTAGATGTTTCGCTTTCAAAAAATCACAGACTCCCTGGATGACGTCCTTTCTTTGGCGACTCACCGAGACGACAGTGATTCTCTGCGCACCCTCGGTCGCGCGGAGTTCTTTTGGCACTTTTCAAAGAATCACAGACTCTGAGAATGAGCAGGCACTTCGGGCGTGATGGGGGTGTGATGCTGCTGTTAGTTGCCGGACCGATATTGATCGGAGTGTTGACGATGATATTGATCCGGGTCTTTCACGCGTCACTATTGTAAGAGACTCAGTCTCTCGGCAGTTAGGACGTTCAGGCACAGCGATCGAAACTGACTTGGAAACGCCGGCATGATCCAAACCGCTCAACCGCGCCTTGCGCGAAGCTCCGCGGGGTCGTCGGGCTGGTTTGGCTGGGCGGGAAAACTGCTCGCCGAGGAACTCGCGCCGCGCCCGCGCCGATTGAGGACCTCAGTGCGGCTGGCGCTAATCGGAACAATCGGCGCAGGCCTGATTGCGGCCTGCCATGTGCATAGCGCGCTCGGCCCCTACGCGGTGTGGTTGATGATCGGGGACACGGCGATGCTGTCATACGGCCTGGCAGCAACCTATCTGGTGGTTGCGGCGCCGATCCTCGCCGTGTCGGTGCCGCTGGCCGGAATCCTGGTGGAGGCGCCGTGGCTGCTGTTGCCGTTTATCGGCCTGTTCACCACGGTTTCCACCTACCTTACGGTTACGCGCAAGCTCGCTCCTTTTGGCCTTTTGATGCAAGTACTGGTGCTCGACGGCTTTTATGGCGCGGTCTTTGCGCCGCGGGAGTTTGGCTCGGCCGATGCCTCTACTTACGGCGCCTGCGTGATTGCTTTCATTCTGATCGCCGCGTTCGACAACTTCATCTGGCCCGACCCCGCCGAAGCGATCCTGCTGGAATCGCTTTCGGGGAGCGTCCGCCGACAGCGTGATCGGTTTGTGATTGACACGCGATTCTTTCTGGATGAAACGGCCATACGGCCCATGGAACCCAAGCTAACCTCCGAAATGCCGCTGCAGTTGACGATTCTCGAGCGGGCCGTGACTGAGGGCATATCGTTCAACCGCCGGGCGATTCTGGTGGCGGCGATTACGCGCGCGGAACGGTTTCATATCTTTACGAATCGGCTGGCGATCGTGGTGCGGGAAGACGTGCCGCATGTGGTTCGCACGCTGTTGCACCCGGAAATCGACAACGCATGCATCGCGATCGCGGCCGCGATGGACGAGATCGCACGGGACCCGGTGATGACCAGCGATCCCGGTTTGCCGCCAACGCCCGCAATCGCTCGCGTCAGCCGCGCGATGGAGACCCTGGCGGCCCGGACAATCGAGGTGCGTCCCCGGTACATCGGCCGGGCCAGCGGCGTTGAATTGGCCAATCTCGGCGCGTTCCTCGAGAACATTTCCAGCCATGCCCGGCTGCTTGAGGCATCGCTCGAAGCGGCGCCTCCGGCCGCCAAGCCGGCTCCCGCCCGGAAATCTGCGCCGGTTCGGAATCCGGCGACGGTCCGTTATAGCTATAAGGTCGCCCTAAGTATCGTGATCGCCTACTCTACCGGCCTGTTCACGCAGCAAGCGGATCTGACCACAATTCTGACGACGACTATCATCAGTGGCCAGCCCACCTATGGCGGGACACTGCGCAAGATGGTCCTGCGTAATATCGGCGCTTTGTTGGGCGGCGTGGTCTCGCTGCTGGCGATCATAATCGTGACTCCCAACTTCGAGACTCTTCCGGCATACATGCTGGTGGTGTTTGTGGTCCTGCTTGTCTCCGCCTATGCCTCGTTGAGCAGTGGACGCGTCGCCTACGCGGGCAAGCAGATAGGCGTGACCTTCATGTTGGTGTTCGCGGGCTTGAGCCCGGCGCGGGATATTTACTCGCCGCTGTGGCGCATTTGGGGCATTTTGCTCGGCACCATCGTCGTAATGGTGGTCTTCTTCCTGTTATGGCCGGAATACGCTGGCGACTCATTGCTGCCGCGGTTGCGCAGGGTGATTCGGGATACGCTGGCGCTGGCGCCGGGAGGTTCAGCCACTGCGGATGAAGAGACAATCGAGCGGACTGAAAATGAAATTACCACGCAGTTGGCCGAGATTCTGCAAGTCGCCGATGACGCCCGTCTGGAAGGGCGCCGGAGTCTTATCGACCATGAGGCAGTGGTACAGGCCGCCAGCCATCTTCGGAGGATCTCCTCCTGGAACAGCACGATGGCAAAATGGAGCCTGGCTGCTCCGTTGCCCCGCCTCGACGACGCCACTGAAGCGGCTCATGATGCCACGCTCGCGGCGATGCGCCGGACGATCGAAGCCTGGCTGGCCTTTTACCAGAGCGGCCAATGGCGCAGCCGCCGTGCGGCGCAGGCGCTGGCGGCCCGGTTTTCGCGCGACGAAATCGCAGAGCCGCTGGCGGAGTTCAGCAATCGTCTCGAAGCGGATGGGTTCGCCCGAATTTCCTCCTGGACGTTTGAACAGCGCGGGCAGATCCTGGCCCGCGTGCAAGCCCTACATCGGCTCGAGTTTCTGATCTTCGAGCTCAATACCGATCTGTCGATGGTGCCCGGCGCGACTTCACCGGCGGCGCTCGTGAGCGTCGCGCAACCAAGCCGGCAGTATTCCAGCTAGGCAGGGGTGACCCCTGCACTCACTTGATACGCAAGAAGCCGGCTCCGTTGTCGCCGGCCGGGCAGGGGCGCTGGGGCGCTGAGACGGCTGTGGAGAGGTGCTGAGGAGCGGGCTTCGTAGCGCGCGATCCGTCCGGTATTCTGTTTGTACGATCTCGGTCCATATGATTTCAGCCGTCACACTGATCGCTCGGGACGCAAAGCGTTGATTCTAATTCTGGATTTCGGCAGTCAGTACACGCAGCTCATCGGGCGGCGGGTGCGCGAGGCGCGGGTGTATTGCGAGATACATCCGTTCAATCTCGCGCCCGAGAAAATTCGGGCGATGAATCCACGCGGCATCATTCTCTCCGGCGGTCCCGCGAGCCTGTACGAGGAGAACGCGCCGGACATCGACGATGAGGTGTTGAATCTCGGATGCCCGGTGCTCGGAATCTGCTACGGGCTGTACGTGATCGCGCAGCACCTGGGCGCGCACAATGCCGGCTCGCGGGCGCGCGAGTACGGACCCGCGACGCTGGTGATCGACGAGCACGACGTGCTGTTCGAGGGGCTCGAAGGCCGCGAGCATCGCGTCTGGATGAGTCACGGCGATCGCGTCGAGTCGATTCCCGGCATGCTCCGCGCAATTGCGCATAGCGACAACTCGCCGTTTGCTGCCGTGAAGACAAGCGACGGGCGGCTGCGCGGGATCCAGTTTCATCCGGAGGTCGTCCACACTCCGTGCGGCACGCAGGTGCTGCGCAACTTCGTGCTCGGAGTGTGCGGCGAGCGCGGCGACTGGACGATGGCGAGTTTCGTCGACAGCAAGGTCGCCGAGATTCGCGCCCAAGTCGGCGCGAACGATAAGGTCCTGATGGGACTGTCCGGCGGCGTCGATTCGTCGGTCGCCGCGGCGCTTATTTTTCGCGCGATAGGCAAGCGCCTCGAATGCGTGTTCGTCGACACCGGCCTGCTGCGAGCGGGCGAGCGCGAGCGGATGGAGCGCGAGTTCGCAACCACGCTCGGCCTCGATCTGAAGGTCGTCGACGCGTCGGACCTGTTCCTGGAGCGGCTGGCGGGCGTGCTCGATCCCGAACAGAAGCGCCGCATCATCGGCCACACTTTCATCGAGGTGTTCGAGGGCGAAGCGAAGGCGCTCGGCGGCGCGCGATTCCTGGGCCAGGGCACGCTCTATCCCGACGTGATCGAGTCGGTCTCGTTCAAGGGGCCGTCGGCGGTGATCAAGAGCCATCACAATGTCGGCGGATTGCCGGAGCGGATGCGCCTGGAGCTGGTCGAGCCGCTGCGCGAGTTGTTCAAGGACGAGGTGCGCGAGGTGGGCCGCAAGCTCGCGCTCTCCGCCGAGGTCGTCGACCGCGAACCGTTCCCGGGACCCGGGCTCGCGGTGCGAATCGTCGGGGAGGTGACGCGCGAGCGGCTAGACCTGCTGCGCCGCGCCGATGAAATCGTGATGCAGGAAGTTGCCGCGGCTGGACTCGGCGCGAAAATCTGGCAGGCGTTCGCGGTGCTGCTGCCGCTCAAGACTGTCGGGGTGATGGGCGACGGGCGCAGCTACGAAAGCGTCATCGCGATTCGCGCGGTCGAATCGCAGGACGGGATGACGGCGGATTGGGCGCGCCTCGATCCTGGATTCCTCGCGCGGGTCTCGAGCCGCATCACCAACGAGGCCAAGGGCGTCAACCGCGTCGTCTACGACATCACCTCGAAGCCGCCCGCGACAATCGAGTGGGAGTGACGGTGACGGTTCGCAGCCGCTACGCGCCGAGCCCGACCGGCTCGCTCCATATCGGTAACGTCCGCACCGGGCTGTTCGCATACCTGTTCGCGCGCCATCACAAGGGCGCGTTCATCCTGCGGATCGACGACACCGATCGCGAGCGCTCGAGCAAAGAATCGCTGGATGAAATCCTCGAGAGTCTCCGCTGGCTTGGTATCGACTACGATGAGGGTCCGCCCGATCCGAAATATTTTCAGAGCAATCGCGCCGAGCGCCATCGCGAGGCCGCGCTCAAGCTTATCCGCGAGCGCAAAGCATATCCTTGTTATTGTTCGGCGGAAGAGCTGGATGCGAAGCGCAAGCAGGCCGAGAAGGATAAGCGCAAGCCGGTCTACGATCGGAAATGCCGAGGCCTCGACTTCCCCGCCGATCTGCCATTGCCGGAAAAGTCGGCGGAACAAAACTACACGATCCGATTCGCGATGCCGCTCAGAGGAGAGACGGTGGTCGATGATCTGGTCAAGGGCCGGATGGTGTTCGAGAACGCGGAGCTCGACGATCTGATCATCATCCGCTCTGACGGCTCGCCGACGTACAATTTCGCCAGCGTCCTCGACGATGCCGACATGGGAATCACGCATATCGTGCGCGGCGACGACCACGTGCCAAATACGCCGCGCCAGATACAGATGCTGCTCGCGCTCGGCTACACGCCGCCAGCATTCGCGCATGCGCCGCAGGTGCTGGGCGCGGACGGCGCGCCGCTGTCGAAGCGTCACGGCGCGACTTCGGTGTTCGCCTATCGCGACGCGGGCTACTTCCCGGAGGCGCTGCTCAATTACCTGGCGCGTCTGGGATGGTCGCATGGCGACCAGGAGATTTTCTCGAAAGCGGAGTTGATCAAGTACTTTGATTTCGCCGCGTGCGGCAAATCGGCCGGCGTGTTCAACACCGAGAAGCTGCTGTGGCTGAACTTCCACTACTTGAAGCAGCGCACGCCCGCCCAGCTCGCGCGCGAGGTGCGGCCGTTCATCGAGAAGCGCGGCTTTCCCGTTCCCAGCGACCAGGCGTGGCTCGAGAAGATGGTCGAGACGCTCCGCGAGCGCGCCAAGACGCTGGTCGAGCTGGTGGAGTTCGCGTCGTTCTATTTGACCGACGACATCGTGCTCGACCTGAAGGCCGCGGCGAAGTTCCTGAAGCCCGACGTCGCTGAGCCGTTGAAGGCGCTCGCCGATGAGCTCGAAGCGCTCGACGGCGATTTCTCCCCGACGCGAGTGCAAGCCGTCATCGAGGGCGTGCTCGCGCGCTTCAACTTGAAGCTCGGCCAACTCGCGCAGCCGGTCCGCGTCGCGCTGACCGGAGGCACGGTGAGCCCCGGAATTTACGAGGTCATCGCGGTGCTCGGAAAACCGCGCATCGTCGCGCGCCTGCGCGCCGCGCTGAAGCGAATCGAATCGGGCACTTGATAGCGCTCTAGCGGGCCGTCCCCTAATGCGTCGTTACCGCGGAAATCGGCACACTGCCCGGGTTCGGCGGAGTCTCGGTGTTGACCTCGCCGATCGCGGTGAGCGCTCCGGTCCCCGAATCGATCGAGTATTCTCCGACCGTGCCGTCGCTGGAATTCGCGGTGTATGCAAATTTGCCGGACGGCTCGACCGCGATACTGATGGGGCCCGACAGATCGGTAACCTCTGCCGCACTGGCCGTGACCTGCGAAGTCAGAGTAATCGTACACGTGCCTTTTAGTTCCGCGAGTTGCGTGAATACCGAGATCGAGTTTGACTTTGGGTTCGCGGTATAGATGAAGCGTCCGGTTGGGTGCGCCGCGATTCCGAACGGCTTGCCCATCGCGTCCACGTTCCCGAGGTCGGAGAGCAGGCCGGTCGAAGCATCTATCTGCAACTCGTGAACCACACCGAGGCCGTCATCGGTTACGTATGCGCAGGTGGACGGTAATCGGGCTGAACCAACCAGCTCGGTAGCGATGAGCTCAGGCTCCGAAGTCAGGTCGAAAGAAAGAGACAACGGCGTTCCATTGGTTGCCAGCGTGCCGTTGGCCTGCACGATATATTGCGACACGGTTCGATCGAAGAAGTTCACGACGTACGCAAAACGTCCGGTCGATTCGACAGTCACGCCAAACGGGATCTGTCCGGTATGCGCGAAGCCAAGCGAGGTCAGCACTCCAGTTTTGAGGTTTATCGAATATTCCGATACCTCCGCGTCGGTCCCGCCCGAGTTGGTCGCATATAGGAATCGGCCATTCGGGGTTATCGCGACGGCTCGCGTTCCATTGTCGGCTGGCGCATCGCTGTTCCGGTTGAAGATCAGCCCTGAGAAACCGCCATCGCCGATATCGAAACCGAGCACCGTGCTGTCAACATCGTCGGGCGCGTAGATGAATTCATTGGTCGGATGCACCGCCATCAGGAAGAGTCCGCCTCCTGGCAGAGCATTGAAGGGCCCGACGCTCGTCAGCGCACCGGTCGCCGTGTTGATCGAATACTCCGAAATCACGCCGTCAGCTTCATTGGCAATGTAAAGGAACTCGCCAACGAGCGGCGGCAGGCCATTGGTAGGACCGCATCCTGCGAGCCACGACGAGATGAAAAGGGTCAGGAATAAAATTGCGACAACGGACGTTTTCGCCGACCTCATGAACGGTTCCTCCTTCCGCTCGAACAAGGATGCGATCGAATCCAGTCCGTCCGACGATAACATTATGTAGAGTTATTCCAAGGGCTAGCGCGCGGGGAGGACCAGAATCTGGCCGCTCATCTCGGGCTGATGCACCACGCAGTAGAAATTGAAGATTCCCTCCTCGTGAAAGGTGAACACGTAGGAAGTTTTGCTGAGCGGCGCGAGCTTCAGGTGCATGAGCACTTGCGATCCCGGCGCCGCGAGCATGAAGTCGTGTTCGTCGTCGGATTGCAGGTTCCAGAAGGTCAGCATCGTGGGCTGGTCGCGGCGGACTGCGATAAAGGTGGGTGAGAAAGCGTAGACCTCGCCGAACTTCGCGACGGTTTCCTTGGGGCCGGTTTCCTTGATCGCCACTGCTTCGGTCAGCACGATGACCTCCTCAGCGGGGTTGCCTTCGTTGCTGACGCTCACGATCTTCGAGGCGGCAGCGTCGGGCAGGTAGAAGTGCTTGGCCTCGGCGGGCGCCGCCATCGCAGCCTGACCGCACAGGCCCCGCCCCGGCGCAGTCATCATCAGGATCGCGGCGCCGCTGATGGCGATCGATCGCCATCGCGATGGCCTGCGGGTTCGTGAGACAAGATTCATGATGGGCTCCTTTTGCGGCTGGTCTCGATCTCTCGATCCTCGGGCGCGCACGTAGTAGTTTTGATCCATGGGCGTACTCATACCATTCGTAGTCGAGCAGACCGGGCGCGGCGAGCGGTCCTATGACATCTACTCGCGCTTGCTCAAGGATAGGATCATATTCGTCGGCGGTCAGGTGACCGACGAGATGGCGAGCCTGGTCACGGCGCAACTCCTGTTCCTCGAGTCGGAGGATCCCGATCGCGAAGTCAACATGTACATCAATTCGCCCGGCGGCTCGGTGACCGCGGGGCTCGCGATCTACGACACCATGGAGTTCGTGAGGCCTCCGGTCTCCACGCTCTGCGTCGGGATGGCGGCGAGCATGGGCGCGGTGCTGCTCGCGGCGGGAGCCAAGGGACGGCGCTACGCGTTGCCGCACTCGCGAATCCTGATTCATCAGCTCTCGGGCGGATTTCAGGGCCAGGCGACCGATATCGAGATCCAGGCGCGCGAGGCGCTCCGCCAGCGCGAAGTGATGAACGAGATTCTCTCCCGTCACACCGGCCAGAACATGAAGAAGGTCGAGAAGGATACCGAGCGCGACAACTTCATGTCCGCGAGCGAGGCGGTCGAGTACGGATTGATAGACCAGGTGCTCGCCGGGCGTTCGAACAAACCGACCTAAGCTTGCCGCCGCCGGCGCCGGCGCGATCACCGAATCGCATTTGCTCCATTACTGGTTCCTGCTTCCGCTTGGAATCGCGATCGCGACGCTGGTAATGTCCGCCGGCGTTTCGGGCGCGACGCTGTGGGTGCCGGTTTACCTGCTGTGGCTGAGACTCGATACGCAACTCGCGTTCTGGCTCGGCCTGCTGTCGATGCTGTTGGGTTTCGGCAGCGGGGTATATCGCAACTGGCGCGACGGCACCTACGACGGGGCGTTGGTGCGCCGCTATCTGGCGATGAGCGTGCCCGCAGCGCTGGTTGGCGGATGGGCCTCGGCGCTGATCGCCGACCGCTTCCTGGTCGCGGCTTTTGGCGTGTTTCTGCTCATCTACAGCTTGGTGATCGGCGCGCGCGCACTCGGCATGAGCGGGGACAGCGAAGTGCACGACTCGGTGCCCGCGCCAGTCGCGATCCTTGGAGGCGCGATGACAGGACTCATCTCGATCGGAATCGGGATCCTTGCGATGCCCTATGTGCTGCGCCATCGCGCGATACGATCGCCCGGTGCTGCGATCGGATCGCTGGTATTCATCATCTTCTTCACCAGTCTGGCGGCTACAATCGGGCGGATGCGTCCTAACTTCATCGCGATACTCGGCCGCGATCTTTCGCAACTGTGCGCGATTATGATCTGGGTGGCGCCTGCAGTGGTGATCGGCGGTCAATTCGGCCCACGCGTCGCACAGCTGCTACCGTCGGAGCGCCATGCGCGCCTGTACTTCAGCGCCGTGCTTCTGATCGTCGGCGTGCTCACCCTGATGCGCGCGTCAGGGTAGGCGCCAGGTCGGCGGACTAGTCAGAAGATGACCCAATTGGCAATATGTAGTCGGTCGTCCACGCTTAGCTTGCGCGGCGTCGCGATCCGCGCGGGAGGGAATTGACTATGCTCAGCGCCAGGCCGATTACTACATTCCCAGGGCGTCTCGTCGTAGTGACTATTGCGCTGGCCGTGCTGACATTTGCGCCGGCGGCATTCGCGCAAACGATGGGCGGTTATGGTGGCACGACGGCAGGCGTCGGCACGACTGGGGGCGTCGGCATGTCTTCGGGTCCCTCGGATGCAGCCGCGCAGACGCCTCTGGAAATGAGGCCCGGTTTCGGACCCCAGGAGGACTCTGGTGGCGACGACAGCGGCTCGACGCACACAGAAACAATTCGCACCGACGACTCCCGACCCGACCAGCGGGCTAACGACAAGAACGATTCCGGCGACCACTCCCGCGACGACTGGGAGCAGGTGAGATAAGCGCTCTCTCGGGGAGAGCAGTCAGAGCATCGGGCCGTCGTTGCCGAGCATCGCGCGGCGAATCAGCACTATCGGGATCCCGCCCTTGGCAAGAAAGGCGTCGTGGAATTTGCCGAGGTCGAACGCGGCGCCCTGTTTGGCGCGCACGTCTTCGCGGAGCTTCAGGATCATCAGCTTGCCGAGCTGATAGCGCAGGTAGCCGGGATCCTCGGTGCCACGGAGCGCTTCCATCCGCGCGTTCTGCGGCGTCAGATACGCGCTCTTTTCAAAAAACGCGGCGGCCTGATCGACGGTCATATCGTGGGTATGCATTCGCAATCCGACCAGGTACCGGCACGCGCGCAGCAGCGCCATCTGCACTTGCGCGAAGCGATATTTCGCGTCGCCACTGTGCAGCCCTTCGTCGAGCATCATCTGCTCGCAGTAGAGCGCCCATCCTTCTGCGTTCGCGCCCGAGCGATAAATTTGGCGGATGCGATCAGTATTGAGCCGGTTATTCAGGAACTGAACGTAGTGGCCGGGAAACACCTCATGCACCGACGTGTCGGAGATCGTAGGCGGAGAATAGAACGCTAGGAGCTGCTGCTTGCGCGCGTCGGGCCACGCCGGGTCGGGGAGCGTGACGTAGAAATACGCCTCAGTGGTTTTCTCGAACGGCCCCGGCGAATCCATCGATGCGAACGTGGTCGCGCGCGCATAGGGCGGCGTCTCGCGCACCACCGGCATCACCGCGGACGGAATCGTCGCCAGCTTGTGCGCGATCACGTAGGCGCGAATCGCGGCGAGTCCATCGGTGACAGTCGGAATCACCTGTTCCGCCGCGGGATGCTCGCGGCCCATCGCAGCCGCGATGTCGGCGGGTTCGCGATGCGGATCGATTTGCGCCGCGGTTTTGCGAAACTCGTCCTGCAGGCGCGCGAGTTCTTTCTCGCCCACCTGCTCGAGCCGCGCGAGCGGAATGCCGACCATGTCCGCGTCGGCAAGCATCCGGCGATATGCGTCCGCTCCGATCGCGTAATTGCCCAAGGCGCGCGGCTCGAGGTTGTTTTTAAGCCATTTCTCGTAGTCCTCGAGCGCCGCGATCAGGTCAGCGTTGGCCTTGCGAAACGCCTGCTTGCCGGGACTCTCGGCAACGTCCTTGAATGCCTGCGGAAGGTCGACGCTGAAAAATTTGATCGTACCCGGCATCTGCTCGAGCACGATGTCGATTGCGACCTTGGGCGTGCGCTCCGGCCGGAGGTTCTGTCGCGCGGCTGCGAAATTTTTGGATGCTGCAGTCTCACGCGCAACCACCGAGGCCATGCGGACTTCCAGCGGCGCGAAATTGCGCTTCACCAGTGAGTAAACGGCGGAGGTCGGAATATACATTCCCGGGTCGCGCTCGTAGTCGCGGAGCTGCTCGGCCGACAGCAGTTCGCCATCGAGATGAGCGAGTAACCACTCGCGATCCGCTTCGTCATCCGCGCTGAGCCCTTTCGAATCGATCGCTTTGAAAGTCCGCGTCCATTTTTTTGCGTGGCCGATGACAGCCTGGAAACCGGAGCGGGAGAGAACGTCGATGCGATCGTCGTACCGATGGTCTCCGAGCGCCGTCGCCCGCTCGGGGTAGAGGCGCAGCTCTGCCTCGATGAAGCTGGCGCTCTGCGTGCGGAACGCCCCGTCCGCTGCCTGCGCAGGTGCGACTGGCGCCGGCTCTGCTGCCGCGACACGCCCCGATGCAGTGAGCACGACGATCGAGGCGGCGAGCGCCGCGATCGTCAGCGTCCGTGGAAGGCTCGTGATGTTGAGCGCGAATTTTCGAAACGGCGAGCGCTGCATCATTGGTGAATGGCGTGATGTCGGTTCCATTGCGGCGAGGGTATCGGCAGCCGGCCCGTCCGTCCAGAAGCGGCCGCGCGGATGCTTTTGACCCCATCTCGCGAGTCTGCAACGTTACCAATCCGTGCCGAATCGGTTACACCAGTTTTACGCCATCGCGTTCGAGGAGAATTTTTCCCTGCGCCAGCTCGCGCCGTTTTTCCCCAACGCTCGCATTACGCCGCTGGAACTCTATCTTGCGGTGCCACCAGAGGGCGGCCTCTATATCTATCCGTTCGGTGCCCTGGTCATTCACGACGTCCCGGCTGAAAACCGCACGGCCGCTTTGGCGGCGCTCACCCGTGCGCTGCCCAAGCTGACCACCCAGGTCGTTCGCGAAGAATATGCGGTCGTCGAAGATCCTTCGATGCAGACCGGCATCTACGACGGGATGCTGTGCGTCGACAGGTTCACACAGCCGCGCGCTGGAATCGTCGCGCTGACGATCGCGCAGAGCGCCGCAATGGAATACTACGAGCGAATCGTCGAGCAGCTTTTTGCGCGCTCACTGACTCTGGTCGAACGCCTCGAGCGGCGCGGGTCGGTTCCGTTTCGGACCCGGCCGTTGCATCGGTTTATCGGCGAGGCATTCAGCACGCGAAGCGAGGCGCTCTCTGTGCTGCATCTGCTCGACAAGCCGGATGCTGCGTGGGAAGACCCCGCGATGGATCGGATTTACGAGGACCTGCGCGCCGAGTTCGATCTCGCGGCCCGCTACGAGGCGCTCGAAGCGAAGCTACAGACAATCCAGGAAGCGCTCGTTCTAGTGCTCGACGTGGCTCGTGACCGCCGGATGCTCCTGCTCGAAGTGGCAGTGGTGTTGCTAATCCTCGTGGAAGTAGTCCTCGCGATCCCCGCGTTCCTCGTATTCTTCCGGTGAAGTGCGAGAACTAATAGCCACTGAGAGTAATCATGCCACCGCTGGAGAAAACTGAATTGCTGCTCCGTCTGTCCCTCGCGCTCGCAATCGGTCTTTTGATCGGGCTCGAGCGCGGATGGGAACAGCGAGAGTTGCCGGAGGGCACTCGGGTGGCGGGGTTCAGAACGCTGGGGCTGGTTGGACTGCTCGGTGGCGTCGCCGCGGTGCTCTCACCGCATCGCGAGCTGACGCTCGCGGCACTGTTCCTCGCAATCGGAATGCTGACGGCGGTCGGCTACTGGCGCGAGTCGGCTGCTTCCGCGCGCGTCGGCGAGACCACCGCAGTCGCGACGCTGCTGACCTTCGCGCTCGGCGCTCTCGCGGGTATCGGAGATCTCACTGCGGCGGTATCTGCCGCCGTGATCGCAACCTTAATCCTGGGTTTCAAGCCCGAACTTCATCGACTGCTCACCTGGATCGATCGGGAAGAACTGCTCGCTACTCTGCGCTTGCTTCTCATCTCGGTGGTGCTGCTCCCGATTCTGCCCAACCGGACTTTCGGTCCATGGCAGGCGCTCAATCCGTATCAACTGTGGTGGCTGGTCGTGCTGGTCGCGGCCATTTCGTACGTCGGTTACTTTGCGGTCAGGGTGTTGGGTAACGATCGCGGCGTGATCGTTACCGGGCTATTCGGCGGGTTGGTGTCCGCAGGCGCGGTGGCGCTGGATCTCTCAAGGACCGCGAAAATCGATCCCACGAATGAAGCGCCAGCAGTCCCGGGAATCGTGGTGGCATCCGCGATGATGTTTCCGCGGATGCTGGCGATCGCGGCGCCGGTCGCGGCCGCGCTGGTGTTTCCGCTCGCCCTGCCGCTGGGTCTAGCGGGAGTGGTCGGCTTCCTCCTGGCGGGCTGGTACACGTGGCGTATCCGCCGCCATCATGGGATCGAAGGTGAGCGCGCTGTGGTGGTTCACAATCCGCTCGAGTTGAGAACGGCGATTCAATTTGGCGTGCTGCTCTCCGTGATCATGGTAGCGGCGCGCGGCTTGACGGTGTGGCTGGGCAACGGGGGCCTCTACCTCGCGGCGGCGGCGGCCGGGCTGGCGGACGTCGATGCAATTACTCTCTCGGTAGCCACCATGTACGCGCGCGGCGAGACGTCGATGGCGGTCGCCGGCGGTGCGATACTAATAGCGGCAGCCGTGAACACTCTGATCCGGCCGGCGTTCTCGTTTGCGATCGCTGGGCCGCGGCTCGGATTCCGAGTGACTATTCCACTTGTCATCATGGTAGTTGCAGCCGCGATCGGCTACTGGCTATCGCTATCAGTATACACTCACTGAGAGACGAACGGGGGCAGTCTGGTTAGTCATTTGACGGAAACGGCGGAATGGACAACCACGAGATAGCGCGGGTTCTCCACGACATCGCCGACATGCTCGAGATCAGCGGCGATGAGAACTTCTTCCGCATTCGCGCTTATCGCTACGCCGGACATGCCGTGGACGATCTTACGCAGCCGCTCGCCGGACTCGACGAGGAACAAGTGCGCGGCACCCTGGGTATCGGCGCCGACCTCGCCGGTAAGATCGTCGAGCTGATCGGCACCGGCGAGATGGCGCTGTACGTCGAGTTGCGGGAGCGAGTGCCGCCCGGCCTGCTCGAGCTTCGGCAGGTCAGTGGCTTGGGGCCGAAACGAATCAGGCAACTCGCGCAAATCGCGCGTATCACCAACCGGGACGACCTCGCGCGGGCGGTCGAGTCTGGCGCGCTGCGCACGATTCGCGGCTTCGGCCCCAAAACGGAACAGCGCATCCTGCGCTCGCTTGAACGTCTGCGCGAACGCGGTTAGCGCGATCACTTCTCGCCCAAGAAACTCAGCAACTGCTCGATGAGATAGTCGGGGCGTTCCTCGGGGATCCAGTGGCCGCATTTCTCGATGACGCCGCCGCGTACGTTCTCGGCGAGCGTCAGCATGGAGCGCATCCCGGCGGCGCCGAATCCACGCTCGCCGCCCAGCGCCAGTACCGGCATCTTGAGCTTGGTCTTCGCGTTTTCCTTGTTGTGTTCGGCATCGTCCCAAATGGCGCGGTAATATTCGAATCCCGCGCGCAAGGCTCCCGGCGCCGAATAGCATCGCACGTACTCGTCGATTTCCTGCTCGGTGATGGCGCCAGGATTGTAGGCGGTGCGATAGAACCAGGTCAGGTAGGTACGTTCGCGCCCGGCAATCAGCGCCTCGGGCAAATCGTGAACGTTGTGAAATTGGATGTGCCATATTCCGCCGCGGCGCGGCCGCAGTGCTTCTTCTAGTCCAGCGCCAGGAATCGCGACGTCGAGGATCACGAGCCGGCGCACGTCGTCGGGATGTGCCGCGGCATACGCATAGGCAACCGGCCCGCCCCAATCGTGACCGACCAGGAAAATCTTTTCGAATCCGAGCTTGCGCACGAGTTTGTAAATGTCGTCGGCAACGGTGCGTTTATCGTAGCCGGTGGTAGGTTTGGACGAATCGCCCAGTCCGCGCATGTCCGGCGCGATCACGGTGTAACGCTCCGCGAGCGCGGGAATAATCCTACGCCATTCGAACCAGGTCTGCGGCCATCCATGCAGCAGCACCACCGGATCTCCTTGCCCCGTGGTGACGTAATGCAGCCGCACGCCATTCACCGACGCGGTGTGATGATGGAATATGAATTCGGGCATGACTCTCCTTTTCACACGTCCCGCTCGATGCCGAGGTCGCGCGCGACTCTACCTGGTGCGTTCTGACTTGCCTCGCGGATGTGTTCCGATGGTGACTGCGCGTGATTTTCCGTCATTTGACCTAAGTCGTAGATGAAGCGCAATCTTAGATCTGCCGCACATTTTCCTTAATCGAATCTATGTGGGAGGTGAAGGCTCGACATGGCCGAAGGCGCCCCACCTTCAAAAAATCTGGCGCATCGCCTGACCACTCAGGACGCGTCATTTCTATACGGCGAATCGGCGAGCGGTCCGCTTCACATCGGTTCGCTCGCGATTTTCGACGGTGAAGTCGATTTCGCGCGGATGCTCGAGCATCTCGAGCGCCGGATGCATCTGCTGCCGCGTTATCGCCAGCGGCTCGGATTCGTTCCGTTCAATCTCGCGCACGCCACCTGGGAGGACGATCCCGATTTCGATCTCCGCAATCATCTTTTCAATCACAAGTTGGCACGCGACACCGACGTGCCCGACGCGGTCGAAGAGATGCTGCGCCTCTACGAGACCCCGCTCGACCGCAAACGTCCGCTGTGGGAGATGCATCTATTCAACGGCATCAAAGACGGGCGCTCCGCGGTCATGTGGAAGGTGCATCATTGCCTGGTCGACGGCGTCTCCGGCATGGAGCTTCTCACCATCACACTCGATTTCCGTGCCGACGCGGCTCCGCCCGCGCCGCCCGAGAAGCCGTGGCAGCCCCACGCGATGCCTACGCCGGCGCGCGCGCTGATTAGCGCCGCGTTCGATCTCGCACAGGCGAACGTCGAGGCTGCGCGGCGCGCCGCCGAGCAGTTGCTGCAGAATCCCACGACGATCGCGGGCCGCAACGCAGCGGCGCTCACCAGCGCGAGCCGAGTGCTGCAGCGCCTCGCGCGCCCGATTGTCCCTGCGCCGTGGAGCTCCGCGCCGGTCACCAAGTCGCGCTCGCTGGCCTGGGTCAGAACTTCATTTGGCGATCTCCGCAAAATCCGCGCGGAGTTCGGCGGCACGCTCAATGACGTGGTGCTGACGATGCTCGGCGAGGGGGCGGCGCGCTACTTCGTAAAGCACCAGGTCAAAACCGCGGGCCTGCCACTCAGGATCGGATGCCCGGTCAACGTGCGGCGTGGCGGCGAGAGCGCAACGCTCGGCAACCGTGTCTCGATGATGTTCCCGGAGCTCGATTCCAGTCCGATGGATCCGGTCGAGCGTTTGAAGGCGGTCGCCACGGAAACCGAGCGCATCAAAATGAATCAGGAGCCGCAAACGCTGGAGGCGCTGATGACCGTCAGCGACATCATCCCGCCGGCGCTGATGGGCCTCACGTCGACGCTCGCGACCACGGCGATCGATGCGGCGGCGTGGCTCAGCGGTCGCGCGCCGTGGTTGGCGCGGATGCTCACGCCGCCCGCGGCCGGGATCAACTTCATCGCGACTAACGTGCCCGGCGCGCAGGTGCCGTTGTATCTGACCGGACTCAAGATGGTCGACTACGTCGGGTTGATTCCGCTCGGCGGCAATCTCGGCTATGGCGTCGCGATCGTGAGCTACAACCAGGATTTGTTCTTCGGGTTGATGGCCGAGCCGAACGTAATGCCGGACGTGGCGTTCATGCGCGACTGCGTCGAGGCCGTGTTTCAGGAGCTGAAGGCCGCCGCTGAAGCGCGCATCGCCGCCTCTCAGCACCAGCACTCTGCCGCCGAGGCCGTCGAAAGCACGACGCACGCCGCCTGATTCGCTTTCACTCGAAGGTGGTTGGCGCGCCGATGCGCACGGGCTCCCCGATGCGGTCAATTCAACGCGGGGCGGGGGTCACGCGCTCGCGCTCGCGGGCGATGTAATCCAAGAGCTCGCGCGCGAACTCGGTCTCGATCTTAAGGAGCGCGAAATCGATCGGCGCACTCAGGAACTGGAGCCTGAGCGCGTCGCCGGCGCCGGGATCGCGGATCTTGAGACCGCTGAAAAAGAACCCCAGTTTTTCCAGCTCGACGCACAGGTCCACGGTCTCCGGCTCTCCGAGCGGAAGGTCGACATACACCGCCTGCGCACCGGAATCGTCGCGCATCGTCTTGAAGGCTTCGTTGATCTCGGCGGCGAGGTCGCGGCTTGGTTGCCGCACTTCGATCAGGCCGCGCTGCCAGTCGGGCGAGTATGACGTTTCGATTTTTCCAGGCTGCGAGCCGCCGGCTCCTTCAGCGAACTCCACGCTTCGTCCGAGCTGCCGCGCGATCTTGCGCGCAATCTCATGATGGTGTCGCGGCAGATGATAGACCGCGGCTTCTGGTGACCCGAGATACTTGAAGCAGTTGAGAAAACTGAGCCGCTGCGGATAAACGCCCTCCAGATGATCCGCGCTCGGGGGGAGCGCGCCGAGCATAATGCCGATGGGCTCGCCGTGAAAACGCTCCTCGGTCTTCTGGCTGAACACATGATGCGTAACGGCGTCGCCCGACAGTCCAACCAGCCCGAGCCGCTTCGCCTCTTCCTCGAGCGCCAATCGCATCAGGTCGAGCAGGTGATGACGGCGATGCTCCGGCAGCACCATGGCCTCGCCGACTTCCGCCACCGGGCCGAGCCCCGGCCGTTCGAGAGCGCAATGTCCGACCACGCGCTCCTGCTCGTCGAGCGCCACGACTGAAATCAGTTCGCCGCTCTCGTTGAGCCGCATCATCCGATGCGGATGATAGACCTCGGCATGCACGTACGAGGGGCCGTCAACCGCAAGCGTCAGCGCCGGGAGCTGCCACGCGTCCTTCGCGGTCAGCCGCCGCACCTGATAGTTCATTGCACCCCCTTGCTGGCCCGTCGCTCGCCGGTTGCACGATTGGAATGTTGGCAACCGCGGGAATTTGAGCGGAACTCAATTCAGGCTCGCGATGCTAACGGCTGGGCCGCGCGTCGTCAACGAGGTCAACGCAACCACGAACTCGCGCGAGTCTCGGTGGCCTGCATATCAATAGCCGACGTCCGCGCGCCTGACTTGTGACGCTCCAACCTGATACCCTGTAGCGCATGTCCTCGCCTGGGGTCCGAGAGGGCGACCGGCTGCGTGCCGCCTTCGTCTACGGTTTGATGATCGCCGCGACGGTGCTCATCTATCTAGTCATCCGGGCCTACGGCGAACAGCTCGCCGCTCCTGCGCCGCCGCTCGGCAGCGAGATCTTCGGCTTGCATATCGCGCGCACGCAGGTGGACGAGATGCTCCACGTGCTGCTCGCGCTGACGGTCGTGATCGTGGCGGCGCGCGCGATTGGCTCGCTGTTCGGACTCTTTCGCCAGCCGGCGGTAGTCGGCGAGATCCTCGCGGGGATCATGCTCGGCCCGTCGCTGCTGGGCCGCTTCGCCCCAAGCGTTTACGGGTACGTGCTGCCCGCGTCGGTAGCGCCATTTCTCAACGTCATCGCGCAGGTCGGCGTGATTCTCTACATGTTCATGGTCGGCCTGGAACTCGATCCCGCGCTGCTGCGCAAACGCGGCCACGCGGCGGTCGCGGTATCGCATGCGAGCATCATCACGCCGTTCATTCTCGGCGCGTCGTTGGCGCTTTTCATATATCCCGAGCTCTCGTCCCGCGACGTTCCATTCACCTGCTTTTCGCTCTTTCTCGGCGTCTCGATGTCGGTTACGGCGTTCCCGGTGCTCGCGCGAATCTTGACCGACCGCCGTATCCACAAGACCCGGATGGGCGCAATCGCACTCACCTGCGCGGCCGTCGACGACGTCACTGCGTGGTGCCTGCTCGCCTTCGTGGTCGGCGTGGTCGAATCCCGCGGCAGCAGCGCGCTGGTCACGGGAGCGCTCGCGATGGGCTACATCGCCGCCATGATTCTGATCGTGCGGCCCGCGATGGCGCGGCTCTCACTGGTATACGGCAATCGCGGACGGCTCACCCAGGGCGTGCTCGCGGTGGTGTTCGTGGCGCTTCTGCTTTCCGCATTTGCCACCGACCTCATCGGGATTCACCCGGTATTCGGGGCGTTCGCGCTGGGCGCGGTGATACCGCACGACAGCGGGATGGCACGCGAGATCACCGACCGCCTGGAAGACCTGGTCGTGGTCCTGCTGTTGCCGGCGTTCTTCGCGTTCACCGGATTGCGCACGCAGATCGGCCTGGTGAACGGCTTCGATCAATGGATGCTGGTGGCGGCTATCATCGCGATCGCATCGATCGGCAAGTTCGGCGGAAGTGCGGTCGCGGCGCGCCTGACCGGCCTTGGCTGGCGCGATGCGGCGGCGCTCGGCGTGCTGATGAACACGCGCGGGCTGATGGAACTGATAGTTCTCAATATCGGGCTGGACCTGAAGGTCATCTCTCCCGAGCTGTTCGCGATGCTGGTGCTGATGGCGCTGGTGACCACGTTCGCGACCACGCCGATATTGCATTTCATCACGCGGCGCGAGCCGCTGGAGGAGGAAGCCGCGGCGGCGGTTCCGACCCTGGTCGGCGCCCAGCATCGGCGCGGAATCCTGGTGCCCATCGCAAATCCGGAGGGCGTTCCTTCGCTGCTCAACCTCGCGTGGGCGGCGACGCGGCCCGACGATCCTCCACCGCGGGTGCTGGCGCTGGTCAGACCGCCCGCGGGCGGAATCCGTTCCGGACTTCGCGAGCTGGAACGGCGCGTCGTTCCGCAGCCGCGCGCGCTGGCGGTGGCGCTCGAGCATGCGAGCGCGCGCAAGGCGCATATCGCGCCCGAGACGATTTGGAGCGACGATCCGGGCCGCGACATCATGGCGGCGGCCGACGCGCAAATCGGATGGGTCCTGCTGGGATCGCATCGCCCCGTCTTCGGCAGTGACTTC
>DATDGX010000220.1:0-6228 GCA_036521875.1 Binataceae bacterium (SeqCode)
AGTTCTCGATTCCGATCCGGCCAATCAAATCGAGCTGCACCTCAATGAAGTCGATGCTCTTCTCTTCAGCGTCCAGTATGTCTTGCAGCAAATCGCGGCTGGCATAGTCCTTCACCGTCTCGGCGTGCGCGATCGCGCCGCGCAAATCGCCAAGCGCCTTTATCTCGAGCTTCAGATCGCACTCGAGGCCTTCCTTTACGTCTTCGCCGATCAACAGCTTGTCGAGATCCTGAAGATTGGGCAGTCCTTCCAAAAACAAAATGCGCTCGATGAGCTGATCCGCGTGTAGCGACCTGTAACAGCCGGATCGAAAGCCACCATAAAATTCCGCCCGATCTGGTTTGGCTCGGCCCGCAACGATGCTCACGTCGGCAGCAAATTGCCCCGCGCTTGCGCGTGAATAAGATGGCGGGCTAGAAGGAAAGCTGCCGTCTCAGGAGATAATTTCTAATGAGTACCAAGCAGCGCTATGCGACTCCGGTGGATGCAACCGAATGGACGGTGCCGGGCAAGTTCGACACGGTCTTCAAGTGGGAATACCAGGAGGGCAGCGACGCGCTCCGCAAGCTCTACGAGAAGGGCAAGAATCTCCAGTGGAACACCTCGACGCGCATCGACTGGTCGCAAGACCTCGACCCCGAAAATCCACAGGGGCTTCCCGACGAGTCCATCTCGATTTTCGGCTCCGAGGTGTGGAACCGCCTGACGCGCCAGGAGCGCGCCAAGCTGCGCCGCCATATGCAAACGTGGTCGGTCTCGCAATTTCTGCATGGCGAACAGGGCGCGCTGATATGCACGGCGAAAATCGTCCAGCAAGTTCCCAACGTCGATGCCAAGTTCTACGCGGCGACGCAAGTGATGGACGAGGCACGCCACGTCGAGACCTACTCGCGCCTGCTTCACGAGAAGTTTGATCTTGCCTATCCGATTACCGCGCCGTTGAAGCGTCTGCTCAACGACGTGTTGAGCGATTCGCGATGGGACATGACGTACCTCGGGATGCAGGTGCTGATCGAAGGCCTCGCGCTGGCCGCGTTTGCGGGTATCCGCGACACCGCGAAAAATTCGCTCGCCGCGGCCGTCAACGCGTACGTGATGCAGGATGAGGCGCGGCACGTTGCGTTCGGGCGCCTGGCGCTGCGCGACTACTATCCTCAGCTCACCCAGGCCGAGCGCGATGAACGCGAAGAATTCGCGGTTGAGGCTTCCTACCTGATGCGCGATCGCTTCCGCTCGGAGGAAGTGTGGGAAACCGTCGGACTGCCGGTCGAACAGTGCGTCGAGTACGTCGATTCGTCGCAGGAGATGCGCCAGTTCCAGTCGCGGCTGTTCTCGCGAATTGTCCCAACCATCAAGAATATCGGGCTGTGGGGACCCAAGATCCGGCGCGCGTACTCGAACATGGGCGTGATGGCTTTCGCGGAGTTCGACAGCGAGCAAATGATGGAGAACGACGAGAAGGTGGCGCAGGAGTTTGACGCGCGGATGGGCCGCCAGGTGGGGGTTTAGCTCTCGGCGGCTAGTCCCCGGAACTGCTTATTCACGGCAGGCCGCGGAAGAACTCGCGGATGTCCCCGGCCAGCAGCTCCGGCTCTTCCATCGCGGCGAAGTGCCCACCCTGCGGCATCACGGTCCATCGCTTGATGTTGTAAATCCGCTCGGCCCAGTGACGCGGTGGACGCACGAGCTCGCCGGGAAACATCGCGACCCCGGTGGGCGCCTCGATGCGCGTGTCGGGCTGCAGCCGCCACGAATGATGCCGCGCTTCGTAGTAGAGCCGCGTCGACGAATTAATCGTCTGCGTGATCCAATAGATCATCACGTTGGTCAGTAGTTGATCCTTGGTGAAGCTCTTCTCGACATCGCCGTGACAATCGCTCCAGGTGCGGAATTTCTCGACGATCCACGCCGCGAGCCCCGCCGGCGAATCATTCAGCCCCGCGGCCAGCGTCTGCGGCTTGGTGCCCTGAATCCACTGGTAGCCGGTTTCCTGGTTGCGGAATTTCTCCGCATCGCCGAGAAAGACTTTTTCCTCCGCGGTCAGCTCAGGCGCCTTGCGCCGTCCCTCAGCCGGTCCGGCGGCGACCATGTTGAGGTGGATGCCATAGAGATGGTCCGCATTGACTTCGCCCATCCGCGAGGCGATCGCCGCGCCCCAATCGCCGCCCTGCACGGCGAAGCGATGGTAATCGAGCACTTCGTTCATCAGCTTGAAAAAAATCCCGGCGATGGCCTGGATGTTCATCGCGCGCGCGCGCGGACGATCGGAGAATCCGTATCCGGGCAGCGACGGCGCGATGACGGTGAACGAGTCGCGCGGGTCGGCGCCGTGCGCCGCCGGATCGGTGAGCATCGGGATGATCTCGTTGAACTCGTAGATCGACCCGGGCCATCCGTGCAGGAGGAGCAGCGGCTTGGGATTCGGTCCGCGCCCTTTTTCATGGATGAAGTGGATGCCCAGTCCGTCGACCGGAGCTTTGAAATGCGCGAAGCGGTTGAGCTCGCGCTCGTGCGCGCGCCAGTCGTAGCGATCGTGCCAGTAGCCGACCAGCTCTTTCAGGTAGGCGAGGTTGGTGCCGTACTCCCATCCGGTGTCGGGAACCTCGTCGGGAAAGCGGGTGTGCTTGAGGCGCTCGCGGAGATCGGCGAGGGTCGCATCGGGCACCGCGATTCGAAACGGTTCGACGTTTGCTTGCGCCATCGTGAGCTCCTGGCGATGGTTGAGAGCGCGCGCCCGTCCGCTCTCAGAGCAGACCGGCGCCGGTCGCGGCGCTGGTGGTGCCGTCGCGTCTGAAGGCCTCGATCACGTTGCGCGCGATCTGCGACATATGCACCTCGTCGGCGCCATCGACCAGCCGCGCCGAGCGCGCGTGCCGCAGCATCGATTCCAGCGGCGTATCCGTCGAGTAGCCGAGCGCTCCATGCACCTGGATCGCGCGGTCGGTGATTTTCCACAGCATGTTCGCCACGTGATGCTTCGCCATCGAGACCTCCTGCTTGAACGGCAGCTTGTTCTCGATGAGGTAGGCGGCATGCAGCACCATCAGCTTCGCGGTGTACAGCTCCATCGCGGATTCCGACATCATGAACTGGATCGCCTGCTTGTCGACCAGCAACCCGCCCTGCACGCGGCGCTCCATCGCGCGCCTGACCATCATCTCGAGCGCCAGCTCGGCGCTGCCGATCCATCGCATACAATGCGCGAGCCGCGCCGGTCCCAGGCGCACCTGGCCCAGGGTATGCCCCTGCCCGCGCGGGCCCAGCATCGCATCGGCAGGCACCACGCAGTTCTCCAGCATGATCTCGCAATGGTTTCCCTTGCCCGCCATGGTGTCGATGTCGCGGACGATGCGGAAGCCGGGATTCGGCAGGTCGACCAGGAAGGCGGAGTTGCGCGCCTGCGGCGGCTCGGCGTCGGGATCGGTCTTCGCGATCACGATCGCGAACTTCGCTCCGTGCGCGCCCGAGATGAACCACTTGTGTCCGTTGAGGACCCAGTTGTCGCCCTGCTTGACCGCATTGGTTTTGATCTGGGTGGGATCGGAGCCGGCGGCCTCCGGCTCGGTCATCGCGAAGCAGGAGCGGATTTTGCCGTCACATAACGGACGCAGATATTTTTCCTTCTGTGCCGGCGTCGCGAAATGCAGCAGCGTGTGCATGTTGCCTTCGTCGGGCGCCTGCACGTTCAGGATAAACGAGGCGAGCCGGGTGCGGCCGCATTCCGCGGAGATGGTGGCGATCGCCATCGGTCCGAGCCCCATGCCGCCGAACTCCGGCGGCATGTGCGGGAGCCACAGGCCGCGCTCGCGCGCTTTGCGGCGCAGCTCGATTATCCCCTCGCGCCAGTTGCCGTTCTCGCGCATCTTGGCCTCGGCCGGCTCAATTTCGTCCTTGATGAATGCGCGGACCTTGTCACGGATTTCGATCACGTGCGCGGGCATCGTGAAATCAATCGCCATCGGGAGTTACCTCTGAACGGGTTGGAATTATTCCTCAACTGGTACAGGGAAACGCGCGAGGGCGTCAACCGGCGCGATTTTGCTGGCGGAGCGGCGCGGCGCCATGCAATAGGAATGATATTCAACGGGAATGATGCTCCGGGCGCGCGCTGCGAGCACCAGATGGAGGAAGTTATGGCGCAAGGAAGATTGGCGGACCGTGTCGCGATCGTGACCGGCGGCGTATCGGGAATCGGCAAGGCCACGGCGGAACGCTTCGCCGCCGAAGGCGCCAAGGTCGTGATCGGCGACCTGGAACGCAGCGAGGGCGCGAAGATCGCGGAAAAGCTGGGCGGTCTGTTTGTCGCGACCGACGTGGGCGAGGCAGCCGCGGTCGAGAACCTGGTCGCGCGCGCGATCGAAAAATTCAAGCGCCTCGACGTCATGTTCAACAACGCGGGCATCTGCATCAGCGCGCCGATCGCCTCGACCACCGTCGAGGATTATCAGAACACGATTCGAATCGACTTGACCGGCGTGTTCTGGGGGCTCAAGTACGCGGGCAAAGTGATGGTCGAGCAGGGGCGCGGCGCGATCGTGAACACCGCGTCGGTCGCGGGGCTGATGGGAAGTCCCGGCCTGTCGGCGTACAACGCGGCGAAGCATGGCGTGGTCGGGCTCACGCGCAACGCCGCGCTCGAATTCGCGCCCGCGGGCGTGCGCGTCAATTGCGTATGTCCGGGCGTGGTGGATACGCCGCTGCTCGGGCCGATCGTCGATCAGATCGAGGGGCTGAAGAAGCAGCTTGCGAAGAGCCATCCGCTCGGACGAATCGCGGACCCGCGCGAGATCGCCGCGGCGGTGCTGTTCCTGGCCTCCGACGACGCATCGTTCGTCACCGGCCACGCGCTGGTCGTCGACGGCGGGATGATGGCGGGCAGAGGCTTTACGGAATAATCAGGGGCGCGCCGCGGACTAGTCCGCAGCGGGCGCAGCAGCAGCGCGCCAGCGCCACGATTCACATTATGATTCAGTTCCGGGCGACCGCTCGTTTCAGCCCGGATCGAAACCCATATGTGCGCGCGCGTGTGCGCCCCAATCCGGCTGAGTCCCGTCGGCGTCGGTGAAGCCGTACTCTCTCGCGAGGTTCCAGGTCGCGACCGCCTGACCACTGCGCTGCATGATCGCGGGATCGCTGGCGAGCGCCACCACTGCGCGCCCGATGTACGCCGGCGTCTCGGAGACCGCGAAGTCGGCATTCTTCGTGATCGCGTCGCGCCAGTTGGCCTCCGTCACGCCGAAATTTTCCAGCATCGCCTCAGAGCGCAGGAATCCGGGGCTCAGCGCGAGCACCGCGATCCCGTGCGCGCGCAATTCCCCGGCCTCCGATTGAGCCAATCGATTCACCGATGACTTCGCGAGGTCATAGTAGAATGACCCGCGATATGCGCTGGTGATGCCGTCGGTAATCTCGAGAATGAGGCCCTGCCCCCGCCTGACCATCAGCGGCGCGGCGTACCAGCTCGTGATGAGATGGGTGTGAACCGCGAGGGCCTGCATCTGCAAGCCGTTTGCGAGGTTGTGCTCCCAGAACGGAACTCCCCATTGCGCCAGATGGTCGGCGCCCCATACGTCGTTGACCAGCAGGTCGAGGCGTCCGTCTTGCTCCGCGCCGATCCGTTCCAGCAGCGCGGCCACCTGATCCGGGACCAGGTGATCGGTTTGAATCGCGATACCTTTGCCGCCGCGCGCGGAGACCAGTTCCGCCGTCTCCTCGATAGTCTCGGCGCGATTCATCGGCGAGCGCGCATCCCGCGTCGTGCGCCCCGTCACATAAACGGTCGCGCCCGCAGCGCCCAGCTCGACCGCGATCCCGCGGCCGGCGCCGCGCGTGCCGCCCGCGACCAGCGCGACCTTTCCGCTCAGTGGCTGCATCGATCTCCTTTTCGATGTGACGGTAAGGGGTGCGCGCGACGCGCTACTTCTTCGCGAGCGCTTCTCTGACCATCTCGCTAGCGAGCTTGCCGTCGAGCTGCGCGCCGAAGCGCTCGCGCAGCGCCTTCATCACCGCGCCCATCTGATTCGCGCCGCCCGTGACAATTTCGCCGATCGCGGCGCGGACCTCGTCAGGCGCGAGCTCCGCCGGCAGATACTCCGCGAGCATCTTCGACTGGGTCTCGTTCTCGGCGATCAGGTCGGCGCGATTCGCCTTGCGCGCGAACTCGAGCGCTTCTTCGCGGCGCGCGCGCTCGCGCTTGATCAAGTGGATGACCTCGGCCTCGTTGGCCTC
>DATDGX010000221.1:0-1662 GCA_036521875.1 Binataceae bacterium (SeqCode)
GGCACCATCCGCGACGGCGGGATCGTGATGCCCGCCTACGACGATGCGATGTCGATCGATGAGCGGTGGCAAGTCGTAATGTACTTACGAGCGCTTCAGCGCGCCGCCAAGGCGAGCAACAAGGTCGCCGGACAGTAGCGCTGCTCAGCCTTCGAGTTAGCGATCACTTTCCTGTTGCGCGCAATTCGCAACCTCTTGCGCGCAATTGTCAACCTCCGGTCCTGACACATCGACTGGACACCGCCCGACGGCGACGCGCTTTCGCTCCTTGCCTCAAACGGATTTAATACTGGTTTGATTGCTACGGCGGCGCCGGCGCGCTAACCGCGTTTAGATGCGGGTACGCCGGCTTGCGCAGCACAAGGTAGGCGGATCGCCCCGAAAGACGCGGACCGAGGAGCGCCGATGCGAGCTAAGAAATCGATACTGGCTCTTGCGGTAGCGACCTTGACGGCGCTGGCAGCCGGGCCGGGTTCGGCGGCTGAGTCCGCGCTCACGGTCAATCAACTGGTCGAGATCGCGCTGGAATCGAGCCCGATGATCAAGGGTGCGCGCTACCGATGGGATGCGGCGGAGCATTCTATCAAGCAGGCTTACGCCCCCAACGATCCAATCTTCACCTACACGAACAGCGACAGTCCGAAAAATCCATTCGGCCGTGCTTCACTGCGCGAATACAACGCAACCGAATCGTTCCAGTTCCCGGGCAAGGCGCTGCTGCAGGCCGACCAGGCGAAGCGAAACGCAGAGATCGCGCGCTTCGTATACGAGGCGGCGGTGCGCGACGTTCGCGCCGCGACCGAGACCGCCTATTACCAACTGGTGCTCGACGATGCGCTCGGCGCGATCAACGCCGAGAACGTGCAGAACCTGGATCGGGTGCTGAGAGTGACGCAGATTTCGTATGCCGCGAACCGGGTGACGCAGACCGACTTTATCAGCGCCGAGTTCGATCTCGCGGCCGCGAAAAACCTTCAGCTTCAGTATCGCACCGCGATCGCGAACGACGAAACCACCTTGAATCAACTTCTCTACCGCCCGCCGGGCTCGCCGCTCGACGTCAATCGTACGCTCCAGCTCGACGCGCTCCGCGCAGCGCTTGCGCAACTGGTCGACCTGGCGACCGCGGCACGCCAGGAGATCCTCGAGGCGGCGCTGACCGAGCGTAACTCCGACACCGCGCTTCGTCTTGCGAAGATGGAGTATCTGCCCGATTTCACACTTGCTTACCAGTTCGACAACTACCTGATTCCCAACTTCGCGCCGCGCCCGAGTCAGACCGAGGATCACGTGCTCGCGATCGGACTCAACGTGCCGCTGTTCTTCTGGCTAAAGCAGAACGAAGACGTCGAGCGCGCGCGCGTCAGCCTGGAGGCGGCCCGCTCCGACCTCAACCTGGTGCGCAGCCAGACCGCCGCGACGGTCACCACGCTCTATCGATCGGCACAGTATGGTTATGAGACCTCGCTGCTGTACCGCGATTCGCTGACGCCGCTGGCGCGCCAGGACTTCGAGGTCGCGCTGATTGGGTACCAGTCTGGCAAACTCGATTTCAACGGCCTGAGCGGAGCGCTCAAGCGCAACTACGACGCGCGCATAAATTTTCTGCAGGCGGCCAACCAGTTTCTCGCGGGCGAAGTTGCGCTCGAACAGGCGATAGGA
>DATDGX010000222.1:0-2526 GCA_036521875.1 Binataceae bacterium (SeqCode)
GGAAGTCGTTCTTCTGTCCCTTCGAGTACGGGCGCACATACTTCGCCGGCATCAATCGAGCATCGTGACCCAACGCCTTCAGCTTCCGACTGAGATGATGCGCACCAACGCAAGCTTCCATGCCGATCAGGCACGGCGGCATATTGGCCAGCCGTGCTTCGATCTGGCCACGCGACCACTTCTGACGCAACACGATCGCGCCGCGATCGTCCAGCCCGACAACGTGGAATGAGTTTTTACCGATATCAATGCCGATCACGGCAACTGCGCTGTTGAGGTTCTGGGACATGGCGTGCTCCTTTGTCTTCGGAGCCCCTTGCCAGATTCGTCACTGGCGGGGCAGGAGCACGGCCGGACCATCCCATTAGCGGACCTCTAGGCCGTCATGAACCTCTAGTCCCTCTGCGCTTTCGCGGTGATAATCCCGCGAGTAGGAGTAGGTGCTTCAGCACGCTTTGTGATGCTGCAACCGATCTCGGTCGAAGGCGATGAACTCGCGCCGCCTTATTTAGGTTTCATTCGGGAAGCCCCGCCCTGCGCAAGCCGTCGGCGTAGCGGGCGCGGTCTTCTGGCCGCCGGAACGGAGGAGCCACTTTTTCAAGATTGGATAGCCGCAGTGTGGGATCGAACTCGCGCAGCCGGGCCATCGCCTCCCGCGTCTCGACGATCCTATCCGACAGAGCATAGGCGATCGCCGCCACACGCAACGGCATAGCCCAGTTCGGCTGCTCGTTTATCGCCTTCGCCGCCCAAGATGCGGCCTCGTCGTAACGATCAGCGAGGAGGAGTGCGAGGGCCATACCGGCATAGCCCATGTAAGCGATCGGATCGAGCGGACTCAACCGCCTGGATCGCTCTAAACGCTCAATCGCGCTCGCCGGCTCTCCAAGATAGATGCGCAACCAACCGCTCGCGCTCCACGCTGCCGCTAAGTTTGGATTTAGAACAATCGCGCGGTCGATGTAGGCGGCACCCGTTTCGAGCTCGGCGGCGAGATAAGCTAGGTTAATTCCGCCCGACCAGAGCGCCGTCGGATCATCCTTGCCCACGGCCACCGCGCGACGCGCCAATCTCACTCCCTCCGCGATCTCGCGCTCAGGATCAAACAACCAGCCGTTTGACTTGCTAAGGCAAACGCACCATGCCGCGATCCCGTAAGCAGAGGCGTAGTTGGCATCGAGCTCCGTCGCGCGCTGGAAAAGTCGCCTGGCTTCCAAGAGGCTGTCTCTCGTGAAGAGATGGAAGCTGGCCATCCCGCGCAAGAAGTAGTCGTAAGCATCCAGGCTCTCTGTCGGCTTTCGCCCCGCGCGCTCGATCTCGGCCTGCTGCAGCCGCGGCTCGATGGCCCCAACGACGCTCGCGGTGACCTGGTCCTGAAGGTCAAAAATGTCGTCCAGCGCGCCGTCGAAGCGATTGGCCCAGACGTGAGCCCCGGTCGTCGCATCAACCAGCTGTCCCGTGATCCGCACGCGGTTACTTGCCTTGCGTACACTGCCTTCGAGCACGTATCGCACGCCCAGCTCGCGCCCGACCAGCTTTATGTCCACAGCGCGGCCCTTATAGGTGAAGCTGGAATTACGGGCGATAACGAAAAGCCAGTGCACGCGCGAGAGCGCGGTAATGATCTCCTCCACCACGCCGTCGGCGAAATACTCCTGCTCAGGATCGCCGCTCATGTTCTGGAAGGGCAGCACGGCAATCGACGGCTTGTCCGGGAGCGGCAACGGCATTCCTGTCGGAGCGGTGCTCGTAGGCGCGTCCCTCGCGTTCTCGGCCGCGGCACTCACGACGCCGACGAATCGAAAGCCCTTCCGCGCAATGGTACGAATCAATCGCTGCTCTTGACCGCTGTCGCCGACCGCTTTGCGCGCGGCGTTGATGCGTGTGGTCAAGTTCGACTCCGAAACGAAACGTCCGGACCAAACCGCGTCCAGCAGGTCATCCTTGGTGACGACGCGCTCTCGATTTTGAACCATGTAAACCAGCAAATCGAAAACCTGCGGCTCGACGGCGATCTGCTGGGCACCTCGCCGAAGCTCGCGCCGCTCGATATCCAGGGCATAGTCCTCAAAGCGAAATTGCACCTCGACGACCTCCTCCGGGCGTTGCTGCACTGCGGCAATATTAAGAAATAATCAGGCGGACCTTAAGGGCAAATTCAGCGGCCCTTAAAGTCTTTCTCAGCCGGCGAAGGCATCGTTCTTCGTCATCAACCGGTCACCAGGAGGTTCTGCCATGTTGCATTCTTCTGAACTCGTGCGTCCATTCCAGGTGGTCAACTCTCACTGGGACACAATTGGTGAGAACAGTGAGAAAAAAATTCATCGTACGACGCCTCTTAATTCCGAAGAGCCCACCTCCCAGAACAGCATCGCCGCCCTTCCACTCGTGACCTATCAAGCCGGCGAGACTGTAATCGCCGATGATTCGAGGACCGCCCGGGTGCTGATCCTTAAGAAAGGCGCCGTCGCGATCATCAGGGAGAACACAGAGATTGCCAAGGTGACCGAGCCTGGCGCCGTGTTC
>DATDGX010000223.1:0-3604 GCA_036521875.1 Binataceae bacterium (SeqCode)
GTGAGTAGATGGAAGCGTCCGTTTGCCCAACGTAATGAGACGGCCGTAGTTTTTTTAAGGCCCGAAGGCGGTTTGTCAAAAAGTAGCGAAAACCGCAGAAAGGCTGGGGGTTCGATGAGAATAGCTTGCGGCGGATACCGACTTACTTGGCTGTTAGCCCTTCTCGTGTTGGCGTGCGTAAGCCTTCCAAAGGTGGCGTACGCGCAGTCCGTAGGAACGATCACTCAGTTGACCGGAACGGCGCAGATCGAGCGGGCAGGCGTCACGACCCCCGCTGCGGTCTCCATGCCCATCCAGCTTCACGACAAGATTACGACGGCGCCGGCCTCGCAAGTGGTGATCGGTCTGGTCGACAACGGCCAAATCACCTTGAACGAGTCGAGCACGTTGTTGATCGATGACAGCGCGTTAGTGCACGGCGTCGCGGCTCCGACCAAGGTCGGTCTTATCGGCGGATCGCTGCGCGCGCTCATCCTGGGAGACCTGCGGACCGCCGGCGGCGGCTTCGAAATTCATACCCCCAACGCTATTGCAGCCATCCGAGGAACCGACGCCAATGCGACGTACGTCGATGGCCAACCTCGTCCCGGATACAAGAATTGCACTCAGTTTACGGACTTCTACGTCAATGAGGGCAGACTGTACGTCACCAATGCGATCAACCCCAACATCCCCGGTCAGGAAATACATACCGGCCAGCAGCTAACCGTCGCTTGCGGCTTCTATCTGGGCGCCAACAGCGCGGGCGGTGCGGGGGGCGGCTTCTTTGCGACTAACGCGTTGTTCATTGGCGCTGGTCTGTTTGGGGTGACGGCTATTACCATACCTACCCTTGCCGCGACCGGGACTATTGGATCCAACAACTCGCCACCTTCGCCTCCGCCATGTACGTCATGCACGAAATAGTGACGATCGCCGCTCAGCCCAAGTGATGCGCCTTGAGCTCCGCGTCGGGCGTCTGTTCGAGGTAATCGCCGGCGGACAGGCCTTGCGGATTCCGATCGCGAATCGCCCTCACGAGATTCTTTAGCGCCGCGATCAACTCGCTCTCGCCGAGCCGCGGGTAGAGCGTCCTCGCGAGCCGGCTGCCGTCACGGGCGCCGCCCACCATCAAGACGTAATCATTCTTGCCATAGCCAACGATTCCGATCTCGGCCGTTGGCGGACGCGAGCAACTGTTGGGGCATCCAGCCATCCGGATTATCACGTCAACGTCTCCGAGCCCGGCCGCCTCCAGTTCCGCAAGATAGCGCGGCAGCACCCGCTCGGCATGCGTCATCGCCAGGCCGCAGGTGGGCTTGGCCGGGCATGCCATCGCGAGCCGCCGGATCGGCGGCACTTCGCGATCGAAAGGCACGCCATGATCGGCGAGCGTCCGCTCGATCCACTCGCGGCGCGCGGCCGGGACGTGCGCCAGCAGCAGATGCTGGTTGGGCGTGATGCGCACGCCGATCTCCGCCAGCTCCGTGACGATGTGGCGGACCGCGCTCCGATAGCGAGTCTTCGACTCGTCGCGCACGCGTCCGTTGGGAATCATGATCCCGGCGTAAAAACGATCGCCGTCGCCAGCTTCCCGGTGCCATCCCGAATGATCGCGCACCAGCGGTAGCGGGTCCGGCTGAGCCTCGGCCAGCGCGATTCTATAGCGTTCGCGCAGAATCTCTTTGACCGCGCCGACTCCGATGCGGCGGATGGTGTATTTCCAGCGCGCCACGCGCCGGTTTCGACGTTCGCCATGCTCGCGCTGTATCGTCGCGATCGCGCGCACCGTCTCCAGTACCTGCTCGCGTTGGACGACGCCCAGGTAAAGTGCGAGTAGCGGCATCGTGGAGGCCTGGTTATGGGTCATGCCCATCCCGCCCCCGCTGTAGAGGTCATAGCCAGCGACCACGCCGCGTTTGACGCGGGGTAAGAAGCCGACGTCATTGGTCAGCAGATCGACGCTGTTGTCGTGAGGATGCGCAAAGCCGACCTTGAACTTGCGCGGCAGGTATTGCGCGCCGTAGATCGGCTCCTCAGAGTTCAGCGGCGCGAGCTGTTCGCCGCTCCGGTCGGTGAGGAACACCTGGTAGTACGCCGAACTCCGCGGCGCCATCTCGCGCGCCACCGCGTGAGCCAGTTCGCGCGAGTCCAGCGGAAGCTCGGCGTCCAAATCGTCGATCGGGCTTGCGACGGTATTGCGGTTCACGTCGCCGCACGCGCCGAGCGTGGTCAACTGGTAGCCGTTGTCGCGGTAGCTGCGGTTGATATGGCGAATCAGCGGATGCAGATTGTCCCCGCGCACGTAATGGAACTGGACGCCCTGGCGCGCGGTAAGCCGGATGCTGCCGTCGGCATAGCGATCGGCGGCCTCGTCGAGCGCGAGCCATTGCGCGGGCGTCAGCTCACCGCCCGCGGGATTCTTGACCCGCACCATGAAGATGAAGTCGCCGTCCTTCTTGCCGCTTTCGTTGCGCTCGCGCTGTTTGTAGATGCCGAAATGCTTGGCGATTTCTTTGGCATGCTCGCTGATCGTCTCGGCCTCGCGCGCGCTCAAGGCGTCGATCTCCGAACGCATCGTATGACGGCTCTCGTGCGTTGAATGGACGTAGAAGAGCCCCTCGCTCGCCAGCTTGAGGCGCTCGACGGTTGACATTTCCGTCGTGCTCGCGCCTTCGAGCGTTACCGGCGCTGCGCCGCGTAGCTGTTTGGATTCCATTGGTGCGATTTCCGGCGCGCGAAACCTGCAGGCGGCCGACGCGATCAGGATCGACTAGCTAACTAGTTATATAGATCGCCTGCCTCGAGGCGAGACCCGCAGCGCCGCTGGCTACCGGCGAACTCTTTCAGACTCTCGCCATAGGCAGAGCTTTCTAACTGGTTGAATTATGTGGTGGACGCACCTGGACTCGAACCAGGGACCTCTTGCATGTGAGTTGTGCAACCTCGCCCGAACATCAAGATAGTCTGGTATCGCTCGGTGGCGCTACAAGGTGGGAAAAGCACTGCGGGCAGAATGGTTTTCTGTTCGTGACTGTAATGCGACGCTCGGTTACCCAGTGCTATCGACTGATCTCCGATTAGGGCACAAATTCGGGCACAGAGGGCACAATATTGGGCACAGTAAATTGGACGCCGCGCGTCACATCCATGAAGCCTGCTGCGGATCCCAATGGCCAATCGCGCGGCCAGCCAGCACAGGATCGAGCAGCGCCGCGGCTTGCGCATAGCCCTGACGCAGGTCCGGATCGAGACCAACTTCCTTGGCCAGCTTCCGGTACGGGACCGCCCATTCGGGCGGCGGTGGCGGGAACCGATCCGGAAGACCATGCTGACGCCTTCCCTCGACGACTCCCACGAGCGCAGTGCGAAGGCGAGAGGCATCCAGCATCATGAATTGCTTCACGAGGACAAGATCGACGAGATCTTTTGAGCGACTGCTCCGGCGACCTTGGCTGTAGGTTTTCGTGTATGCGTGGACCTTCTCCGCGATGTGTTGCTCAAGCGGCAGGACCGGAACCTCGATCGGTTCGATTCCGGCAAATTCCAAAAGATCTGTGCCGGCGATTTTCTCCGGTTCCCATTTCAGCGGATCAGAGAAAGCGATATCGACGATTACATCCTC
>DATDGX010000224.1:0-4240 GCA_036521875.1 Binataceae bacterium (SeqCode)
AGTCCGATCATCGTGATTATTCTCCGCCGCAGATCATATCGGACCTTCGTCCCATTTCGCACTGTCCCTGTCGGGCGTATTTTTCCATGCGAATCGGAAAGTGCCTGGGTCAGCAGTAACTGAATCACCGAATGGAGGAGATCGTGACGACCAATAGTGTGCGAAAAACAATTGCGGCCAGGTTGGCCGCGGCGGGTTTGGCGCTGATGCTGGTGGCTTCAGGATGCTCGACCACGGTTGAGAGTGCGCCGGCGGCCGCGCAGGCGCTCCAGTCGGGTGGCCCGCTGCCTTCTTCCGTCACGGGATTTCTCGGCCCCGATGCGGCCAAGTTGGCTCCCGGACCCGAGGGCGGCGCTGCCCTGGCCTGGATAAATCCCGCCGCGCAATGGAGCAGCTACACCAGGACACAGTTTATGCCGGTTGAGTTCTGGGCCGCCGCCGATTCGAAGGTGTCGAGCGCGGATCAGCAGGTGTTAACCGAATACTTCTACAATGCGCTGCAGAGCAACCTCGCCAAGAGTTTCACGCTCGTGGATCAGCCGGGCCCCGGCGTGATGACGCTGCGAGTGGCGCTGATGGACGCGACGACCGCAGTCCCGGGACTCCGCACCATCTCGGTAATCGTCCCGCAAGCTCGCGTGCTCAACATGGCGCAGTCGCTCGCGACTGACAGCTACGCGTTCGTGGGATCCGCAGAAGCCGAAATGAAGGTAACTGATTCAGTCACCGGTGCGCTGCTGGCCGAAGCAGTCGACCAGCGTGCAGGCGGCATGGGGCTCAAAGGTGCAGCATCGTTTCAATGGGGCGACGCGCAGAACGCGATGGACTATTGGGCACAGAAGATTCCGGCTCGCCTCCTTCAACTACAGGGGAAAGCACCGGCAACGAGCTAATCGTCTAGCGTCGATCGAATCGAATCAGCTGCGCCAGGGCTCGACCAGGATCTTCGCGTGCGTCTCCGGCGAGGCGAGATCCTCGAACGCCTTGGCGACGCCTTCGACACCGACTTTGCCCGTGATCAACGGATCGCCATTGACGCGTCCCTCCGCCAGATTGTGCAGCGTCGCGGCAAACTCCTCGCCCGAGTAGCCGAGTACGAACTGGAGATTCAGTTCCTTGTTGATTCCGAACATCGGCTCGAACGAGTCGCGCTCCATGCACACGCCGACCACCACCACGCGCGCGTTGGCGGGTGCCCCCAGCATGATCGAATCGATCACACCCGGCACGCCGACGCATTCGAAAATCACCGCGGGTCTGCGCGCCGGCCCAGGTATCCAGGGCGGCAACGGCGGCGCCTTCGCCGGATCCTTGTAGACCGCCATCTCGGCCCAGCTCGCGAACGGCGATTTGGTTTTGGGATCGACCACCACGTCGGCGCCCATCTTCTGCGCAAGCTCGCGGCGTCGCGGCGAGAAGTCGGCCGCGACGATCGGCTGCGCGCCCTTGAGCTTCAACGCCGCGGTGACCGCGAGTCCCACCGGACCACATCCGATTACCAGCGGCGCGTCGTCGGGCTGCAGCCGCGCCTTCTCGACCGCGTGATAGCCAACCGCCATCGGCTCGGTCAGCGCCGCGCGCTCGGTGGATAGCCCGTTGGGAACTTCGAGCAGCAGCGCTTCGGTCAGCCGCATGAACTCGCCGTAGCCGCCTGGGTTCGAGTTCGAATAGCCGACGGCCTCGACGCCGCTCGCGCGCATCAGCACCGGAATCGAACACACGCGATGACCGGGCTTGAAGTGGCGCTGCGTGTTGGGGCCGTAGTCGACGATCTCGGCGCAGAACTCGTGGCCCATCACGATGTCGCGCTGGAGGTCCATCACGAACGCGCCGCCGGAGCGGCGCGAGCTTTCCACCAGCTTGTCGGCGAACTTGAGCATATGCAGATCGGAGCCGCAGATTCCGCACGCGAGAGTTTTGACGATCACCTCGCCGGGACCAGGCTCGGGCGTGGGGAGGTTGTCGACGACCAGCTTTCGGTTCCGCATCACGGTTGCGCGCATGTGAGTGTCCTCCGAAGTGGGTTCGGCGCGCGGCGCGCACCTCGCGCCGCATCGAGGGTCACTCTAGCAATTTTCGCGCGACGACCGTCCATCCTCGATCGGACCGACCAGCCCGGATCGCGACACGCCGGAGGGCGACCAGGTTGACAAACTTGAGGGCTTGCATGGTGGGACTAACTATATTAGTCATATGCCTATGAAGATTAGACAACCGCCAACCGTAGCTGGAAACCCGGCCGCCGCTGCGTTCACGTGCCGCGCGACCCCTGGCTTCAACGCGAGCGCCGCTGCGACCGTCGCATCGCGCGCGACCCGCGACCGCCCCGCGACCTTCGCGTCGCGCGCGATCATCGTCGTCGCTGCGGCCTTCGCGCTGCTCGCGACCTTCGGCGGCACCGCCGCCGCGGCACCGCCGGCTCCCGAGGCCGCCGCGCCTGCGCCCGCGACGCACACGCTCACCCGTCGCGACGGCAGCCTTGCCTACGACGACTCCGGCGGCAGCGGTCCGCTGGTCCTCTGCGTGCCCGGGATGGGCGACGTGCGCGCGCAGTACCGCTTTCTCGCGCCGCTCCTGGCGCGCGCCGGCTTCCGCGTCGTCACGATGGATCTGCGCGGCATGGGCGCGTCGAGCACCGGATGGCCCGACTACTCGGCCGCCGCCGTCGGCACCGACATGGTCGCGATGATTCGGCATCTCGGCGCGAAGCAGGCGTACATCATCGGCAACTCGATGGCCGGGGCGGCGGCGGTATGGGCCGCCGCTCAAGATCCCGCGGAAGTGGCGGGAATCGTTCTCATCGATCCGTTCGCCCGCGAGATGCCCACTCCGATGCCGGCGTGGCAGCACGTCGCGCTCAAAGTAGGAATGATCCGGCCGTGGGGTCCCGCGTTCTGGACGACCTACTACGGCTCGCTCTACAAATCATCGCCGCCCGCCGACCTCGCCGCCTATCGCGCCGCGTTGAAGGCTAATCTCGCGGAGCCGGGCCGGCTCGAGGCGCTCGACGCGACGCTGTGGGCGTCAAAGGCGCCGTGCGAGGCGCGCATCCCCGAGGTCCGCTCGCCGGTGCTGGTCGTGATGGGAACCAAAGACTCGGATTTTCCCGACCCGGTGAGCGAGGCGAATTGGGTCACCAGTCATCTTCACGGCACCAGGCTGATGGTGGATGGCGCCGGACACTATCCGCACGTCGAATACCCGCAGGTCGTCGCGCCCGCGATTATTCAATTTATGAAGGAGGCTCGCGATGGCAGCCGCAGCGGGACTTGATCGCGCGGCCGTGCTCAGCGCGGCGGAGCAAATCGCGAACCGGCGCGGATTGGACGCGCTGACGCTGGCGGAGCTCGCGGCGACGCTCAAGATCAAACCGCCGTCGCTATACAATCACGTTGCGGGGATGGCGGGGCTCCGCCGCGAGTTGAAGCTGCTTGCGCTGCGCACGCTGGGAGCCGCGATGTCGCGCGCGACCATCGGCAAGGCGGGCGACGACGCGATTTTCGCGCTCGCCGCCGCGTATCGCTCGTTCGTCAAACGCCATCCCGGTCTCTACCCGTTGATCGTGAGCGCCCCCGATGCCGGTGATCGCGAGCTCACCGCGGCCAGCGACGAAATTCTCAACGTCTGTATCGAGGTCCTCGGCGGATACCATCTCGACCGCCGCGAATCACTTCACGCAATCCGCGCGATGCGCAGTACGGTCCATGGATTCGCGACGCTGGAAGCGGCGGGTGGATTCGGAATTCCGCTCGAGGTCGATGAGAGCTTCAAGTGGGCGATCGACGCGCTGGTGAACGGCTTCAAAGCGATGCGGCGCAAAGACGCGCGCGCATCGCGCACCAGGAGCGCGACTGCCGCTCCGGGAACGCCGGACAGCGGATAACTTGCGAAACCCCTTACAGTTTTTTCGTCCGCTTGCCGTTCTGCCGGGATGCGGGCTTCGCCCTGTTAGAACTAGCATACTGGCCCGGAGCGTGATCGAGGGTTGTGCGGTCAGCCGTCGCAGCCCCACGCCGCTGTTGCGGCCGCGACCAATAGGCGCGCCCGGTTGTGTGAAGCAGCTCCACCTGGCAGTTGGGTTCGGCGCATTTCGCCGCGTGGTGAACGGTGATCCACTTGGGATCGCACTTGAACTTGCGTCGCATTGTCGTTTCCTTTCCGCCCGCTCCCCGTCATCGGGCAGGGCGAGCTTCGCTTTCATTCCCGCGCAACTTTTTCCGCGCGGACCTCTCAAAACTGA